>JBEKUT010000116.1:0-16756 GCA_049514735.1 Bryobacteraceae bacterium
TCCTCGATCAGGGAGGGAACTCGTTTGCGCCGCGCCATGAGTTTCGTGAGCAGTTTTTCGAGGGCCTCTTCATCGCCGGCGAGCCATTGCGGGGGCAGTTGCTTCAGCGCGTCGTCCACTACTTCTTCGGGGAAGTGGACGACACGGTCGAGCCAAGGTTGAAAATCGTTCCAGGAGCGGACCTTCTCGTACACGATGGGGCGGAAATACAAACCTTGCAGCGGCGAATCGGCGAAGGTCCAATGCGGACCGTCGAAGACGTAGCCGTGATCCATCATGTTGGCGACGAAGCCGGTGCGGGTGAGGTATTCATCGCCGCCCGAAACCCACTGCTTCAGACGCGCGCGATAAAAGATCGACTGGCGGGAATCGGCATTGCCGGCCCATTTGTCGAACACGAGGACTCCCAAGAAGTCCGCCAGGTTGACGACTTTATCGAGGAGCAGGTCGGGGATGAAATCGTAAACGGCGACGCGATCGGGGTCGCCCGGGTAAGCCGATCCGAAGTGCCAGCCGGGTTCGATGGCGACTTTCCGGGAGCCGAGTTGAATGTGCACATCGGGATTTTTCTCCAGGAATTCGGGGCTAAGATCCACGATAGCGGTTTCGGGAGTGGTGATTTGGAGGTATTTCAGGAACACGGCCGAGATCCATTCATTCACCAGGATGCGGCGGTGTTGGGGATTATTGCGGAACTTGACGGCGTAGAAGCGGCCGTCGGCGCATTCGATGAGATGCGACTGCGCTCCTCCGCGTAATTTCCGGATCAGTCGAAGGGCTTTTACGGGCATTAGCCGGCAGCTGAATCGAGTACTCTAGTCTTTGAGCAACTCACGTAAGACGAGTTTTACACACACACGTAAGACGAGTCTTACACACAAAGGACGAGGGTGGAATGGCTGAAGACAAGGATAAGACAGAAGAAAAGACATCGCACCGGAGCGGCGACGAGGTTGCGCTGGAGATGATGAAGTTTATCGCGGTGACGACGGGCTATGGAAAAGGCGCGGGCGTGGCGGGATTCACGGGCAAGATCACCAAGACACCGGAGGAATACGCCGACGCGTTGTTGCAGCTTTTTGAGCGCTGCCGGTCGGTGGTGGGGAAAGAGTAGTTTCTATCCAAGGGGAAGGCAGACCACGCAAGGCGATGGTCTGCCCCACTCTGCGCTACTAGCGTTTTTTCGAAGTCTTCTTGGCGGGCGCTTTTTTCGCTGGCGCTTTTTTGGCCGGAGCCTTTTTCGCGGCTACTTTCTTGGCCGGAACTTTCTTGGCCGCGACTTTCTTGGCTGGGGCCTTCTTAGCCGGGGCCTTTTTGGCGGGAGCTTTTTTCGCCGGGGCTTTCTTGGCGGGAGCTTTCTTCGCAGGCGCCTTCTTCGCGACGGCCTTGCTGGGAGCAGGCGCCGCTGCCTTAGACGCCGGTTTCGAAGCCTTCTTCACGGGCTTCTTGCGAGGAGCATCGGTGGCGGGCGCGGGGGTCACAGGTTCCACGGCCACGACCACTACTTCGGTCTCCTCATCTTCGTCGTCCTCGTCGTGGGCGCCGACTTCGGAGTGCAGGTCTGTGTGCTCTTCTTCAAAGTCGAAATCGTCGAGTTCGTTATCATCGGCGCCGGCGAAACGATAGCTATCAAACATTATCCAAGCCTCCTGTTAGGGCGTAACCTCACCCTAGAATAACTCGTTTTGTTGCGAAGGCAATAGAAAAATGAGATTTGAAATGAGCTATTCGCCGTTATGCGCCACGCGCGCGCTGGCGGTCTTGAGCGTCCGCGATGCGGCACGGCGATGCAGAATGCGATCGGGCACTTGCTTCGCGGCAGCGGTCTTATGCGCCGTGGTCTTCTTGCGATTCACTGCCCGTCTGACGAGCGGAGCATCGGGATTGTATGAAGCCGGGATGATAAGCAGGTCGCCAGTCTCGGGCGCATCGGAAAGATTGTTGTTCACTTGCGCGATGGTGGCCGGAGGCGTGTTGAATTGCTTTGCGATGAGCGCCAGCGTCTCGCCGCGCTCGACGCGATGCATGCGCCACGTCATGCGCCGCTCCGAAGGAACATTTTCAAGCGCGGCCAGGATGGCGTTCGATGTACCCTTGGGAACGTGCATCAAATAGCCGGAGGGTGCAACGGACTTCAACAAACTCGGATTGAGATCGCGGATTTCAGAGACGGGGCGGTCGGCCGAATCGGCGATGAGCGCAACGCTGGTGGGGACCTTGATATCGAGGGTGTCGTATTCGATCGGCCGATCGAGATCCAATCCTTCCAGACCGTAGTCCCGCGGGTTCTTCGCCATGATCGTGATCGCCAGGATCGCGGGGACGTAGTTCTCGGTCTGTTTCGGCAACGCATCGCGGCTGCGCAGTTCCCAGAAGTCGGCGAAGCCGGTGCGCATTACGGCTTTGTCGACGCAGCCGGGTCCGCAGTTATACGCTGCCATGGCGAGATACCAATCGCCGAAATGCGTATACAGATCGCGCAGGTGGCGCGCGGCCGCCCGCGTCGCTTTTTCGGGATCCAGCCGGTCGTCGCTCTGCGTGGTCTGCATCAATCCATATTCGCGCCCGCGGAACTGCACGAACTGCCACATCCCCTCGGCTTGTTTGTAGGAGACAGCTCGCGGCAGAAAGCCGGATTCGGCCTGCGCCAGGTAGATGAGTTCCTGAGGGACGCCTTCTTCATCGAGGATGCGCTGGATCAGAGGCTTGTAGCGGCCGGCCCGGCGGAGCCCGGCGATTAGAGTCTTACGTCCACGCTCGGAAGCGAAAAAGTGGATGTAGCTGAGGACGGGATCGTTCACTTCGAGGGGCAACTGCGAGACGGTGGCCTGAATCTCTTCCATGACCTTGGGCTTCATATTAGGGTCGATGGGGAAGGTCATTTCGAGAATACTGTCGATGGGCGACTTGTCGAAAACAATCTCGTCGCGCATTTCGCCGGAGCCCAATCCCTCGCGGTCGTAGCGATAGATGGACTCCGATAGCTCATCGAGCTTGCGCTCCAGCTTCTGACGATTGGGAAGATTCTCCGGCGCGGTCAGCAACGTGTCGATGGCCAGATCGAACTGCTGGCGGGCAGCCGCGATATCTCCACGCTGGTAAAATTTCTTGCCCGACTCGAATTGTTGTTGCGCCCGCAGGATGCGGCTATCGACTTCGCCCGGCCAATCTATATCTGAGAGCGTCTTTTGTGCCAGGTTGGGCATCGAATGTTCGTAGAGGCCAGAGGGAAGCGTGGGTTCGTCGGCGGACGGGGGGGCGGGTAGAGGAGCTGGCAGGAAGGACATCGCGAACTGCTGCTGAGGGCGGCTGCTAACGCAGCTACATAAAATAGAAACGATGGCAATTGTAGCGAGAACGCTAAACCATCGGTGACTTTGGGTCATCGTGTTCCTTACAATTGGATTTCGAAAGTATAGAAACCTCGACTTTACAACACTCTGAGAGCTGGGTCAACCCGAAACAGCCGGTGTGTCCCAATTCTACATGTATTGTGGATAACAGTAGGTAGCCTTCGACACATCTTCTCCATCGGCTGGCGTTATGGAAAACCGTAGATCTGGTACTAGAAACGTGGGATTACGTTGATCTTTCGGCCAGGCTAAGCGATTCCGTCTAGAGTAAGGGAACTAACTATCGTTCGATAATTGATTATATGAAATTCTTGAACCTACCCTTCTTGAAGTTGGCGATTTTAAGAGATACGCGTGGACAAGATCTGATTGAGTACGCTTTGATGGCCGGTTTTGTCGCTGTTGCGGCGGGCGCGATCATGCCCGGAGTGTCGCACAGCATCAGCACCATTTTCAGCAAGGTCTCGTCGACCATGGCGGCCGCTTCGACGCAAAGTTAACTCCGATTAGATGGCATGACGCCGGGTGCGGCCCAGCAGCTCGCGGGCACGATCCAAGGCTTTGCTTTCGGCTTCTTCTTTGGTTGCCGCGATGGTGCGCGCCAGATTCGCCCCTGGCGACACATTATCGGCTTTGCAATGATATTTTCCGTCCAGTTTGTAGGTGGTTAGACGAACCGGCCAACCTTCCACCTCAACGCTTCGTTCCGAATATTCTTCAGGCTTCATGCGCCTTCCTGGCAGCGCCTTTTTCGACCGGGGCTCCTACCAGGTTTCCCCATTCGGTCCAAGACCCGTCGTAGTTCCTGACGTTGTCAATTCCTAAAAGGTACTTCAACACAAACCAGGTATGGCTGGAGCGTTCGCCGATGCGGCAGTAGGCGATCACAGGCTTCGAGCCATCCGCGCCCTCCGCGCCGTAAAGCTTCTGCAGTTCTTCGAAAGGTCTGAAGGCGCCGTCGTCGGCGCAAGCTTTGCCCCACGGGACGCTGTGCGCGCCGGGAATGTGACCGCCGCGCTGGCAGGTTTCGGGGAGTCCGGGAGGCGCGAGAATCTCGCCTGTGAATTCCTGCGGGCTGCGCACATCGATGAGCACGGTGTTGCCGCCCTTCACCGCTTCCTGCACTTGCGGAAGGAAGGCGCGAAGCGATAGATCCGGATCGGAGGCGCGGTACGCAGCGGCCGCCGGACGGGCTTGGTGCGGAGTGGTTTCGAGATCGCGGCCTTCGGAGATCCACTTCTTCCGCCCGCCATCCATGAGGCGGACGTCCTTGTGGCCGTAGATCTTCATTTGCCAGAACGCCCAGGCGGCGAACCAGTTGTTGCTGTCGCCGTAAATAATGACCGTGGTATCGTTCGAGATGCCGGAAGCGGTCATGAGCCGCTCAAACTGCGTTCTTGCAAGAATGTCGCGCACGGTGGTGTCGCACAGCTGCGTGTTCCAGGCCCAGGCGATGGCGCCGGGGACGTGCCCTTCGTCGTAAGCCTTCGTGTCGACGTCCACTTCGACGACGCGGACGTTCGCGTCGTCGGCATGATCGGCGGCCCAGCCCGTGGTCACCAGGACTTCAGGATGTGCGTATTGCGCCATGGTGTTTCTCCTCTAATTTTTATTACCGCTCCCTTCCGGTCACGGCTCGGTAAAACGGTACAGCACCGCTCCCTTCCGGTCACGGCTCGGTAAAACGGTACAGCACCGCTCCCTTCCGGTCACGGCTCGGTAAAACGATTACAGCACCGTTCCCTTCCGGTCACGGCTCGGTAAAACGATTACAGCACCGCTCCCTTCCGGTCACGGCTCGGTAAAACGATTACGGCACCGCTCCCTTCCGGTCACGGCTCGGTAAAACGTCACGGCTCGGTTAAAACGTCGCGGCTCGGTTCAAGCGCCGCGGCCCGGAGTTAGGTCAGATCGAATTTTTCGTGATGCAGGAGCGGATCGCCTTTAACCAACACGGGACGCCGCAGGATGCTCTCGAGTTCCTCGAGGAAATGGTTTTGCGTGGACTTGAACATCTTCGCCACATCGGGATGGACTCTCAGGATGACGTTGTTTTCTTCCGCTACCGCGGACACAATTTTCTGCGCTTCCTGGAGGATCTCCCCTACGACGGTCTGCACCGATTTTACGTAGCCAGCGGCGTCGCAATAAGGACACGGCGCGCATAAGGCCCGCTCCAGGCTCTGCTTGACGCGCTTCCTGGTGATGGCGACGAGACCGAAATCGTTGAACTGAAGAATCTTGTAGGGCGCTTTGTCGACCCGCATGGCCTCTTCGAGGGTCTGCATCACCTTCTGGCGATTCTTGCGCTCATCCATGTCGATGAAGTCCACGACGATGATTCCGCCGAGGTCGCGCAATCGAATCTGGCGGACGATCTCTCTCACGGCCTCGGTATTGGTCTTGACGATGGTGTCTTCCAGGCGATTGGATTTGCCGACGAACTTTCCAGTGTTCACGTCGATGGCGACCAGCGCTTCGGTCTGATTGATCACAATATAGCCGCCCGATTTCAGCCACACTTTCGGACGCAACGCCTTTTCGAGTTCGGGCGTGATGTTGAATGCGTCAAAGATGGGCGCGGGGCGCGTGTACAACTTCACGCGTGTTACAAGCGAAGGCTGGAAGCGCTGCACGAATCGCAGGATGCTCTCGTAGACCTCTTCGTTATCCACCCAGATGGCTTTGAAGTTATCCGTGAACTGATCGCGCAGCACGCGCTGCACGATGTCGAGGTCGTGATGCAGCAGCGCGGGGGCCGGGCGTTTTTCGGCTTTCTGGCGAATGTCGATCCAGAGGTTGCCGAGGAAGCTCATGTCGGCTGCGATCTCATCTTCCGTCTTGCCTTCGCCAGCGGTGCGCACGATGAAGCCGCCCTGGATTCCGGCGCGGTGAGCATTCAGTATCCGTTTCAGGCGCAGGCGTTCCTCGTCGCTCGCGATCTTGCGGGAGACGCCCATGTGTTCGAGGGTCGGCATGTAGACGACGTAGCGTCCTGGTAACGCGATATGCGAAGTGATACGCGCGCCCTTTTGACCTAACGGCTCCTTGGCGATCTGCACCAGAATCTCCTGGCCTTCCTTGAGGAGGTCGGTGATGAGGGGCGTGGGCATTCTTTCCGGTCTTGCGGCGGGGCGAGATTCGGGGCGCTGTTCGGGGCGCTGTTCGGGGCGAGGGTCAGAGCGAGGGTCAGAGCGAGGCTCCGGCCGAGGTTCACGAGGCTCGCGAACTTCCTGCCGGGCTTCAACTTTCAGGGGCTCAGCGGCTGTAGCGGAGGGGGGCTCGCCTTCGCGGCGGGGTTCGTTCTCAGGTCCGCGGCCCTGAGATCGCATCTTGCGGCGCATGCGGCGGGAAATGCGATGTTGCACGTAGCGGCCTTCATTCGAGCGGAGAGCCGCTTCGGCGGGCTCCGACGGCGTTGGCTCCGGCTGGGTTTGCGGTCCGGCTTCCAATGAGTTTTGCTCCCCGGCCGGCTCCGCAGCTTCGCTCTCTTCGGTGACCCCGTCAGCCAGAACGGCTTCCACTTCCAATTCGACGACGACGACCTCGGCCGGCTCCGCTTCCGCGCTCGCGGCAGTTTCGGATAACTCCGCCTCGGCTAGGGGAGCTTCTTCTTCCTCCTCCTCAGCCTCGGCCAACGCTTCGGCGACGAGCTCTTCGACTTCGCTCTCTTCGGCGGCTTCTTCAACAATGGGGAGCGCCGCTTCGATGGCGGCCTCGACGTCTTCCGGCGTGGCCTGCTCAGCGGTATGCTCCGCGACTGGTGAAGCGGCTCCAAGTTCTTCCTGTTCGCCCGCATCGAGATTCGGGACCGCGGTATGCCGATATTTTGCGAGAGACTCGCCGGGGAGAACGGGAAACTCTTCGCCGGCGGATTCAGGCACAGGGAGCTCCGGGGCGATGGTCTCGACGGGTTCATTCGCCCGTTCCACGGCAGCATGAGAGGACGAGGCGTATTTCGAATCCGGGAAGCCGCGTCCACGATTGCGGCGGCGGCGCGATCTGCGATGCCGGTCGCGATCTCCCTCGTTTCGATTCGCCGACTCGCCCGCGACAGGCGGCGCGCTCGTTTCCACTAGCGGCGCTTCCGTTATCAGCGTTTCAATAACAGGCTCACCGGCGGGAGGGACAGCTTCTAAGACGATAGGCTCCGGCCGCTCTTCGCGCGGGGGACGCTCTTCTCTTGGCGGGCGATCTTCCCTCGGAGCACGGTCTTCTCTAGGTGGCCGGTCTTCCCGAGGTGGACGCTGCTCCCGTCCACTCCGTTCGTTGCCTCTATCGCCTCCCCTATCGTTTCCACGCTCGGGACGGGGTTCCCGCTCGCTCGGAATCTGGTCATACTCTTCGTTTTCTTCGAAGAAATCAGACACATAAAGGAACGTGTCCCGTTCCAGCCCCAGGTCCACAAACGCCGACTGCATGCCCGGCAAAACTCGTGTGACCCTGCCTTTGTGAATGCTGCCAGCCAGCGAATATTCGTTGGCGCGCTGAAAATACACTTCAACCAGTTGATCGTCTTCGAGAACGGCCACTTTCGTTTCGTGGCGATTCGCCGCGATCACCATTTCCTTGGTCATCTAGTTCTCCGCGTTCCGGGCCGCGGGCGGACGAGTTTCTGAAGGAGAGGCGGAAGGTGTTCTAAAGGTTGCAACCCGCCGGGTGATCGCGAACGACCGTTTGCCCGGCCGGCTACATTAAATCTGTTGTCGTCCGCCGAATGGAGTCAACCTGCAACATCCGACGAACTCGATGCCGGCGATAAAGCATGTGCCGGCGGACGCGACTTCAGAGGCGCCCTGGCGAACCCTTCAATCTTCCTTTTCGAAGCTGGCCAACCTTTGACCACTTCAATTAACAAACCGCCGGAGCCGGACGTTATTCACAAGCCCCAGCATTAAAAAAATCGACATGACGTTAGACCCGCCCGAACTCATGAGCGGCAACGGGATGCCAGTCACCGGCATCCGTCCCACCACCATTCCAACGTTCACTAAGATGTGGAACAACAAAACCGTCGCGACACCCATGCAGATGTACGTACCTGCCCGGTCCGGCGCGGTCTGCGCGTTCTGAACGATCTGCATCAGCAGAAGAAAATAACACGCTAAAACGACTACAACGCTCACGAATCCATGTTCTTCGGCAAAAGCCGAAAAAATGAAATCCGTGTGCGGCACTGGCAGGAAACGGAGCTGTGTCTGACTACCTTTTCTGACGCCCTGACCCCACAACGCACCCGAACCCACCGCAATCTTGGATTGAATCACCTGATATCCGGTACCCTTCGGATCCTGGCTGGGGTCGATGAAACTCACCAGCCTGGCCTTCTGATAGTCCTGGAGGAAATAGTATCCGACTGGGAGGATTACCGCCAGTACCAAACCGATCGCCACCGCGTGTTGCCACCGGAGACCGGCCAGAAAGATGCCGATCAACAGAATCGGAACGTAAGTGAGCGACGTACCCAGGTCGGGTTGCTTCATTACGAGCACCATCGGCAACCCGATTAAAGCGCCTAGCTTCAAAAGGTCGCGGAGTTCCAGCCGCTCCGTTTTGAGATCGGTTAAATACCGGGCTACAAGCAATACCAAAACCAGTTTAACGAATTCCGAGACTTGGAGGTGAACGCTTCCGCGCCCAATCCAGCGGCGAGAGCCAAAAACTTTCTGTCCGACGATAAAAGTCGCGATCAGGGTCACCACCGAAAGCGCATAGAGGCTGTAAACGTGGCTGAGCAGGGTGTGGTAGTCGATCAAAGTGATGATCCACATCAGCACGCTAGCGACGCCGAGCCAGACAATCTGTTTCCACCAGGCATCGCGCCAGGCAGTTTCGCTGGTCGCGCTATAAATCTCGAGGACGCCCATTCCGCAGATGGTGAACGCGAGGATGAACATGGTCCAATCGAAATCGCGGAGGGAACGGTAGGAGGCCATCGAAGTTATTGTCGCGCCGCGGGTGTGTCTAAGAGCGGCGGAGTCAGACGCGCTATGGCTGGTTTGCTTATATTCAAGCGGGCCTTCTTGTCGAAGTACGCCTTAATGACATCGCGGACGACGGGCGCGGCGGCAGTGCCGTGGAGACCGTGTTGAATCAACGCAACCACCACGATTTCGGGGGCTTCTTTGGGTGCAAATCCGACAAACCAGCCGTTATCCTGCTCTTCCTCGGAAGCTTTTCTCCCCTTCAGAAACTCGTTCGAGACGACTTGCGCGCTGCCGGTTTTCCCGCACACCGGGATGCCGGGGATGGTCGCGATTCCGTAAGCTGTCCCGCCCGGCTCATTGACCACTCCATACATGCCATCGATCACTTTGGCAACGTTTTCGGGGTTCAAGTCGCCTCTGCGGGCAGGCCGGATGGCCGGAGATTCCTTGATCATGTGCGGCGTTTGCCAGACGCCGCCAACCGCAATGCCGCCGATAGCCGACGCCAGTTGCAATGGAGTGACCGTAGTTGCACCTTGGCCGATGGAAACCGAGATGGTCTCGCCGGCATACCATTTTTGCCGGAACAGCCGGTTTTTCCAACGAGTGGACGGCATGACGCCCTCGGCTTCATGCGGCAAATCGATTCCCGTGCGCGATCCAAATCCGGCCATTTCCGCGTACTTCGCGATGGTGTCGATGCCCATGCGGTTACCGACGGTATAAAAGAACACGTCGCAGGATTCGCGAATCCCGCGATGCACTTCGACGGAACCGTGCCCCTGCTTGCGCCAGCAATGGAAATAGCGGCCATAGAAGTCGGCGCCGCCGCTGCAATGGACTTTGAAATCGTCGGTGATGGCGCCGGATTCGAGTCCCGCCAGCGCCATGATGGGCTTAAACGTGGACCCGGGGGCAAGCTGCGCCTGAATCGCGCGATTCAACAAGGGCTTGTCCGGATTATCCACGAGTTCCTTCCAATCGGAAGAACGGATGCGGGCCGCAAAAAGATTCGGATCGTAAGTGGGGCGGCTCACCATCGCTAAGACTTCGCCGTTGCGTGGATCGAGCGCCACCACTGCGCCCGTCCGGTCCTTCATGGCGAGCTCGGCCACCACCTGAAGATCCAGATCCAGGGTGGTTTGCAGATTCTTGCCGGGAGTGGCGCTCTTTTCGTCGAGCACATTGTGCTCATTGCCCATGTTGTCCACGGTCACGCGGCGCTGCCCGTCGACGCCCATGAGCACATCGTTATACTGGCGCTCGATGCCATCTTTGCCGACCACGTCGCCCTGGTGATACTTGATGAACTCGGGGCTGTCGAGCTCCGCTTCGCTAACCTCACCCACGTAGCCGATGACGTTAGCCGCCAGGCCGTCCTTGGGATAGAGGCGGCGCTGGGCGTGGATCAGCTCCATTTCGGGGAAGGTGAGGGGGTCGCGATGGGACTCGACGAAGGACAACTCGGCAGGCGTCAGCTCCTCTTTAATAATGATGGGCACGTACTTGGGCTGGTTCTGGAACTTGCGCACACGCGCGACTAATTCGCTGTAATCGAGACTCAGGCCTTCGGCGATGGGCTTGAGGTGCTCCATCTTGAGGTTTTCGCGCGTCAGAATCAGCATGTAAGAGTCGTGATTATCGACGATGACGCGGCCATCGCGGTCCAAGATCTTGCCCCTGGGCGCGAGCACGGGAATGGACTTGACGCTGTTCTGTTCGGCCTGTTCCTGATAGCGGGTGGGGTTGCGGACCTGCAGGTCCCAGAAGCCGGAGACGAGGAAGACGAAGACGGCTACGGCAATGTATTGAAAGAAGGCGATTTTGCCGGACGCAAACTTGATGTCTTCGCGCGCAAGGCGATTGCTTTGTAACTTCTCTTCCTCGCGCTCAAGTTGTACGTTCACTGGAAACTACGCCGTAATTCTTAGTCTAACCAATTTGTAGGTCAGACCATCGGTTTTTGTGGTCTGACTCTCCGAACGCGAAGCAGACGACGAAAACCGATCGTCTGCTCTACACGGCCGGAAGGAAGCAGACGACGAAAACCGATCGTCTGCTCTACTTGGAAACCATCGGCTGATCCGCGGGATACCAGGACGGGTCTTCGTGAAACTCCGTCATGTGGCTCGCGACCTTGGCTGTTGCGGGGCCGAGGTCTTTTTCATAGACGACGTTTTTCGGCGTCACGACAAAGGTCATCACACCCGAAGAGCGGTATTCGGCCGGGTAAGCGATGAATTCCAACTTGCTGGTAGCGATGGGAAGCTGCGGCGCCTTCTTGGAGGTTCCAATGGCGCGGAAATAGTAGCCATTGATCAGAACCGGGGCGCTGTCCGGGACATTGGCGGATACGCCAGCCAGGCCTTCATCCTTCTTCTTCTCCGGATTGACGAGGTCGTGGCACGCGTCGATGGCCGCCATCTCGTTAGCTCCCACGCGGCGATAGAGGATTTCCCGCTCGCCCGTCTTCGGATCGAACTGCCAAGCACCGCCTTTCGCTTCCAGAGGAATCGGGAACGGCCAGTTCTCAGCACCGACGTAGAGCATCGTCTTGCCGTTCGGCTCCTTATGGAAGCGGTGCATCTCTTTATACTTCTGGACGAACATCTCGCAATCGGGGTGATCTTCCTTGGACGAATTCGGGAACACGAGCTTTTCGGAGACGCCCAATATCTTGGTGATCTCGTGCAATTGATCGTTCTCAACGGCAGTGACCAGGGCATGGCCGGCGTCTTCCGGCGTAGGAAACGATTGTTGAGCCAGTAGAGCGTGCGTAATAGCGACGCCACAAAATGCGAGGAGTAGTTTGATAGTCATAACAGGTCGCTCCTATCTGCGGCCACCGCCGCCTCCGTGAAAACCTCCGCCTCCATGAAAGCCTCCGAAGCTGGACTCGCCACGAAAGGAATTGCTTCGGGCAACGCCGCCGTGGTCGAAGTTGCTGAACGCCCCGGTACGCGTTCCGCCGGAGCTTCGGCCGAAACCCGAGTTTCCGCGAACATTACCCCGATCAAAACCACCTCCTCGGTCGAAACCGCCTCCTCGTTCAAAGCCACTGCGATCGCCTCCGCGATCAAAGCCACCTCGCTCGCCACCTCCGGCACGGAAAGCGCCGCGATTCACGATACTCGGGCTGTGCGAAATGAAAGTATTGTGGTCAAAGGACACCCGGCCGCCGCCACGCCAGTCGTAGCCCCAATGGCCCCAACCCCAGCCGAAACCGCCATAGAATCCCAGGCCGAAACCGAGGCCGAACGCGATTCCCGGTCCCGCGATGTACAGTCCAGGCCAGGGATACCAACCTGGGAACGGCGCGAGCGGATAGCCGTAGACCAGCCACGGGTCGTACTGCGGCACATAGACGTACTCGGGCTGAACGGGCACAATCTCGATGTTGCTTCCTTCGTTCACGACGTTCTGCTGTGGCGTCGGCTGCAGGTTCCCGGCCCGCTGGGCTTGCTGTCGCATAAACTGTATCGCGGACGAAACGTCCTGAGACTGGTTCACGTAGGCGTCGCCAAGCTCCGAAGTCCAGGCCAGATTCTGATTCATGTTGGCGAGCACTTGGGGAAACTGCGTCAAAGCTTTTACGCTGGGGTCCCAGTGTTGCTTGTCGACATCTTTCGCCAGTTCCTCGCCTTGCTTGTTCTTGTGATCGTTCAGCCAACGCTGCGCGTCCACAATTTGGGTTGGATAAGTCGCCGCGGCCAGGATCTGGGCAATCAGCGAGTCTGGGTACAGAGCGATCGGCGCGACAAGCTGCTGCAGTTGCTGAGGAGTTTGCGTCAAGGCCTGGGGTGGACCTTGCGGCGGAGGCTGAGAATTGTAAGGTGGGTTCTGGTACGCGAACCCCTCCTGTATGGTGAACAACACCAGTGACCAGGAAAGGAACAGTGACACGATTTGCTTAAAGATCATGGCGCGGACTCGCTAACATGCCTTCCGTAGAATTAGATGCGCGGAGTTGCGCCGAGGTTATGGGTCTTTGCGGTGACGAGAAAGTTACTCGATGTGACTTACGCGGCGGCTTCGAGCTTGTCGAGGAGCTTGAATAGAGGCACTCCGACCGCCGCATTCAACAGGCCAAAGATAAAAGTCTGCTCCGGATCGAACGCAACCAACTGTCCAAGCAGCGCGCGAACCAGCACCCAGTAGAGGAATTGGTGAAAGATATAGAAAAACAGCGCCAGCACGAACGTGATGAAGGGGTTATCCACGTCGAAACGGAGGCTGACGGATGACGCAAAATAACCGACCAGCGTCTTCACGATGCCGTACAACCCAATGGGCTGGTGCGAGAGAGAGTCCTGCGCCAGACCGATCGCCGCGCCATAAAGGACGGATGGAATCGGATGACGTCCGCTCAACGCGAAGTGTACCGTGACCAACAGTGGCAGCTCGAGATAGGAAAGCTGCTGAATGAAGCGCGGTACATAGACCTGGAACAGGATCGCAATTAACGGGATCAGAACAAGGCTGATTACGCCAAGGCGGGATGTCTTAGTCTTGCGGGACGCGTCCGAGAGCAGACGCTCGCTGAACTCGTTCATGGATTGGGATTGCCCGTTGTGGTCTTGGCCGGTTTCGGCTTGGGCGGTGACGCCGGCGGTAAGATTTCAGTGTTCCGGTCGCCAGTTACCGGAGGATCGGCGTCCGCCGGATCGGTGACGAGTAACGGAGCCCGCACCTTAGGCTTTGGGGGGGTTGCTACTGCCGTTGTAGGAGTCGACGAGGCTGCCTTGACAGGGATTTTCTTATCCGCGTTAGAGGTGGGTGGAGCGGGACTGAGGGGACGATTCGTTTCCTGAGCCGGTGTTGTCGCCGCCGTCACAGCGGGAGGAGTTTGCGGCTTCGGCGAAGCTTGGAGCTGCGCTGGAGCCTGCGCCGTAACTGGAGCCGCCGGTTTGCCGACCTTCGAAAAATCGGGAGCCTTTCTGCCCTCGCCGAACTGGATGTTGTCCTTGTCCCCGATCTGTTTATATTCCTGCCGCAGCCGGTCCGCGTCGGTGCTCAAAGCGGCAGTGGAAGCCTGGGGCGCATTAGCGCCAACCGTGTCGGCGGGCGGAGGCTGGATTTTGACCGGCGCTGTTGCAATCTGCTGCTCCGGAATGGGCTGGTGAACGCCCTCGGTCACGATCAAAACTTCGTCCAGGCCGCCTTGCCAACCGCTCGGCGTCAGGTAGATTTCCTTAGCGCTGCGGCCGTCCTGCACGGACGCGACCTGGCCGACCGGAAAGCCGCGCGGGAAAATGCCGTCGTCGCCGGAGGTAAAGAACAGTTCGCCCGGTTCCACCTTCTCTTCGTTCTGCACGTAATCCACGCGGCATTTCGGACCGCCCAGACCTTTCAGAGTGCCGTGGACATGGTTCTTCTGCGAAATGACGCCAGCGGCAAAAGACTGATCTGTGATCAGCATTACGAGCGACGCCGTGGGATAGGCAGCGACCACCTTACCGACAATACCATCGGGCGTGATGACCGCCATGCCGTCTTCGACGCCGGATGCCGAGCCGCGGTCCACGAAAACCACCCGTGAGTTCGCACCCGTTCCGTTGCCGATCACACGTGTCGCGAGCGTGCGTGACGGAGTTTGATCCTGGAAAATCTTGAGCTGCTGGACGCGGTCGGCCGTGGATAACTCGTTCCGGAGGAAGTGGTTTTCCAGTTTGGCCTGATCGAGGTCGTGCTTCAGCTTTTCGTTCTGCTCCCGGATATGAAGCAGGACGAAATAATCTTCGACGTAGCCGATGGTATGGCGGCGCGTCCATTCGAGCACTTCTTCGACTGGCGTAACCGTGCTGACTGCCCAAATCCGGATCAGCGGGATATCCTTATTGGTTTTGACTTGGTAAGCGAGCATCAGCAATTGCCCGACGATCACGATTAGCAGGACCGTCAGGTTGCGATACCGGTTGAGAAGGAAGTCCATACTGCAAACTGCGCGGGCAGCCTATTCGATGGCGACTCTCCGCAGCAAACGGAAGTCGGTCAACATTTTGCCGGTGCCAAGGACAACGCTGGCAAGGGGGTCTTCGGCGATTGAAACTGGCAATCCGGTTTCTTCCCGGATACGTTTGTCGAGATTTTTCAACAGGGCTCCGCCTCCTGTCAATACGATGCCTCGATCGCTGATATCGGCGCTCAATTCGGGAGGCGTCCTTTCCAGTGCAACGCGAATGGCGTTCATAATGGTTGCAACGCATTCGGCGAGGGCCTCGCGAATTTCGCTGTCGTCGATCGTGATGGTTTTCGGTACGCCCTCAATCAAATTGCGCCCTTTAATTTCCATCGTCAGGGGACGATCCAAGGGATAGGCCGATCCGATCTGGATCTTGATCGCCTCCGCGGTGCGTTCGCCGATCAGGAGGTTGTACTTGCGCTTGAGGTACGACATGATGGCATCGTCCATTTCATTGCCGGCCACGCGTACCGACCTCGAATAGACGATACCGGAAAGCGAGATTACGGCGACGTCGGTAGTACCCCCGCCGATATCCACAACCATGTTGCCGGACGGCTCCGTGACGGGCAGGCCGGCGCCCACGGCCGCTACCATGGCCTGTTCGACGAGATGCACTTCGCTCGCCTTGGCGCGATAGGCGGAATCGATAACGGCGCGCTTTTCCACCTGCGTGATTTCGCTGGGCACTCCGATTACGATGCGCGGATGGACCAGCATCTTGCGTCCATGCGCCTTCTGAATGAAGTAGTTGAGCATGCGCTCGGTGACCTTGAAGTCGGCAATGACGCCGTCCTTCATGGGCCGGATGGCCACGATGTTCCCAGGCGTGCGCCCGAGCATCTCCTTGGCCTCCTTACCGACCGCTTCCACGTCACCCGTGGTTTTATTGATGGCCACAATGGAGGGTTCGTTCACGACAATGCCTTTGCCCTTGGCATAAACGAGCGTGTTGGCCGTGCCAAGATCGATGGCGAGGTCGGAAGAGAATAAGCTGAACAGAGAGCGAACGTTCATTTCAGTAAGTCAGATCCCTATGGGCTGGCCGGAACAAACCCATGTTGTCAAAATTGGCGGCGTTACTGCCAGAGGAAGGGCTTGAGGGGACAGTCCTGTAAGAGCGTAACACACGGAAGTACTGGCCATCAATGTAAAGTGCCGCGTTTTGTTGTATTTTGAGTGAGTTGCCCTTAGAATCCCCTAGGGGTTGATTTTATAAATCGATTGGAACGCGCCCATGTGCGGGTAGAAGCCGCAGGAGCGGTAGAGTTCCATGATCTGCCGGATATGGCCCAGGTCGTGGAAGGCGAATTCGTTTAGTAATTGAACGAACGAAATTTCGCCAAAATCCTCGTGGCGTCCGGTGCGATTGTAGACTTCGGGGTTCTTGGTGATGGTCCGGAGGAACTTGAGGGTGTCGTGCCGCCGGTCGCGGAAGACTACGAGTTCGTGGTGGGCGTCGAAGTCGGTTGCGGACCGGAACAGCGCGCCGGGGTCGTAGGAGGGGAGAAAGG
>JBEKUT010000117.1:0-16719 GCA_049514735.1 Bryobacteraceae bacterium
CGACGTCCGGACTTTCGTGGAAAGCCGTTGCGAGGGCATCCAGCCAGCCCGGTTCCGCTTCGGCGTCGTTGTTTAACAGCGCTACAAATTCAGAATCGCTGGCGGCGAATCCCTGGTTGTTTGCAGCGCAGAATCCAACGTTGTCCGGATTACGAATCAATTGTACACGGAATCCTAGCCCGCTGGAGTAGTCCTTTAGTACCATTTCCGCCGAGCCGTCGTCCGATCCATTATCCACCACGATGACGTGGAACGGGTGAGCGGTCCGCTGCCGTGCAAGCGACTCTAGGGACGCCCGTAAAAGTTCGCGCCGATTCCAATTCACCACGACAACAGAAATGCATCCGCGCCGGTAGACTTCCAAGTGGGTTATTATACCGGTAGCTGACGGTGTATGGACTCCATTGCCGAGATTGTCCGCCGAGCACGAAAAGAGCGCGGCTTGACACTGGACGAGGTAGCCGCTAGTACAAGAATTAATCGCAAGTACCTGGAAGCGATCGAGAGCGGCGATCGCACCGCAATTCCGGGTGGCTTTTTCTACAAGAGCTTCGTGCGGCAATACGCCGCGGCGCTAGCGACGGATTCGAACAAGGTGGTCGACGAGGTGGACCAGGTTCTGGACGCCGAGGAGCCTGCTGTCCCAGCCGAACAGGACGACGAGCTATTGAAAGCCATCGCCGCGTCGGCGCCCGCTCCGGAAAGATCGGGACATCGTTGGGTGCCGTCCACTTTCGGGTACGTCATTCTTTTGATTCTGGCGTTGATTGGCTCGACGGGAGCTTACATGTGGTGGCATCGTACGCAAGAATCGCAAATTGCCAAGCGAGTGGGTGTGCCGGTGGTCACGCAGGCTCCTTCGGCGCCGTCGCCCAAGACCGAAACGGCTCCTCCAGCGGCCACGCCGCCGCCGGCCGAGACGCCCGCTCCCGCCGAACAGCCGAAGGAGGAGCAGCCCGCGGCTCCGGCTGCTGACACGCCGGCGGTAGTGAATTCGGACGATAAGATCACGCTCGACATTGCGGCGAATGAGCTAACGTGGATCTCGCTGACGGCGGATGGCAAGTATGTATTTAGCGGTCTGCTGAAGCCGGGTGAGAGCAAGACGTTTGCCGCCAAAGAGAATGCGCGGTTGAGGATCGGCAATGCGGGTGGGCTGGATGTGAAGTTTAATGGAAAGCCGACGGGGCCGATCGGGCCGAAGTCGCAAGTGCGGACGGTGAATTTTACGCCTACGGAGTTTCGGATCGAGAGTCCCGTGCCGCCGGCGGAGCAGCCGGGGTGAAGCAGGCTAGTCTTCGATGGTGGCCACCAAGTCCAGTTTGCCGCCCAGGCTCGAAATCTTGACGCGGCCGTCGGGGAATTTCGCGACGAGTTCTAACTCGCCGCCCATTGCTTCCACGAAATTGCGTAGCGTGCTGACGTAGACGTCGGCGCGGCGCTCGATTTTGGAAACGCGGCTCTGATCCAGTTGCATCGCCTCCGCCAACTGCTTCTGGGTATATCGGCGCGCTTCACGGAGGCGGTGCAGCGGCATCTCTTTTGAGGCTTCGGCCAAACGCTGAGCAACCTTCTCGCGTCTGCCGGCAGGAATCTTGCCATACAGGTCTGCCCATTTTTTCGTTTTCATCAAATCAAACCTTCCTTTCGAAGCTCACTCAAATAGGCGCCGTAGACTTTCTCAGCCCGGGGCACCTGCTCTTCGTACCAGCGATCGTTGCCCGTTTTGTCGCCGCCGAGAATCAAGACCGCCGATCGCCGCGGATCAAAAGCATACAAAACGCGATATGGGCTCCCCTGGTGCTGGACTCGCAACTCGCGGATGTTGTATTTCTTCGCACTGCTAACGTCGGAGCTGTACGGCCACGGAAGCGTAGGTCCTTCCTTGACCAACAACTGCACTACAAAGGCCACGCTGTCCTGTTCGTCTGCGTCGAGATCGCTCCACCAGGCTTCGAATTCCTCGGTGTACTCGACATCCCACACCTTCTAGTATGACAGATAGTGACTATTACGTCTAGTGACTATTGGTTTGGGGGCAGTGTTCAGCGTGTTCGTATCGACTTGCGGTGGCTAAGATTCAGTAGGGCTGGCGCCGTGTTCCAGATCCTTTAGGGCAGAGACTGTGAATATGGGTGTGCTCCAAAAAAACATGGGCCGGACCACGCCGGGCATGATTCGGGACTTATAACATGGTCAGGTGTGATTTCGCGGCGCATTGGTTCTCAGGCCTAAACAAGCCCGTCTCCGGGGTACACCGAAGAGGGCGGCTGAGCAGTCACTCATCTCATGTTAAGAGTCTTCCGGGCCGCAAGCTTCGACGCATCGAAATGTGCGGTCTTGGCGTGCAACGCTACGCGCCTGCTCTTGTGTTCTCCTTCTTCGATTCGCCGCCTCCCGGAGCGTTGCGCTGCCTCTCCAGGTTTTGCATGATAGATGGATTCAATTCCAAGAGCTTAACCAAATCCTCCTCTTTGGGCACTCCCTTCGGCGCCGCGAGACTTCTTTCAAAATAAGCTGCGAGTTGCTCACGCAGAGCGCGGGGAAGCACGCTGTCCAGATATTCCAACGCTACGCCGTGCAGTTTCCGATCCTCGGCACGTAGCGCGCGGAATGCCAGGCGAACCGGTTGCGGAGGTAGTACCAGGCCCAACAGCGTGAAGATATGCGCAATGCTTTTCGCGGCCCGCTCCTTGAGGACCTCTTCCATTTGAACGCCGCCGTCTTTGTTGCTCCGCGACAGTAGCTCGGTGGCGGAAAGCTCCCGTTGCACCACGTCGAAGATCGCCCTGGGCTGTGGCCGGAACTCCGACTTCTTCACCAGAATCCTCTCCAGCGCTCTGGCGCAACGCACGCGCACGTCGAACTGTTCGTCCGTGAGGTGCGCCATCAGACCCTCCCATGCCGCGCGGTTTTGGCATGACGCCAGCACTTTCGGAATCCGCTTGCGAATGTTATTTGACGTGGTTTCGCTGTCGAGCGCATCCACCAACTGCCCGGCGATTCGGCCGCCTGCCTTAGTGAGCGCTTGGTACGCCGTCTGCGCAACATCGTCGCGGTCCAATAACTCGATCACCTGCGGCACCACCACCGGTTGGAGTTCGACGGTACTCTGCAACGCACGAATGATCCGCGCCGGGTCGCCGCAGCGCAACTCCGCAAGCCGCTGCAAAGCGGGGTCGTTAAAAATAGGGTTGGCGGCAACGATCGCAGCCGGCGTCGACTCCGATTCGAGCTTGGGCTTCGCCACGGTGTAACTCGTCTTCAAGAAGACGGATTGGGTCACGGGATCTTCAATCTCGCCGGGACGAAGCGCGATCGTTGAATTGGCCAGCCCTTTCTCCAGCACTTTGACGTAGGCGCGATCCAGGCCGAACGCCAGCCACGCGCCCACGGCCGAAAGGACGGCGGTGAATCCAAGAATCACGCTGGAAGACCCTGGCAGCATCGTCAGCAGTTTGATGGTGGCACCGGCCAGCCCGTCTCCCAGCCGCTCCGCTCCAATATCGATAATCCCTTTAACGGACCTCTTCTGAGATGGCGGCATCGGCGTATAAAACAATTCGTACCCGGCGCGATAGAGCGATCCGCGAAGCAGCAACTCGATCCCGCGGCTGACCGTCAGTGCGATCAATCCCGGCGCAAACATCGTCGCGAGGCTCGCCCCGGTGACCGCGACCGGCAAGGTAGCCACAGTCTTGCCCGGACCGAACCGCTTCAACCACATCTTGCTGCCGCCCACTTGCACTCCGAACGTGATCACCGCGGTCAAGGTGTTGAAGAGCGCCAGAAATCCAGTCAACGGGCCGCCCTTCGCAAAATTCAATTTAGCGGAGGATTTGAACAGATAGTCGAGCATCGAGGCGCTCATTGCCGCCAGCAACACGACGCTGGCCAACCCCACGAGGTAGGGAGCCTCGGAAACTATATCCGGTAAGGAGGCGCTTGATTCTATCTTGTGAACTGACGTTCCATCCGCGGCGAAAGCGAACAGCGCGAGCGTACATACCAACTGCAGCCCGGCCAGCAGAAGCAGCAGGCTGGGCGTCGACACCAGGTTTGAGACAGCCCCGGTCACCATGCCGCCCACGAATACTCCTACGGTTCCGAACGCGGCGATCTGGCCGAAGCGCTTACGGGCCTCGCGCGGATCGAATCGTTCATTGGCCAGCGCCCAGAATCCCGACAGCAGCACCGAGCCGATCGCCACCACGTGAAGATAAACCGCGATCGCCACAGGGCCTGGGTACTTCGAAAACAGCGCATATTCGGCGCCGTGCAACAGCACCCCTAACAAAGATCCGATTGGAATCACTCGCGAAGGGCCGTACCTGCGGAACAGTTTGGCGTTCAACAGCGCTATAAGGATAGAGGTCAACGAGGCGCCTACCATCATGGGGGGGAGAGCGATAGCCGGATCGTACGCCGATAAAAACAGACTGTCGCGCGTCGTTTTCGCGGCCACCTGCCAAGCCATCATGACGGTGGCGGCGAAGAACGCCTGAAGAACCGGCGACGAAACCGGCGACCCGTCGGTTCTCATGAGAAGGGCCTCATTGTACTACACCAGGCAATCAGTGATAAAATCACGAGATCTCTCGCGTTATGGCGGTGACTTACCGGGCGGTACGCCGAATTGTCTCATCCACCCAATGACATCATGACGCCTGAGCGCTGGCGGCGAATCGAGGATCTATACGGCTCCGCACTGAAATTGGAACCAGACCGGCGCGAAGGGTTTCTGCGAGAAGCGTGCGGCACCGACCAGGAATTACTCGGCAGCCTGAGGTCGCTGCTGGCGCGCCACCTGTCTGTGGCGAATTTGCAGGACCAGTCCGCGTGGGTTGGCGGCGAAGCGCTCGCGGCCGCGGACTCGATTATTAGCGCGGGGGCGCAGTTGGGTCCCTACAAGATTTCGGGACCAATCGGCGCCGGCGGAATGGGCCAGGTATTTCGCGCCACGGACACGCGCCTGGGCCGCAGCGTTGCGATTAAGATCTCACAGGAGAAATTCAGCGATCGCTTCGAGCGCGAGGCGCGAGCCATCGCCTCCCTCAGCCATCCCAACATTTGCACGCTGCATGACGTCGGTCCCAATTACTTGGTAATGGAGCTAATCGAGGGCGAAACGCTGCGGGAGCGCTTGAAACGCGGCAAGCTGTCGATGGGACAGACCATCCAATATGGCGTACAAATTGCGGATGCGCTGGCGGCGGCTCACGCCAAGGGAATCGTGCACCGCGATCTGAAGCCCGCCAACGTCATGCTCACGAAGTCTGGCGTAAAGGTGCTGGACTTCGGACTGGCGAAATCCGAGCACGATCCGAATCTTACCGCCGCGGACGTGGTCATGGGCACTCCGGCATACATGGCGCCGGAGCAGTTCGAAGGCAAAGGCGCCGACGCCCGCACCGATGTTTATGCACTCGGATTGCTGTTGTGGGAGATGGCTACTGGAAAGCGAACGCCTTCCGGCCCAGCCGATGCCGTGCCGCCGAGATTAGACCGCGTGGTGCAGCGATGCCTCGAAAAGGAGCCGGACGAGCGTTGGCAATCGGCGCGAGACCTGAGGTGGGAGTTGGAATCGATCGCGGTCGAACCTGTGTCCGTCCCGCCGCAGTCCGGAAATCCGGTACTACTCGCTGCGCTGGGCGTGGTCACGCTGGTCCTATTGGGGGCGCTCATCTTCGTGTATTTCCGCGGAAGAAATCCGGTCCAGGAAACTCTGCGTATGAGTGTTCTGCTCCCCGAAAAGTCGCGGGCGTTGTCGATCGCGGTTTCCCCGGACGGGGGCGAGGTCGCGATGGCGCTGGCCAAAGATGGCAAGCAACGGATCTGGGTGCGGCCACTGAGTGCGCTCGAGCCCACCGAGTTAGCCGGGACCGACGACGCGAGGTTCTTGTTCTGGTCCCCCGACAGCCGCTACATCGGGTTTTTCGCCGATGCCAAGTTGAAGAAGATCGAGCATTCGGGAGGGCCGGTGCAGACGCTGTGTGACGCACTTGGCGCGATGGGCGGAAGCTGGAGTCCCAGCGGCGATATCCTGATTGGCGGCCTTTTCCACATGCAGAGAATTCCAGCGGTGGGCGGAGCGTTGACCGATCTCCCGAAAAATGCAGATGGCCAGGGATTTCCGTATGTCTTGCCGGACGGCCAGCATTATCTGGCTGTACGCGGCGGCAACGGATCGCCGAATGTGGGCGTGTGGCTGAATGCAGTGGACGGAACCAATCCACGCCACATCCTGCCGGACAATTCCAGAGCAGAAGTCCTCGAACCACTTGCCGGTAGCCGGGTGGGCGCAGTGCTCTTCACACGCGGCGGGACACTGATGGCGTTGCCGTTCGACATGAAGAGGCTCGAAGCGGCAGGAGAACCGTTCGCGGTCGCTCAACCAATTGCAGTGGAAGGAGGGGCCGATTGGTTGGGCGGCGCCTCCAAAAACGGAGCACTGGCTTACGTGTCCGGCCCGCGCGGCGCAGCCAGGTATGTGTGGCGCGACCGGCAAGGTAAGATTCTCGGCGACGCCGGAGTAGCCCGTAGTGTTGTAGAGATCTCGCCGGACGGAAAGCAGTTGGTTGGGGATGGACGCTTAGGTCTCTTTCGTCTGGAATTCGCGGGTGGAGTTGATACGCAGGTGACGCCCGCCGGGATGAGCCCTGTTTGGTCGCCTGACGGCCGCTACATCGCTTTTTACGGCAAGGGAGGCTTGTATCGGAAACGGTCGGACGGCGCGGGAGCCGAGGAGTTGCTGGTGGGCGCGGACGGTCTGGTCTTGCCGAAAAGTTGGTCGCCGGACGGACGGTTCATCCTTTACGCCCACGTTAAGCCTGGGGCCGGTTCGGACTTCCTGGCCGCACCCGTGGACAAGCAATCGAAGCCGCTTGAAATCGCCGCGATTCCGTCTCAGGGGGTGTTTTCCCCCGATGGACATTGGATCGCCTACACGTCGAACGAGTCGGGCGTGAGCGAGATCTATGTTGTTCCGTTCCCGCCTTCTCCGAACGGTGGGAAATGGCTGGTTTCGCGGGGCGGAGGCGTGCAGCCCCGGTGGCGGCGGGACGGCAAAGAGCTGTTCTACATTTCACCGGACTCTCAAATGATGGCTGTTGACGTCAACGCCGGCCCGGCGTTCCAGTCCGGCAACCCCCGCGCGCTGTTCCAGACGCAGATTGTTGACACCGGAATTCGCACCGGTCCAATTAGTTGGGACATCGCGCCCGACGGCCGGTTCCTTATAATTACGTCGAGCTCGATCGACGCGTCGCTTACGGTGGCTCTGAACTGGCGCGCGGGAACAGCCAAATAGCCTGCGCACAACATCCTTCTCGATCGCCGCCGTATCGGTCCACTCGATTTCTCTCACACGATCCGCTACTCTAATCCAAGACGACGCATCGCTTCTTCATGTGGGATGCCTTTGCCACCGCGCCGGGCGAGCCAGTCGCCGGCATCGGCCACGGCCTGTTTTTCTTCCTTGGTCTCCGGCTCGTCGTCGATTGGTGCGTTGCGCAAAGCGGCGGCTACAGGATCGTCGATCATAGGGCCTCCTTGCTCGATGGGGATCTCCTGATATTGCACTGAACCTAATTCTTGATCGGGCTCACACCCGCCGCCTGCGTCTCCGCGGCCGCTGCGCGCTGCCTGCGGCGCTCCGCGCGCAATAGTTCGCGGCGGCGGCGCTTCTTGATCCTGACATCCACCTTGCGCCAGAACTTCCGGAAATACTCGATCGCCGATACGATTCCGAAGACCACTACACCCCACATCCAGAGCATCGCGAACCAAGTCAGATTCGGGAATCGCACGGTGATCAACATCATGGAAATGGCGATCACCTGGAAAATCATCTTGGTCTTTCCCAGGTCGCTGGCGCGAATGGTATAACCCTCCGCCGCGGCGATACTGCGCAGGCCCGACACGGCAAATTCACGGCCGATGATCAGCACCACCATCCAGGCCGGCACCAGCTTGATCTGCACCAGGGAAATGAGCGCAGCGGAAATCAGCAGCTTATCGGCGATGGGATCGAGCAGCGTGCCGACCGTTGTGATTTGTCCCCAACGGCGCGCGAGGTATCCATCCAGGAGATCGGTCCCGGCCGCTACAAGGAAAATGATCAACGCGACGAAGGCGTTCGTGATGACGACATCGCCATGCACACGAATCGACATGTCCCGCTCGACCAATGCGGCCACCAGCAGCGGAACGAAAAAGATCCGGAGTAACGTGAGTGCGTTGGGTACGTTCATCGAACGTTACGGCTACCGCCAGAATATCATTCGGCAACATACTTCGCGAGGCGTCTTTTCAGGGATTCCGGCACTTCTGCCTCCACTTCGCAAAGGTCGTCTCGGTAGGTGTTGGAGAGGACGCGGCCGTGTTCATGAAGTAAATGCAAAAGTCCGCCCTCCGACAGCGGCAACAGGAATCGTACTCGCGAGACGGGATCGAGCGGGAGCATGCGATCCATAGCGGCCAGCAAGGCGTCGATACCCGCGCCGGTGCGCCCGGCGACGGCGACGGCTCCGGACATCTCCGGGGTGCGAGCTTCACCGAGAATGCGTTGCGCCAGGACGAGCGAGTCGCGGCCGGCCTCGTCCGCGCCGTCCGGCAATAGATCCACTTTATTGAGCACCAGGATCTGGCGCGTTTCTCCGGCCCCAATTTCGTGGAGAACACTGGTGACGTGCGCGGTCTGCTGGGCCGCGTGCGGCGCGGAGACATCCACGACGTGCAATAGAAGCGAAGCCTCCACCACCTCCTCGAGAGTGGCCCGGAAGGCCTTCACCAGTGTGGCCGGCAGGTTTCTGATAAAGCCGACGGTGTCGCTGAGCAGGACCGTTCTGCGCGACGGAAGAGTTATATGGCGGACGGTGGGATCGAGCGTTGCGAACATTTTCGCGTCGGCAAGAACACCGGCGCCGGTCAGGCGATTAAATAGCGTCGATTTTCCGGCATTTGTATATCCGACGAGCGCAATGGTGGCGAGCGGGACAGACTGGCGCTGGCGGCGCTGGATTTGACGCCCAGCGCGCACATGCTCCAGATCGTCGTTGAGTTTCTTGATTCGCGTGCGGATGCGGCGGCGATCGGTCTCGAGCTTGGTTTCGCCGGGCCCACGGGTCCCGATGCCGCCGCCGAGGCGCGACATTAAGACGCCGGCTCCGGTAAGTCGAGGCAACATGTAATTTAACTGTGCGAGTTCCACCTGAAGCTGTCCTTCACGCGTTCGGGCCCGCCGCGCGAAAATGTCGAGGATCAGTTGGGTACGGTCGAGGATTTTGCAATCGAGAGCGCGATCCAAATTGCGGAGTTGCGTGGGGCTGAGGTCGGAGTCGAAGAGGACCATGTCGGCTTGGGCCGCAGACACGTATTCTTTTAACTCATTGAGTTTGCCGGAGCCAATGAGAGTGGCGGCATCGGGGGCGGGGCGGGATTGCAGGACCGTTCCCTCAACAACGGCGCCAGCGCTCTCGGCGAGCGTTTTCAGCTCTTCCAGAGACTCCTCTGGCGTGAAGGGCGGCGCCTCGGCAGACCCCTGTGTAAGTTTGCGCGGGCGCGACGTAATGTCGAGCCCGACCAGGATTGCTCGTTCTTGCCCGGGTACTGTCAAAACCCGAGCTACTTAATCCTCCGCTGTCTGGGCGGGAACAGGCGGCCCAGGCACGTGCGGCGCCGTGGGAGCGGCGGAGGTAGATTGCTGCGGACCGGACGATGAGTGGAACGGTTTGGAGACTACTACCGTCGATATGGCATGCTTGAAGATCAGTTGCTCCTGATTGTTGGTCTCAAGTACGACCGAGTATTTGTCGAAGCTTTTTATGCGCCCTGAGAGTTTTACGCCACTCATCAAGTAAATAGTAAGAAAGACTTTGTCTTTCCGCGCGTTGTTTAGAAAAGCTTCCTGTATGTTCTGCGCCAGCTTTTCCATGCTTTTTCCTTTTGGCCTTGAGGGGCTATTTGTTATTCTTCTCCGGACCTAGACCCGGATGTTAGTGTAATGATACCAGGAAGTTGGGAGGCAGAGAAGGCTTTTGGGCGGGAGGAATGTACCGGAGCGGCTACTTAACGGCTGCCGCGCTTTCGGGCGCGTTCGTTCAGCTGGCCGGCAGCGTGAACTGGTTTACCGTCGTTGGCCTACATCGATTCCGCGGCGCGTTTCAGGTCGCTGGCGAATTCGTCGAAGGCGGGCTGCAGATCCGGGATGGAGCGGCCGATCAGCGGAGCCATCAATCCCGAGTATTCTTCGCGCATGGAAAACTCAACTTCTCCATTCGAGGACGGCTGGAGTGTGAAGGTTCGCTCGCCCTTGAAGAGTCCTAACGGCATGCCGCCCGTCCAGACCATGCGGCGCGCAGGTTCAAATGCGGCGACTGTCACGGGGAATGCGCGGCCCGGGTTAATCTTCGGATGCACGGTGACACGTTGGCCCTTGGCGATCTTGCCATCGACTTTCTCTACCGTGCTGTTCCAGCGAGTGTATCCCGCGGCATCGGTCAGCAAGGCCCAGATGCTTTCGGGAGTTGCGCGAATGGAGGTTCTGACAGCGAAGGCTTTCATGTGTGACCTATTCTCTCTTCGCTTTCGACAGCGTGTCAACGAACCTGGATGTGCGTAGATATTTACCGCGAGGCCAGCAGCTTCGTACCCCAGGTCAGCAATTTCCTGAATGTTGGCATAAGACCTTTGCCGAGCTTGGTGAGATCGTAGTGAGCCGTTCGGCTGGCTCCGGGGTTTCGCGCGACCAATCCGGCGTTAGTCAGCTCCCGCAAATTTCGGGTGAGTTCTTTCTGGCTGATGGCGGTAACCGTCGCGAGCAATTCGTTGTATCGCTGAGGGCCATTGAGCAGCAGCGAGCGGAGGAGCAGGAGCTTCCATTTGCCGCCGATGATCTGAATCGCTTCTTCAACGGGGCAGGGCGCTACGGGGTTGGCCATTCCGCATTCTAGCTGAAGCTCCGTTGAGGAGCCTGTCGATAAGATCACGGGTTATTTCCGCTCCCCTGAAGAACATATACGATTGGGGCAACCGCTCCCTGCCGGTCACGGCTCGGTTACGGTCGAGATTCTTCATCAACATTGGTGGCCCGCAGGGCCATGCGACTCCGTTGAAGATCATGTATGATTGGGGCAACCGCTCCCTGCCGGTCACGGCTCGGTTACGGTCGAGATTCTTCGCGGCGCGGTTCTTCATCGGCCATCAACGATGGCGACGTGATAGCGGGCGTGGCGGCGCTCTCCGACACGGATGAGCGCGCCCTTGTCGACCATGTCGGCGAGATCGCGGGTCGTCGTTGCCGGCGAAGCGCCCGTGATGGTGGCGTAGTTGGCGGCGCTCAGACCGCCCTTGAACCCTGCGGGACCTTCACGCAACATGCGGAGCAGCGCTTTTTTCTGGCGATCGTTGAGTTCGCCACGCAAACGGTCGAGCAGCCTTGTCTTCTGGATAAGAAACTCGACATGCGCGATGGTACGGCGCTGCGCCTCAAGGGCGGTGTCCGCGAACCAGGCGAGCCAGGGTGTGATCTCGATTCGTTTGTTGGCGGCTGCGAGGGCGTTGTAATAGGCGTTGCGCCTGATCAGGATGGTCGCTGCCAGCGCCGTGAGCGTCGGCTGGTTGAGACTTTGGGCCAAGGCCTTTTCCGAAAGTGCGCGGGCGATGCGCCCGTTGCCATCCTCGAAAGGATGAATGGAAACGAAATAGAGATGCGCAATGCCGGCTCTGGTAAGGCTCGGCAGTGGTTCACGGCCGTTGGGAGCGGTGCGATTAAACCAATTGATGAAAGTTTTCATCTCTCGCGGCATTGCCGACGATGGCGGCGCCTCGAAATGTACTTTCGGGTCATGCATGGCGCCGGACACAACCTGCATGGGTTCGGGGCCGGTGCGGTAGCGGCCAATTTCTCTCAGATCGTGCCGGCCTTGGAGCAACATTTTGTTCCAGGCGAATAGCATTTTGTCCGAGAGCGGCTCCGCGAACTTGCGATAGAGATCGACCATCATCTCGGCGATTCCTTGCTCGGCCGGCTTCACGCGGCGCTTGTCGACGGTGAATCCAAATTGCCTGCCGATGGAAGACTGCACACTCGCCCGATCGAGAATCTCACCCTCGATCTTGGAGGTCGTTACGGCTTCGGTGCTCATCGCTTCGACGGTGAGCTGTTCGCGGTCGCGAGGCAGGAGGTGTTTGACGGCGCCAACGAAGACGCCGGCTTCCAGCAAAAAATGCGCTTCGGGCTTTATGAGAGGAGCTTTGTCCCAGGTGAAGTGAGGCCAATCCGACTTTTGCCAGTTCCATTTCATGAGCGATAGAATTGGTTCTATCGCTCATAGTTTAGCAGTTTTGTGATCGATAGAATTGGTTCTATCGCTCATGAATTGGTGCTTTTGTGATCGATAGGATGGATTCTATCGCTCACGGGGACCTGCTGCCGACATCAGGGGTTCGGCGCGGGCGAGCAATTCGCGGGCTTCGGCTTCGCGCAACGGTTCACCATAAAGATGCCCTTGCACCTTGTCGCACCCGGCTTCGCGCAGGAGTTGGAGCTGCTCCTCCGTTTCGACCCCTTCGGCGACCACCTTGAGCCCCATGGAATGCGCGAGAAGCACAATACCCTGGACGACGGCTATGGAGCCATTTGGTCCGACGAGATCGTGCAGGAAGGACTGATCGATCTTCAAGGAATTCGCGGGGAGACGGCGGAGATAGCTGAGCGATGAATAGCCGGTGCCAAAGTCGTCGATCGCGATGTTGACGCCGAGGTTACGGATGCGCCTCATTCTGCGCGCGGATTCCTCAATGTCGCGAAGGACGAAGGTTTCGGTCAATTCGAGCTCGAAGGACTCGGCCGGGAAGCCGGTTAAGGCGAGCGCCGTGGCGACGGAATCGACAAAATCGGAACGGGCGAACTGCAGCGCGGACACATTGACAGAGACGCGTACGCGGCGCAGACCGTCGGCGCGCCACTTCGAACCCGTCACACAGGCTTGCGTGATCACCCAGGAACCAATGGGCACGATAAGACCGCTCTCTTCCGCGATGGGAATGAAATCGCACGGCGAGATGCGGCCCAACCTGGGATGATTCCATGCGAGCAGCGCTTCGAGCCCGTCCAGCTCGCCGTTCATAGTTACCAGGGGCTGGTATGAGAGCTCGAGCTCCTGCCGTTCGACGGCGCGGCGCAAATCGTTCTCCAACGCGAAGAGCTCGACGGCGCGGCCCTGCAGGTCGGAACTGAAGGGCTGGAGCTTACTGCCGCCTTCGGCTTTGGCGCGATACATGGCAAGGTCGGCGCGATGCAGCAGCGCAGGGGCGTCGCCGCCATCCTGAGGGAACACGCTGATGCCCGCGCTCGCCGTCACGAACAGCTCGTACTCGTCGACGCGGTAGGCTTCCCGCAGTTCGTCGAGAATCCTGTTGGCGGCGAGCAGGGCCGCGGTGGCATCGGGAAGTCCGGTCAGTACCACCATAAACTCGTCGCCCCCCATGCGAGCGGCCAGATCGCGCGGCGAAGGGAGCAGAGCCTTCAACCGGAAGCCAACCTGTTGCAGGATGCGATCCCCAAGGAGGTGCCCAAGCGTGTCGTTCACCTGCTTGAAACGGTCCAGGTCGAGAAACAGCAATGCGAGAATCTCGGAGCGGCGAATAGCGCGTTCGAGAGCGGACTCAAACAGGTCCATGAAATGGAAACGGTTGGGAAGGCCTGTCAGCCGGTCGTGCCGCGCTTCAAAGGAGAGACGGTTCAATGTAGTATGCCGGTTGAGTTCGCGCGAGAGGTCCTTCACCATCATGGCGAAGAGTTCGGAATCGTCTTCGGAAATCGGCGAACCCGCGAAGACGACCTGGCCATGGCCGTTGAGCGAGGCAGCATGCATGCGCTGCTCCGGGAGCTTCAAGATATTTTCGGGATCGTAGACGATGGGCTCGCTTCCGCGAATTGCTCCGGCCTGGAAGCCGAACATGTCGCAGCCGGCGCGGAGGTACGCCAGTGCGAGATCGTTGGCGGATTCGTAGGTAGCTGCCGCGAGCTCGTGAAGACGTTTCAAATTCGCGTTCACGCGGGCGAGATCCATCACACCTTCCCTTGTACCTTAGAAACCTGTGTTGCGACAATGTCACACGGTTCAGAACCGATGGTACCGCTCATGTGCGGAGGGCAGAGAATACTAAGAGATAATCAGGGGCGAATTAGGGAATAAAAGGACTGTTCGGTACGTTCAGGACTGTTTGAGCGTTGTTAGTTCGTCGTTGTTAGTTGTTAGTTTGGGGAAGACCTTGGATCGGAGGAGTTCCTCGAGCAGAGGTGTTTGCGGATAGGGATGGCCGGTGTAGCGGCGAAAGCCTTCCGCATAATCGAGTCCCGCAAGAAGGCCGCGGCCTCGCGTCCAAGTCTCCATGGTCTCGAGATAGTCGGCGATGCCGTGCTGGCGTTGCAGCCACGCGCGCTGGCTGGCGTGCATGGCGAGCATCTCGCGCTTTAGGGCAAAAGCGCTCTTGACGTCGACGAGGAAGTCGGGTTGGGTGAGGGTTCCAATCGAGTCGGCAAAATAGAGATGGGGGATGGCGGGCAGAGCCGCGGCGGGATGCTGCTGTCCGGTTTGGTAATTGGGCGCCGAAGCGGCGAAGCAGGCATCACGGACGAGAATGCTGGTGGCTTCGTGATCGCAGTGGTAATCGGCGGGAGAAGCCGTGATCACGATGCCGGGAGTGGCGCGGCGGAGCAACTCCGTGACACGGCGGCGGGATGAGTCGTCATTGAAGATCGCGAGGTCGCGGAATCCGGCGCAGAGATAGCCGGCTCCGATCACGCTGGCCGCGGCAGCCGCTTCGCGCCGGCGAATCGCGGCGATTTCATCGGGGCCGTGTGCGGTTGTGCCGCAATCTCCCGCGGTCATGCTTACGATTGCGATCTTGTGGCCGGCTTGCGCCAATAGCGCCAGCGTGCCACCCGCGAGAATCTCAGCGTCGTCGGGGTGTGCGTGTATGAACAGGATGCTGCGAAGAATCATGAAAGCAGAATCCAGACGATGCGATCGTTTTCGATTCGAAATTTCATGTTCAGTGTCTCGACTTCGGCGAGGGTATCTTCGGGCCATCGTATTCGATAGTGGTTCGAGAGGGCTGCGGGGTTGTCACCGACGCCGATTCCGAACTCCGTTTTGTAGCGCCGGGAGTAGACTTTAATTGATGTCACGAGCCCGTTCTCCAGTTGAAAAGAGAGATCGGGACGGCGCTGCAACAAAGGCGATGCGGAGAAGGAGTCGATAGTGCCCGACTTGCGATCCACTTTTAGATTCTTGCCGAATAGTGCAAAGAGATCGCCGGCCGCAGCGCCGATACGGATACGGCCGGCGAAGCCGCGCCGCAGGACCGGCACCACCTTGTGAACAGGCACATTGGCGGTGATGCCCAGGACCGAGAACAGTAACGACGAGCTACGAAGAACGATCCTCATCGCTGAGATCCATTATGCGCCGGAAGCCAAGCTGGATAGAAGGGTTGAACAGTTACATGAGGAACCCCCAACAGCGTTTCCGCCTGGGGGGCTCTGTGAGATATGCCGCCCCGAATGGGCTTCAGCCTGGGAAGGTGTGGTTACTTCACAACCGAGTCGTTCACCACCGGAACCGCCGGCTGTACCGGATCGAGATGGGCGTCGATCATCTTCTGAACGTCCGTCTTTCCGACAGCACCCACTTTTTGCTCGACGATCTTACCGCCCTTGAAGAGCAGCAGAGTAGGGATCCCGCGGATGTTATACCGCATCGCGGTTCCGCCGTTCTCGTCCACATTCACTTTGCCGACCTTCACGCGTCCCTGATAATCGGTCGCAATCGCGTCCACGGTAGGAGTCATCATGCGGCACGGTCCGCACCATTCAGCCCAGAAGTCGACCAGTACAGGGACTTCCGAGCCGAGCACTTCCGTGTCAAAGCTCTGATCCGTGAAATTCAGCGTATTAGCACCCGCCATTTTCAATTTTCTCCTTCTAAATAGATGCCGTCTCACCGGCTTACGATTCAGCCGGCCAGGATTCGCCGGTACAAGGCCAGATACTCGGCGGCGGAAGCATTCCAGGAAAAATCGCGGCTCATGGCTCGAAGCATCATGGCCCGCCAGAGTTTCTGGTCCTGAAACGCCGCCAGAGCCGCCCGGATGGCATCGACCAAAGCCGCCCCGGTATAGTCCCTGAACTTAAACCCCGTTTCCTCATCGATAGTATCATCGAGTCCGCCGGTGGCGCGAACGACCGGAATGGTACCGTAGCGCAAGCTGTAGATCTGATTCAGGCCGCAGGGCTCATAACGGCTAGGCATCAGGAACATGTCGGCACCGGCTTCGATGCGGTGGGCCAGGGCGTTGTCGTAGCCGATCCTGACGCCGAAGCGGTCCGGATGGGTGGAGGCCAGGTACTGGAAAAGATCCTGGTACTGTTGTTCGCCGGAACCAAGGACGGCCATGGCGATATCCATCTCCGCCAGAAGAGGGGTTATTTCGGAGATCAGGTCGAAGCCCTTCTGACTGGCGAAGCGGGAGACGATGCCGATGAGCGGCCGTTCCATGTTTTCGGCTGGCAATCCATACTCGTCCAGCAGCGACCGCTTGCATTGGCGTTTGCCGGAGAGGTCCCCGGCGGAATATTTTGCAGCAATGTGGTTGTCGACCTCGGGACTCCATTCGTTGTAGTCGACGCCGTTTACGATTCCGGTGAGCCTC
>JBEKUT010000118.1:0-16610 GCA_049514735.1 Bryobacteraceae bacterium
TGCTTTCATCATGTAGAAACGATCGAGCCGGAGGCTCAAACTGTACCTGTCGGCCGTCCACTTGCGAACACAGAGACGTATGTCCTCGACCCTCATGGCGAACTTTCGCCAGTGGGAGCGCAAGGCGAATTGTATATAGGCGGCCCCGGGGTTGCACGTGGATATCTCAATCGACCGGATTTGACCGCCGAGCTATTTGTTCCCGACCGGTTCAGTAAGCGTCCCGGTAGCCGGTTGTACAGGACGGGAGATGGCGTGCGATGGTCCGCGGATGGACGTCTCGAATTCTTGGGACGGATCGACGAGCAGGTGAAGATCCGAGGATTCCGGATCGAACTTGGCGAGATCGAACATCATTTGCGTTTGATCACTGGCGTTGCGGAGGCGCTGGTGATTGCGCGCGGTGACGGAAGCGAAAAACGGTTGATCGGATACGTATCGCCACAACCGGGGCATGAACTCGACGAGGCGGAGATCAGTCGAAGCTTGCGAGAGCGATTGCCGGCATACATGATTCCGGGACGGTGGATGATCCTGGAGCGGATGCCGCAGACACCCAACGGAAAATTGGATCGCAAGCGGTTGCCTGAGCCAAAGGAGCAGGTGCGGGACCTTCGCGGGAGCGAGATCCAAACGCCAACAGAAGAACTGATCGCACAAATCTGGCGAGATTTGTTGAAACGGGAAAACGTCGGCGCAGGCGACAATTTCTTCGCGTTGGGAGGACATTCGCTGCTGGCAACGCAGGTGGTGGCGCGAATACGCGAGTCTTTCGGAGTGGAATTGCCACTTCGACACATGTTCGAATTACCAAGCCTCGCGGACCTGGCCGCTGCTGTTGACGGCTCTCTAATAGACGCCGCGATTCAATCCGGCCAGCAGGATCTGGTGGACGAACTACAGCGAAGCATCACAGCACTCAGCGAAGCAGAAGTGGAAGAACTGCTTTCGCGAGAACTGCAAGAGAGGAACTAATGGCCTCCGACGATCTATTGTTATTACGTGGGCAAGAGATTGCCGCCCTCTTGATTGGGCGTGAAAGCGAAATCGTGGACGCGGTCGATCGCGCCTATGCAGCGCATGGACGCGGGAATTCGGCGCTGCCCAATTCGACGTTCTTGCGCTTTCCCGACGATGCGAGAAACCGGATCATCGCTCTCCCGGCATATCTTGGCGAAGACTTTGCGACGGCGGGCATCAAATGGATTTCGTCATTCCCCGGTAATCACGGTTTGCTAATTGACCGGGCATCCGCCGTGATCATTCTGAATTCTATTACGACGGGACGTCCTGAAAGCATTCTCGAGGGATCTGTCATCAGCGCGAAGCGGACGGCGGCAAGCGCGGCCCTGGCGGCCCGTGTTCTTGGGAGCGGGGAACAAACGGCGGTGGGTCTGATCGGTTGCGGGTTGATCAATTACGAGATCGCCCGGTTCCTGCTCTCCACTGTTCCAGGGATCACACGCTTTGTAGTTTTCGATCTCAAGCCCGAGAAGGCGCATTGCTTTTGCGAGAAGCTTGGGGAACTTAGCAGCGGCCTTGCGTTCGCGGTTGCGAAGAGTTCGACCGCGGTACTGGAGCAAACGAAACTTGTCTCTATTGCGACGACAGCGGCGGTCCCACACATTTCGGATCTGAGCATGTGCGCGGAAGGAACGCTGATACTGAATGTCTCTCTAAGAGACTTAAGCGCGGAGACGATTCTGAGAGCGGACAACATTGTAGACGACATCGATCATGTCTGTAGAGCGCAGACCTCGATCCATCTGGCGGAACAGTCCGCTGGACACCGGCGCTTCGTTCGCGGAGCGCTGTTCGACGTGACATCGAGACGCATAGCGCCGCGGTTGCCGAGTCCTGGTGTTTGCGTTTTCAGCCCCTTTGGATTGGGTGTTCTCGATTTGGCGGTAAGCCGTCTGGTCTGCGTTTTGGCGCGGGCATCCGGCACAGGCATGTCGATTCCAGGGTTCTTCCCAGAGAGTTTCATGGCCGCTCGGATGGACGCAGTGGGGAGTTCACGATGAGTTCCGCGATGCAGGCTCGAGTGCTGGAGGGGCGGCCGTGGATAATTTGGGAGGGTCCACGGCCGGGTACGGAATGTTTACTATTCTGTCTGCCGTACGCGGGCGGCGGAGCACATATCTTTCGGGCTTGGCAAGATCTGTTCCCGCGGTCGATTCAAGTATGTCCGCTGTACTTGCCGGGGCGCGGACCCCGTATTTCGGAGGCGGCTTACACCGACTGCCGCGAACTCGCGCAGGGAATCGCGGATGGCCTTGCACCGTTGCTAGACAGGCCGTTCGCGCTCATCGGCCACAGCATGGGGGCTCTGGCAAGCTTCGAGGCCGCCCGAATTCTGCGGCGCAAGTATGGCCTTTCGCCGGTTTACATGTTCGTCTCCGGATGCGCGGCTCCGCATGTACATCGCGAAAAGCAAATTCTGCACAATCTGCCGGCGCAGGATTTCCGGGAGGGGTTGCGGCAGTTGGGAGGCATCCCGCCGGAAGTGATCCAGAACGATGAACTGATGCGGATTGTGGAGCCGATGCTGCGTGCCGATTTCGCCGTTTCGGAGACCTACGAGTATAAGCCGGGAGGGCTTCTCAGTTGTCCGATCACGGCGTTCCACGGTTCTGAGGACCCTTACGTTTCGGAGGAACAGGCAGCGTCATGGCACGAGTTGACGGATGGTGAGTTCCACGTGCACGTACTTCCAGGAAGTCATTTTTTTATTAATAGTGAGTACCCGCAGATTATCGAGGCTGTGGCGGAGTATCTCTCCGGACGCAAATGAATTCGTTGTCAGAAGACCTGAAGCTACTCACTCCACGGAAACGGGCGCTGCTGGCTCGTCTGCTGTTCCAGCAGCGGACAAGTAATCCCGAGCCGCGTCGTATTAAGCGAAGAGCGGATCGGTCACGGGCTCGCGCCTCGTTTGCGCAGGAACGGATGTGGGTGCTGTCGGAGCTGTCCGTGGCGGCCGGCGAAGAATATCACATGAAAGCGGCGCTGCGTCTGCGTGGCGAGTTGGATCGGCAGGCGCTTGAAGTAAGCTTGAACGAATTGATCCGGCGGCACGAGATACTCCGAACGCGTTTTGAGATCGAAGACGGAATCCTCTATCAGATTATCGCAGAGAGTTACACGCTAAGTCTCGAGGAGACATCTAACAACGAAGCACTCGCGCCGCTCTTCGATTTGCAGCGTCTGCCGTTGTTGAGAGTGGGTTTGACGCGGACCGGCGAACTCGAATGGATGTTGATATTGGTGGTCCATCATTTGATTGGCGATGGTTGGTCCCTGGCAATTCTCGAATCGGAGATCGCGGAGCTGTATAATTCGCTGCGGGACAAGCGAGTCGCGAACCTGGGTGAGGTGACGGCTCACTATGGCGACTACGCCGAGTGGCAGCGAGAGCAGATGGATGGGGCCTTACTGCAAGAACATTTGAACTGGTGGAAGCAGACACTCGCGGGTAGCACTGGCCCGATTAAGTTATCGCGAAGAGACACGGTTTACGCGGGGAGTTCGACGCCCGATGGTCTTTCGTGCACCTTGGATGCCGACGTTACGGCGGCCGTGCGCGAATTGGCGATCGCCACTGCTTCGACACCTTTCGCTGTGCTGTTGACTGCGCTCGGGATAGCGCTTAACCGCTGGACCGGGCGGAAAGATCTCACGATCGGTACTGTTGCCGGACATCGGCCCACGCCAGAGACCGATCGAATGATCGGGCCTTTCGTCAACTACGTGCCTTTGCGCTTTCAGGTCTCCGATGACGATACGTTTGCTGCGTTAATAGAACGCATTCGCGATTGCACGTTTCGGGCGTTTGAACATGCCGATTGCCCGTTTGAGAAAGTGGTTGAGGCTTTGAATCCGGGGCGCGGAGGGAATCCTCTTTATAACGTCGGATTCTTGCTACAGAACTTTCCGTCTTTCTACCGTGACTGGAAAGGGCTTGAGATCTCGCATGCAGACCTCGGCATTCAGGCGAGCCCGCTGGATTTGTTTTGGACAGTGGTCGACGTAGAGGGATGTTTTGAGATCCATTGTCATTTCCGTCTTAGCATATTGGATCGTGAGGCGGCGCGGCAACTATTGGATTCCTATCAGCGTACAATCCGCGCAGTGGTCAAAAAAGAATGCGAGCGAGTTTCGGAACTACCGCTTTTCGATGGTTGCGATGAAGGGATGCGTGTGCTTCGCGTTGCGGCGACATTCGCGGCGGACCCCATCATCGAACCGCTGCGATTCTGGATGCGGAAGCTGGAACTGCCATTTGAAGTGGAGCTTGCTCCGTATAACCAGGTTTTCCAGCAACTCCTGAAGGCCGGCTCTAGGTTTCAACGGCATCAACGCAGTATCAATGTCGTTCTTCTTAGGGTGGAGGATTGGCACGACCGACTGAACGTCAAGATGAGGGAATTGGCCGCGGCGTTGTTGCGCAAAGAAACGTGCCAGACGATCGTCATCCTATGCCCGCATTCTTCACGCGTCATAGCAGACTCCGGCGCGGCTCAGTCGGTCGCCGCTGCAGAGGCGGAGTTGGTGGGTCTGGTGGCAGAGGCCAGTCACATTGAGACCATTACGTGGCAGCAAGTCTCCGAATACTATCCGGTAGCTAATCCGTTGGACGAGACTGCCGACAGGCTCGGATCGGTTCCCTATACCGCGGTTTGTTTCACAGCGATGGCGACGATGATTGCACGCCGTATTCGAGCTATTTCGACGCCATCGTATAAGGTTGTCGTTGTCGATGCGGATGACACGCTTTGGGATGGAGTGTGCGGTGAGGTTGGGCCGCATGGGATTGTTCTCAGCGATGCCCGTCGATATTTACACGACTTCCTGTTGCGGCAAAGAGACAATGGGATGCTTTTATGTCTCAGCAGCAAGAACGACGAGGCCATTGTCAGGGAGACTTTTGCCGCTCATCCCGAAATGACTTTGCAGGCGAGGCATTTTGCTTCCTGGATGGTGAACTGGAAATCGAAGGCGGAGAATGTTCGGGCAATTGCCGGCCAGCTTAATCTGGGACTCGATAGTTTTATTTTTTTGGATAACAGCGAAATCGAGTGCGCGGACGTGGCGGCGTTTTGCCCGAAAGTATTGTGTCTGCGGCTTCCTTCGGAACAGTCGCGGATTGTTAGGTTCTTACAAAATGCGTGGGCCTTCGATCGCCCGCGCCCCGCGAGCGGTTTCGACCGCAATCGTTTCTATGAAGAGAACACAGCGCGCTTAGAAGACCAGCCGCGATTTGAAACACCGGACGAGTTTATCGACAGTCTGGAGATTGTGACTGACATTCAGGAAATGAGACCCTCCGATATCGCGCGCGTATCCGAATTGACTATGCGGACGAATCAGTTCAACTGCGCGCCGAAACGCAGGACCACAGCGGAAGTGGGGCTGCTGGGATCTTCAGGGAGGTTCAAGATCTTGACCGTACGCGTGAGGGATCGCTTTGGAGACTATGGCCTCTGTGGTCTGATGATTTTCAGCACTCGGGGCGAGTTTCTCGAAGTCGACACATTTCTGCTAAGCTGCCGGACTCTGGGCAGGCGTGTCGAAGATCGCATGTTGAGCCGTTTGAGGGAAGAGGCTGGGGCGCGCGGGCTTAGCGGCGCCGTCTTTTCTGTCGTGACGACAGAACGCAATCAGCCAGCGCGGGAGTTTCTGGAGAGAGTGGGTTCCCGGGCCAACGACTTTAAAGAGCGCGTCTTTGTGGACGCTGAGAGCACTGCGAAAGCCATCCATGCTTCCTGTTCGGCCGAATAGATGAACCCTGACATATTGCGAGAAATCAGTACGGATCTAAACGATCCGGAGCAGATTCTCCGTGCTATCGAAGCGAGCAGGCCGGAGCAAGAGCCCTGTTTGTCTGAGGGCACTCCGGCTCGCGTCCTGGAAGAGGAGGCATTAGTCGAGATATGGGAGAGCGTGCTACACCGGGATCGCATTGGCGTCCACGACAATTTCTTCGATGCCGGTGGAACATCTTTGTCAGCGGTTCAGGTTCTTTCCCGTGTGAGCGCCATTTTCCTGGTGGATCTGCCTCTTCGATTAATATTCGAGCGGCCGACGATTTCGGGCCTTGCGGCGGCCATTTATGAGACGCGTCCCGGTGAGTCGAGCCGTTCTGTTTTCCCTGCGCTGGTTGCGCAGGAAACCGTTGGCGCACGACCGGCTTCCTTTGCACAAGAGGCGCTGTGGCTTGCCGCGGAACTCGACCCGGCGAGTCCAGCATATGGAATCGCCGGGGCTTTGCGCTTGAAAGGCGACGTGGACGTGGCGGCGGTTGAGTGGGCATTCAATCGCGTGGTCAAGCGTCACGACTCGTTGCGCACGAGGTTCGATATGGTGAGCGGTGAACTCATCCAAATTGCCGAGCCGATTTGGCAGTTTCGTCTCGATGAGGAGGACGTGCGCGGGGCCGGAGAGAGCGAATGGCGTCGAAGAGCCGGCGAGGATGCTGGGAAGGCGTTCGATCTGAGACAACTCCCTTTACTGCGAGTGCGGCTGTTTCGAACCGGGTTCCAGGAGTGGGTCCTGTCCATGGTCCTCCATCACATCGCCGCCGACGGGTGGTCGTTCGGAGTGCTGGAGAGCGAGTTGGGTGCGCTGTACCAGGAACGGACGTGTGGCATCGCAGCCGATTTACCGAAATTGAAGATCCAGTATGCCGATTACGCTCAGTGGCAGCGGGACTGCTTCCGCCGGGGTCTGTGGGACCGGCAGTTGACTTGGTGGACGGAGCGCCTATCGCACGGAGCATCGAAGCTGAACCTGCCGCGCGCTTCGACCGATGCCTTGGTAAGATCCGGGCAGGTGCAGCTCGATCTGGGCTCGGAGTTGACGATTGGCGTCAAGGCAGCTGCCAGGCGGCTTGCGTGCACGCTGCACATGTTTCTTGTGGCCGCACTGGCGTGTGTGTTGTATCGGATCGGCGGGCAGGACGAAATCACTATCGGGACGCCCGTGGCTGGACGATCGCAGGCTGCAACGGAAGGACTGATCGGGTTGTTTGCGAACATCCTGGTGGTTCATGTTAGGCTCGACGGGGATCCCACCTTCGCAGAGCTGATACGCCGCGTTAAGGAAGAATTATTGGCGTGCCACGAACGTCAGGATGTTCCTCTGGAGGTTCTGATGAAGAAGGTCCGGGCGTCCGCAGGCGAGGGCGGTGTGCCGTTCGAGATATTGTTCGCTTTGCAGAATGCTCCAATGGCACGCTTCCAACCGGATGGGTTGGAGGTGAGCCGGGAAGGAGTGCGAACCGGGGCTCCTCGACTGCCTCTGTCTATCTGGGCGGCGGATTCCGGCGGTGGGATCGTTTTCGATTCGGAGTTCGATCGCCAGATCTACGATGCATCGCTTGTGGAGCGGATTCTGACTACTCTGCGCGATCTCTTGAAGGCAGTGGCCACATCAGAGTCCCTTCGTATTCTTGATATTCCTTTGGACGACGGCGATGGTGCTTTCAGAACCGTGCTGACAGACGGCGACCGAGCGTCGCAATTCCGTTTTTGATCTCTCTTATTTTCATCTCAAACAGTGACCGCAACAAAAGCAGATAAGAAGCTTCGTATCTTGGGGCGCAGCGATATAGAAGCCCAGACCTACTGGCAGGCTCGCATGGATGCCATCTTGCCAACGGATCTGTTCCCGCGGCCGAGTCATAGCCAGAATGCGGCTCCGTTGAAATCGGAATTTCTAGTCAGTAAGGATGCCGCGGGAGGTCTGCTCGATCTAGCGGGCGGATCGGACATGCTGCTCTACGCCACTTTACTCGCCGCGGCGGAGACATGCGCATTTCGATACTTCGGTCATCGTTTGCTGGTGATGGGGTCGCCTGGCCGAGACTTGGAAGGCGGAACACGTACTCGCGCGTTATTGCCGATTGTATCGAGGATCGATCCAGAGATGACCATCGGCGCGCTGTTGAACGAGCTGAGGAGCGCGCTTCTTGGCGCATACGATCATCAGGCGCATGATTGCGAAGAATTCGGCGGCTCGATCCAGATTGCAGTTCGTCTGGATAGTCTCCACGATCCTCTTCCGGATCTTACTCGCGCTCTCTGCATTGATGTTCGTGACAAATCCGATGGATCACTGCAAAGCGTGGCTTCGATCAGCGCGAATGCGTGTGAGCCGGAAGTGTTCGCCGGTTTCGTTCGCCACTTCGGGCGGCTTGTTGAATCGCTTCCGAGATATGTGCATACGCCGCTTTGGCGCGTTCCTCTTCTCGAAGAATCCGAACGGCGAACGGTTCTTGTGGACTGGAACGTCAGCACAGCCGGGCCGCGGCGAGACGTCTGTCTCCATGAACTCTTCGAAGAACAGGCCATCAGAACACCGGAAGCCGCCGCCGTGGTGGCAGGCAACGATCAGATCACGTATGCGGATCTTGACCGGCGTGCGGAGGCGATGGCGACCGCGCTGCGGAATCGTGGAGTCGGGCCGGACGTGCTAGTTGGCGTGGAACTGGAGCGATCAATCGGGCTCTTGGTTTGTGTCCTGGGTATCTGGAAGGCCGGAGGCGCGTATCTGCCGATTGATGCCGGTTATCCGTCCCAACGCATTTCTCAGACGATTGACGACTGCCGTCCGGCTATTTTGCTCACGCGCGAAAACATCGGCGATTGTTTTCCAGTGAGCAACAGCGCAAATTCGAAGCGTCAGGCCGATCCCAGGAATCTCGCTTACGCGATTGTGACGTCTGGTTCCACCGGTAAGCCGAAAGCCGTGCTGGTAGAGCATCGAGGTGTGGCGAACATCGTTGCGGCGCAGCGCGAGATGTTCCGTGCACAACCTGGGGACCGGGTTTTGCAGATCGCGTCAATCAGCTTCGACGCGTCGATATTCGAAATGCTGATGGCATTGACCAGCGGTGCGACGCTCTGCATCAAGCCGGCCGAGGATCTCGCGCACGTTGAGGAACAGCGCTTCACTCACGTGACACTCACACCGTCGGTCTTGTCCGCGCTCCCAAGTGAGGCGTTGCGGGACGTGTCCGTCATGGTTGTCGCCGGCGAAGAATGCAGCGCTGAACTGGTGTCGCGCTGGAGTAACGGACGCCGCATGTTCAATGCGTATGGCCCCACGGAAGCAAGCATCTGGAGCACGGTCTGGTTGTGCGACGCGGGACGCCCGGGCAGACCTCCGATCGGCAAGCCGCTTCCGTACACGCGCGCGTATGTATTGGATGAGCAATTGGAGCCACTGCCTGCCGGTGTCGCCGGCGAACTCTGCCTCGCCGGAGTTGGTCTGGCACGTGGATACATGAATCTTCCGGAACTGACGGCGGAGAGATTTGTTCCGGAGCCGTTCGGCGAAGATGGTGGGCGTCTATATAGGACTGGCGATTTGGCGCGCTTTACGTCCGACGGTGACATCGAGATTCTCGGCCGCAGGGATCGGCAGGTAAAAGTTCACGGACACCGGATCGAGATGGGAGAGATCGAATCCACGCTTCGGGAACACCCCTCGGTGCGCGATGCGATTGTGCAGGTGTTCGGCGGGAATGCCGAAGAAAAATACCTGGCCGCTTATATTATTCCGCGAGGCGAAGCTTTGTCGTGGGACGAGTTGGTGAAGTGGTTGGCTGGCCGGTTGCCCGCTTACACGATCCCAAAGCACTGGGTGCAAATCGCAGAACTGCCTCGGACATTGAGTGGAAAGCTGGATAGAAAAGCGCTCCCTGTTCCGACAATTGCGGAGAAAGAAGCAACGGCTGAAGAGCCCTCCACGGATGCCGAAAAAAGACTGTTGCGAATCTGGTGCGAAGTACTGCACGCGGGACACGTGGGATTGCATCAGAACTTTTTCGCGCTGGGTGGAGACTCCATCCTGAGCATTCAGGTTGTCGCAAGAGCGCAGCGGGAAGGTTTGTCGGTCACGGTAAAGCAGCTCTATCAACATCCGACAGTCGCGGCGTTGGCAGTTGTGGCGCAGGTGGCTGACGCGCCATCGAACGATCAGGGACATGTGAGCGGGTCAGTAGATCTTACGCCGATTCAGCGCTGGTTCTTCGATCGGGAGTGGGACGATCCGTCGCACTTCAACCAGGCTGTAATGCTGGAGGCTCGCGAACCTGTCAGCGAGGATGGCTTGCATGCGGTGGTTCGGGCGGTGGTGGAACATCACGACGCATTGCGGTCATGTTTCAAACGCGTTGATGGTGAGTGGCGCCAAGAGATACTGGGCGATATTGCAGCCGATCCGGTTGCAATCGAATTAACGGAAAATCTCGACGAGATTGAGGAGCGTGCGGACGATTGGCAGAGGCGATTTGATCTAGCGAGCGGCCTGTTGTTTCGAGCCATCTTGTTCCGGACCGGAGGCGAAGCCGATCGCGTGATGTTGCTCGCACATCATCTGGTCGTCGATGGCGTGTCATGGCGAGTGCTGCTGGAAGACCTCGAAATCGGCTTTGCGCAATGGCTGCGCGGCGAGCCTGTGCGATTCCAGAGAAAAACGGCGAGCTTTCAGACCTGGGCGGAGCGGCTCCGCGTGATGGCATCCAGCAGAGAGGTGATCGCCGAACTGCCGTATTGGGAATCGCAATGCTCGTGTGACGAATCGGATGAGCAGGCCTTCGGGCCGACCGGATCGGTCACAGTCGCTTTGAATGAAGAAGAGACGCGAGCGCTGCTGCAGGACGTCCCTGCCAGATACGGAACGCAGATCAATGACGTTTTACTAACCGCTTTGGTTGAGGCTCTCGGCTGCGAGGGACAGCTGAGCATCGCGCTTGAGGGACACGGCCGCGAAGAATTCGTGGGTTTGGACGTATCGCGGAGCGTGGGATGGTTTACGGCGCAGTACCCACTGCGTTTGGAGGTGCAGCCGGACCAGGATATCGGCGAGAAACTCCTGTCCGTGAAGGAGCAATTACGGCGCGTTCCTAGCGGTGGCATCGGATATGGATTATTGCGATGGGACGGCGGAGCGAAGCTTCGGATGTCTCCCTCCGTCGGGTTCAATTATCTGGGTCAGTTGGATGGAGTGCTACCGGCCGATGGCTTGTTCACTGTTGCCAGCCAAAGCGCAGGCGAGGCGAGAAGCATGCAGGCGCAGGCACCGTTTGCTCTGAATATCGACGCAGCCGTGTGGGGCGGACAGTTTCGAGTCACATGGGTTTTCCGTTGTAGTTCCTGGAGTGAGCGGGAAATAGGCGCACGAGCCAACGCTTTTCTCGAAGCACTGCGCACCATAACAGGTTCCAAATCGCCGGTACTTGGCGCCCGCCGGCCGACGGACTTCCCACTGGCGAAAATCGACCAAGAACGATTGGCGCGGCTGTTTACAGAAAGAGGTGACATTGAGGATATATATCCACTGTCGCCAACTCAGCAGGGTCTCCTGTTTCACCACCTCTTGGAACCGGATAGCCGGGCCTATCACGCTCAAATGTCCTGTCTGCTGGAATTACGCGACAGGGAGCTCTGGAAGGACGCGATACAGCAAGTTTTCCAGCGCCATCCGGTGCTTCGAACCAGCTTCCTGTGGGAAGGTGTGGATGATCCGCTGCAGATTACTCATCGGGAGTCGGCGGTCGTGATTGAGGGGCTGGATTGGCGCTCTTTGTCTGAAGAAGAACGCGATCGGGCGTTCGTACGCTTCAGGGAGGCCGATCTCGAACGGCGTTTCGATCTGACTCGTCCTTCTCAGACGCGAGTCACTCTGGCGATGGTTGGTAAGGGACGTGTCTGGTGTCTTTGGTCTTTCCATCATCTCTTATTGGACGGTTGGAGCGGCACGCGGCTGCTGGCCGAAATAGCGGAAACTTACAGCGCGTTGTTAGACAAGCGGCGACCCCAATTGGAGCCGGTTGCCTCATACCGGGATTACATCGCATGGTGTCTGCGACGGCCGCCGGAACAGGCGGAGCAGTTCTGGCGGGAATATCTGCGCGGATACAATGAACCGGTAAGACTCATCGATTGCAGCTTGCCGGAGGATACGCCGGCCGGGTCTGACTCTAAACGCGTGAAGTTGTCTCGGACGTTATCGAATAAACTTCGCGGCTATTCGGCAGAGCAGTCCATCACGCTAAGCACTATTTTCCGCGCTGCCTGGGCGATGGTGGTGGCCTGCTACTCCGGCAAGCGCGACGTTGTTTTTGGCGCAACCATGGCGGACCGCGATCCGGAACTACGGGACGTCGAGAGAATCGTTGGGTTGCTCATCGGCACGATTCCGATTCGTGTGAATGTTGGCGGCAATGTCACGTGCGAGGAGTTGCTTCGAAGGTTACATCTTGACGCACAAGATCAAATGGGCACCGCGCTCAATCAGATTAGTGCGTGGAGTGAGATTCCACAAGGAACACCGTTGTTCGAGAGTATCCTGGTGTTCGAGAACTATCCGGCTGTGCCGCCGGCGCGGACCGGTTTGCAAGTGCTCGATCTGAGTTTCGAGAACCGCACTAACTTCCCGCTCACCATTGAAATTCAGCCTTCGGACGAAATCGGCATTCGAGCCACTTTCGACCGGCGGCGATTCGACGCTGACGTCGCCCAATCCCTGTTGGATACGCTTGATCGGGCGATTCAAAATCTCATTGAGGGTGACTCGCGGCGGGTAGGGGCTTTGCAGTTACTAAGTGAGGCTGAGAGAGACAATGTAATCCGGGAATGGAACGAAACGGCTGTGACTTGGGATGGCAGCCGCGTGATTCATAAACTGTTCGCCGCGCAATGTGAGCGGACACCCGATCGGGTCGCTCTAGTCGATTCCAACGCGCGTTTCACTTACTCGGAATTGGACCGGGCTTCCAACCGCGTGGCTCAGTGGCTGATCAGCCGTGGAGTCCGCCGCGGCGATCTCGCCGGGCTTTGCATGGAACGAAGTGCAAACCTCCTGGTGGCGGCGCTAGGGATCTTGAAGGCGGGGGCGGGTTACGTGCCCATGGAGCCGAGCTATCCGCGAGAGCGTTTGGCCTGGGTCGTGGAAGACGCAGCGCTGCGGGTCGTGATTGGAACAAGGGCTTCCCAAGCGGTAATGGCAGGGCTTGGTGTCGAGGTTCTGGTACTGGATGAAGCCGAGACGTTGCTGGAGGGTTACTCAACTAAATGTCCGCCGGTAACTATTGATGAGCATGATACTGCGTACGTGATTTATACGTCGGGGTCGACCGGCAAACCGAAGGGCGTGGTTGTAGAGCATGGGTCGGTTGTGAACTACGTTCATGCAATGCGCGCCACTGCGGATCTTGAGGACGGGATGAGTTGGGCGATGTTGCAGCCGCTGAGCGTGGACTCAAGCGTCACGGCCTTGTATCCGCCGCTGTTCAGCGGAGGGACGGTCCATGTTATTGGAGCGGAGCTTGGCTCGGATGGCGCGGCATTCCGCGACTATCTGGAGCGCGAACAGATTGATTGCCTGAAGATCGCGCCCTCTCATTTGGCCGCGTTAGGTGATGTCATGCCCGCGCGGAGACTGATCATCGGCGGTGAGGCTTCCGAAGCTTTCTGGGCCAAGGGACTTTTGACGAAACGGCCTGGCTGCAGGGTATGGAACCATTACGGACCCACCGAAACAACGGTCGGAGTGTTAGCGTGCGAGGTCAGAACTGAATGGAATTCACGGCGGGGTGCGACTGCTCCGATTGGCAATCCATTGGCGAATACGCGCGCTTACGTATTGGATGCTGAGATGGAACCCGTCCCAGTTGGTGTGGAGGGCGAACTCTACATCGGCGGAGCGTGCCTGGCGCGCGGATACCTGAATCGGCCGGAACTGACGGCAGAGCTGTTCGTGCCGGATCGTTTCGAAGGTTCGGGCGGACGCCTGTATCGCACGGGTGACCTGGTCCGCTTCCTTCCAGACGGGAAGATTGTGTTCCTCGGCCGCGCCGATCAACAAGTCAAGATTCGCGGGAATCGAATTGAGACTGAGGAGATCGAAGCGAAACTGCGGGAGGCGCCCGGCGTTCGCGAGGTGGTAATCGAGGCTCGCGAAAGATCGGCTGGCGACAAGCGCCTGGTGGCCTACATCGTTCCTTCGAACGAAACGCCACCCGATTGGAACGCGCTCAGAGCCTGGTTAAAAGACCGCTTGCCCGAGTACATGATCCCGAGCGCCTGGGTCCAACTGCCAAAGTTGCCGCGCAGCGCGCACGGCAAGCTTGATCGAAAAGCACTGCCCGCGCCGGAGTGGAATCGATCCGAAGACAGTTCTGACGCGCCAACCAACGAAGTGGAACGGAAGCTGGCGCGGATCTGGCAAGAGGTTATTGGCGTCGAAAAGGCTGGCCGGGACGATAACTTTTTCGATCTTGGCGGCGATTCCATTCACAGCATCCAGATCATTTCTCGCGCCCGCGCTGAAGGAATATACATCACCGTTAAACAGGTTTTCGAACAGCAAACCATCGCCAATTTGGCGGCTGTGGCGGGAACCGCCGGCTCGACAGTTGTGGACCAGCGGCGCGTTACGGGCGACGTGCCACTAACTCCCATCCAGAGATGGTTCTTCGAGCAGGATTGGCTTGAACCTTGGCACTTCAATCTATCCATTTTGCTGGAGGCACGTGAGCCGGTGAATGAGAGTGCACTTCGATCCGCGGTGGGCAGCCTCGTAGATCATCACGATGCGCTTCGTACACGCTTCGAACGGGACGGCGGCCACTGGAGACAGGTAATCGTGCACGAATGTCCCTCCGATCCCGTGTCTGTTGAGGAGTTGAACAATCTTGGCGAACTGGGGCAGCGCGCGAGTGAATGGCAGAAGCGTTTCGACTTGAGTAGCGGCCTGTTGTTCCGGGCCGTGCTGTTCCGATTCGCGGACGGAACGTCCGATCGGGTTTTGTCGATCGCTCATCACCTGGTGGTTGATGGAGTTTCGATGCGCGTGCTGCTTCAGGATCTCGACCTGGCGTATAAGCAGGTCCCATTGGCTCCGAAGACGGCTAGTTTTCAGGAATGGGCGAATAGACTTCAATCGCGAGTTGGGAAGATGGAATCCGAATCGGCTTATTGGGAAGAACAGTGCGCCGAGGGTGCATCGCTAAGCGATGGAACGGAGCAGAACATCAGAACCGAGCTGAGCGAGGAAGAGACTCGGGCCTTGCTGCAGGATGTTCCAAGTGTCTACCGAACCCGTTTCGATGAGGTATTGCTGACTGCTCTCTTGGCTGCTCTACAGCGCGAGGAGTTGCTCGTGGAGATGGAAGGCCACGGCCGCGACGAGCGACTCGGCTGCGATGTATCGCGAACGGCGGGTTGGTTTACCGTGCATTATCCGTTGCTGTTGAACGTCACAGGTCAATTAGGGATTGGGCAACGGCTCAAGTCCGTCAAGGAACAGGTTCGGCAGGTGCCAGGTACAGGGATCGGCTACGGGATGTTGCAGTACCTGGGATCGAACGAGAGGCAGGCCAAGTTGGGGTATCAAGCGTCAGTAAGTTTCAACTACCTGGGCCAACTGGATACGACCCTTCCCAGCGGCAGCTTTTTCCAAATTGCTCGGGAGTCTCCGGGTGTGACTGAGAGCCACACAATTCGAAGAGATCCACCTTTCCGATTGAGCGCCTATGTGCTCGATGGACGCTTGCACATGGTGTGGCACTGCCCTCCAGACAATGATGTGCCCGAGCGATTTGAGAATGCATTGCGCGACATCATCGAGCACTGCCGCCGGCCCGATGCAGGGGGCTTCACGCCATCGGATTTTCCGGAAATGGATTTCGATCAGAACGAACTTGATGAACTCACATCGGAGCTGGCGGCCAGTTCCTCGATAGATTCAGAATGAACGCGCGCGCCGATAAGATCGAAGATATTTATCCGCTGTCCGCTGCGCAGGAAGGCATCCTGTTCCATGCGCTATACGAGCCTGCCGAAGGCCTCTACATGGAACAGTTTTCTTGCGAGTTAAAAGGAGATCTCGACACGGCCGCATTTCGTCGCGCCTGGCAAGTGGTAATGGATCATCATCCGGCGCTGCGAAGCGCATTCGTCTGGAACAAAAAGGACAGGCCGTTTCAGGTGGTGTTCCGGCAGGTTCCAGTTCCCCTACGCGAGTTGCAGACTGCAATCGATATCGAGGCGGAGAGGTCTTTTCAATTTGATTTGGGACGTGGGCCGCTCATGCGTTTGTGTCTGTCGCAAACTGACGCGGATGTTCACCAGTTCACATGGACCTATCACCATATCGTGCTCGACCGGACCAGCGTGATGCATGTTTTACGGCAGGTGATCGCTAGTTATGAGGCGGCGAGGTCCGGACTAATTCCGGAGTTAGAGCCAGTGCGGCCCTATCGCGATTACGTCGCGTGGTTGAACAAACAGGATCTTACGAAGGCGGAACAATTCTGGCGGAGGGCTTTCACGGATTTTAGGGGTGCAGTGACGCTTGGGATCGAGCGGCAATCCGGGCAAGGCAGTTGTGTCCGCACGCATCGGCGGGAGTTCCCGGCGGAGACTGCCTGTGAACTTCCCAAGGTCGCGGCGAGGCATCGCCTCACGGTGAACACGGTGGTTGAGGGTGCGTGGGCAATCACGTTGAGCCGGTACAGCAGGCGGCGAGATGTGGTCTGGGGCCGGGCGGTACTGGGAAGACCGGCGGAATTGCAGGGTTCCGAGCAAATCGTGGGGCTCTTC
>JBEKUT010000119.1:0-16595 GCA_049514735.1 Bryobacteraceae bacterium
ACCCTCACCACCCGATCCGCGCCGAATTTTATACGCCCGGATGCGCAGCGGATACTGATGCTCGAACGCCTCCACTGGCGTGTTCCAACTATTCGTCATGTGCGTGTGCGTCGCGCTCAGCCCGTCCGCCTTCGATGACGCGCCCATCCCGCCGGCGATCGTCTCGTAATACGCAAACTGCTTCCTCCGCCCCGCATCGAACCCGCCGAACGTAAGATTATTCATCGTCCCGGAACTGGCCGCTGGAATCGCTTCCGGCGCAGCCTGAGATAACGCGCCCAGTACCACGTCGGTGATCCGCTGCGACGTCTCGACATTGCCGGCCGCCATCGCAGCCGGAGGTTGCGCGTTCACCACCGTCCGCTCCGGCGCAATAATTTCGAGCGGCCGCGTCAGCCCCGCCGTATACGGGACGTCTTCGCGAATGAGGCACCGGAAAACGTACGTGGTCGCCGACACCGCGACCGCATAATTCGCATTCACCGAACCCTCCACTTGCGCGTCCGATCCCGTGAAGTCGACCGTAGCCGTGCGGTCCCGAATCGTCACGCCAACGCGAATCCGAACCGGCCGATCGCTAATGCCATCGTTATCCAGAAAATCTTCGAACTCGTACCGCCCGTTTGGCAGCCGCGCGATCGCCGCTCCCATCATCCGCTCGCTGTAATTCTGGATCGCCGCCATGTTCCGCCGAACGACTGGCATCCCATACTTCGACGCCAGCTCCAGCAGACGCTGCTCGCCCCGCCGGATCGACATGCATTGCGCCGCCAGATCCCCCTCGCGTTCCTCCGGAGTGCGGACATTCGCCAATATCATGCGCAGCAGCGGTTGATCGTATTCACCGCCGCGGATCAGCAAAATCGGCGGAATGCGGATGCCTTCCTGATAAATCTCGCGCGCCAGCGGCATCGACCCTGGACTCATCCCGCCCACATCGGCATGGTGCGCACGCGTAGCGACGTAGAAGTCCGGCCGCTTGCTCTTGCCTATGAACACTCCTGCGACCGCTGTGATATCTGGCAAATGCGTCCCGCCGCGAAACGGATCGTTCAAAATAGCGACGTCGCCCGGTCTCAAATCGAACGCCCGCGTCGCATGCTGCACCGAAAGCGGCATCGCGCCCAGATGCACCGGCATGTGGTCGCCCATTGCGACCGTCTCACCAGCCGCATCGTAGACCGCGCACGAATAATCGCGCCGCTCTTTGATATTCGCGGAGAATGATGTCTTCCGCAGCACCGCACCCATTTCCTCGGCGATCGACACCAGCAGGTGCCGGAAAAGCTCCAGCTCGATCGCGGATGGCTGCTTCACTTGCAGACCCCCGTTTCAACCAGAAAGCTTGCGATGCGCTGCCATCCCGCCGCCTGTTTCAGCTCGACATCGTAGGAATGATTGCGGGCATCGGTCCGCAGCCGCCATCCGTTTTCATGCCCGCTATGAGCCAGCGCCAGAGGCTTCGGTCCCGTCTGCTTCAATGTCCAACTCTCGCCACCATTCGTTGTCTCATACGACTCGTATGCTTTTCCCACGGGACTCAGCAGCAGCTCGCCAGTCGTGCGCGAATCGAACCAGAACTTTTCGATACTGCCGCCGTGCGTGTCGTCGAAAACGGGAATCTGCTTCCACATCTTCCCGCCATCGTTCGTCGCGAGAAAGAAGGGGTCTCGCGCCAGCGTTTGGATCGCGGCGCCGGAGATCCAGCCGTATTCGAAATCGACAAACTGTACCTGTTCCAGCGCAGAGAAGCGGATGCGTTCGAACGGCTCCGTCCAGGTCTTACCGTTGTCGGCGCTGCTCAAGAGAATCGAACTGACGGTTGCGCTCGAGGTGTGAATGTTTCCGGCGAGAAAGATGCGGCCGCCCACCGCCTCGACCGCGCTCAATTCCAGATACATGGGGCACGGCTCGTCGCCGGAACAATTCAACCCTAGCGATTGCAACTCGTCATCTTTGCAGACCAAGGCGGCATGCATTGGCTTGCCAGTGTTCTCGAGTTGCGCCGGAGTCTCCGCGCACAGCGCAGTCAATGCGGCAAGGAATGCGCCGGCCAGGCGAACCATGAACTCATCTTATTATGATGTAGCGCAGGCCATCGCCGCCCCTCATTCCGAGCCGTGACCGGCAGAGTCTGTGAAATAATCTCGGCATTCGTTACGCTCGCTGACGCGCGCGGCTCAGTAACACTCTGAAAACGTTGGACAAAGTTGCAGAGCCGCGACGGTTACGGAGCGCGGGTGCTGATTATTTCACAGACCCGGCAGGGAGCGTTGGACTAGACCCTTACAGTGGACTCAAACTCTCACCGGATTCCACGGCCGCCACCACCGGCAGTGGACTCCAATCGTCCTCTACCGCCGCGCTCGCGTTCTCCTTCGGAACCGAAAACGCAAAACGCGCGGGACTGGTGAGCATCGCGTGTACGAACTCGCACTGTTTCCGCGTATTCGTCTTTGCGTACAAGCGCTTCAGATGGTTGCGCGTGGTGTGCTCACTGATACCGAGCGACGTTGCGATATCGCCCACGGTATGTCCCTGCATCATGTGCACCGCAACCCTGGATTCGGCCGGCGTGAAACCGAACAGACCTTCCAGCAGGAGGGGATTGATGGTGTGTTGGGGTTGTTCGTCCGCGACATATATTACCGCCGCTGGGGCAATCGCAGAGCTCGTGCGGCCTCCCCCGTTCTGAAGCGGCGCGATTACAACCGATAGTGGTCTGGCGCCCGGCCTCGCAATACGCAACCCCACTGGATCGCCGTCCTGAGCCGCCCGAATCGATTCGCGCATCTTCTTGGCCGCGGGCGTGGCGTTTAGCGACAACATCCCATTTCGCTCGGTTAGTACACCCGTAGATTCAAGGTTGCGAGTTGCGGACTGGTTCACGGCCAGGATGTGTCCGGTTTGGCTTACAATCAGAAAACCAAGCGGCAAATAATCCATCAGCGAGAGAATCGCGGACTCGACGCTGGATATCGCCGCGAGGTCCCTTCCGGGGTGCATAATACCTAGAACGCAATCTGCCATGTTAATCCTTCGGGAATATTCCATCTACAGGACCTATAGCCCTTGTCATACCTCTAATAGCGAAATCGCCGCGCCAATCGGGACAAACTTTCTGAAGCCGTGACCGAAAGGGTCCGGATGTGCTTCAATCGCGTATGTGAAAACCCTATGGCGTCTCGTCATCGCCAGCGCTATCTTGATCGGCGCCGCCCCCGCGCAGGTCAACATCACCCAACAAAACACCATCATCCACGTCGAAATCGACGGGAAACCCTTCGGCGACTTTTACACCGGCAGCGATCTTCCCAAGCCGTACTTCGCTCCGTTACGCTCGGCATCGGGCAAGATCGTCACCAGGCAATGGCCCATGACGCCCGATTCCACCGAAACGCACGACCACCAGCATCACCGCGGAATGTGGCTCGGCTATATCGACATCAACGGCGTCAATTTTTGGGAAAACGAGTTCTCCTATCACCGCGCAAACGCCGGCAAGATCGTCGCCAACAAAGTCGAGATCGCGAAGGCTACGGGTACTATGGGTACTATCCGCGGAGCCTTCGATTGGCTCGACCCAACCGGTAAGAAGCTTCTCTCCGACATTCGCACTCTCACCTTCCACTCCGATCCATCGCTGCGCGTCATCGATTTCGATGCCACCCTCACACCCGCCGTAAGAATCGTATTCGCCGACGATAAAGATGGAGCCTTCGCCGTTCGCCTGGCCGATCCTTTAACGGAAAAAACCGGAACCGGAGTAATTACAAACTCCTCCGGCGGCCGGACGATGAAAGAAGTGTGGGGCAAGCCGGCCAACTGGGTCGATTACAGCGGCACGATCGATGGCGAAGCCATTGGCATCGCGATCATGGATCATCCCAGCAGCTTCCATCATCCCGCCCGCTGGCATGCACGCGATTACGGCCTCTTCGCGGTGAATCCCTTTGCCTCCCACGCCTACGATCCAAGCGCGCCGGTGAGCGCCGTGACACTGGAGCCAGGCGAAAACGTGCACTTGCGTTATCGCGTCGTCATTCATCCGAAACTGGACGCCGGTGCAATCGAGCAAATGTACAAAACGTGGGCCGCGGAAAAATAATGATCGTTGCCGATCTCTCGCAAATTGCCGGACGCGTTTATCCCGCGCGGCGCCGCACGCAGAACCTGGTGGGCGGCGTCAGTCCCATCCAGGCGAGCAATTTCTCAATGGGCAACGTGACGCTGGAACCCGGCGGAGGCCAAGTCCCGTGGCATAACCAGGAGCAGGAAGAGATCTACTTCATCCTCGAAGGCACTGCCGAAATGTGCCTCGGCGAAGAGCGGCAGATCCTGACAGCAGGCCAGGCCGTCTACATTCCCACGCGCGTCTTCCATCAACTGACAAACATCGGCGACACGCCCTGCCGCATGCTCTATTGTTACGGGCCGGCCGGCGACGTCGCGCATTGGCGTCAGGAGTTGGACGGAACCTTGCCGCGCGCTGGCATCGACGTGCCCGCATTGCCTGCAGGCGCGCATCCGCAGTACACGAAAACCAAATGAGCTCTCGAAAAATTCACAACGCCGGCATTATCATGAACGGCGTCACCGGACGCATGGGCTTGAACCAGCACCTGCGGCGTTCCATTCACGCCATCATGTCTCAGGGCGGCGTCGAAACTCCGGACGGCGATCTGATTCTTCCGCACCCGCTTCTGGCCGGGCGCAACGCCGCGAAACTGGAATCGATCGCCGCCGAGTTCGGGGGCCTGAAATGGACCACCGATCTCGCGGCCGCGCTCGCCGACCCCGATTACTCCATCTACTTCGATGCTCAAACCACGGAGCGCCGCGCGGAAGCGGTTCGCGCGGCGATTGCCGCCGGCAAGCATGTCTACTGCGAGAAGCCGACCGCCAATTCGCTCGAAATCGCGTACGAGCTCTATCGCGCCGCCGAAAATGGGGGCGTCAAACATGGCGTCGTTCAGGACAAGCTCTGGCTCCCCGGTATGCTCAAGCTCAAAGTCTTGCGCGATACCGGCTTCTTCGGCGAGATCTTCTCCGTCCGCGGCGAGTTCGGCTATTGGGTCTTCGACGGCGAAATAATCCCCGGCCAGCGCCCGTCCTGGAATTATCGAAAAGAAGACGGCGGCGGCCTTATTATCGATATGCTGTGCCATTGGCGATACGTCTTAGACAATTTGTTCGGAAACGTAAAATCCGTTTCCTGTTTAGGCGCAACGCATATTCCGAAACGCTGGGACGAAGCCGGAAAACCTTACCAGGCCACCGCCGACGACGCCGCGTACTCCACCTTCGAACTCGAGAACGGAGTTATCGCGCACTTCAATTCATCCTGGTGCGTGCGTGTCCGCCGTGACGATCTGCTCACGCTGCAGGTGGAAGGCACCAAAGGATCGGCCGTAGCCGGATTGCGCGATTGCTGGATACAGCCTGCCGGCGCCACTCCGCGCCCCTTGTGGAATCCCGATATCGAGAGCCCTTTGAATTACTTCGATTCGTGGCAGAAAGTTCCGGAGCAGATGTATTTCGATAACGCCTTCAAGCGTCAATGGGAGCTGTTTCTGTTGCACGTCGTCACAGACGCGCCGTTTCCGTGGAATCTGCTCGAAGGCGCCAAAGGTGTGCAGTTGGCCGAAAAAGGCCTGGAATCGTGGAGCAAACGCGCGTGGGTAGACGTGCCAACCCTCACGCCTTAAACGCATTTAATCGGGCCCCCTGCACCGATTCGGCGGGCCGGGGCCGTCCTATAAACCGAAAGAGACCACTTACGGAGTGAGACTAAACATGAACAAAACATTTCGGAGATGTTTGACAACCGCGGCGCTTCTGTTTCTTGCCGCCGGAGCGTACGCACAAGACGGACGTTGGGAGGGTGAGCGCTGGCGGATGCACTTGTTCTCGCAGGTGCGCGAGGACCTGGATGAGGTCCAGCACCGCTGGTATACGAGCGGCCACGATGAGCACCGGCTCGACCGCACCCGGCGTCAACTGGATGAATTGCAGGATAGCCTGGAGCATCGCCGTTACGACGAACGCAAACTCGATGAAGTAATCGGTGATTTGCATAAAGTAGTCGACGACAATCGCCTCTCGCATCACGATCGCGATATGCTCAGCGACGACCTCAACCGCATGCGCGATTTCCGCGACCACCACGACCGTTGGTGGCGCTAAGCGTTCTGGTCGGGGTTCTGAAACACCCTGTAGCCGAGCCGTGACCGGAAGGGAGCGGTTCCCCGGAGCGTTACAGAACCCCGACCACGCGCCGCCACTACGACCACCAACCGCAAGAAGTGCCATGGTAGCCCCGGTCGACCTGCCACGTCCCATCGATGTTTACTAGAAGGTGGTAAGCACCCCCGCCACACAGCCCCCCACAATTGTGCCCTACATAGACCAACGCCCTCGTCCGGTCGCCGTTAAAACCCACGGCCGAAACGTGAAAGATCACGGTGGCGTTGAGTGGAAACACCGCCTTCTCCTTATCCGAAGTTGAGCCAGGAGGCCGAGGTCTCCAATGTTTCCCAATCTCCTCAATCTCAGCCGGACCAACCAGCGCATATTGTGGCAAGTCGAATTTGCGATCCAACACGGCCCGCTTCTTGTTCTTCGCAACGTAATCTTGAATCAGCGGCCTATAAATGGATTCCCGATCGGGTGTAGGCTTCAAACAAATGCCCTCGGCGCCACCACCGCTCTCGCCGTTAAGAGTTCGTGTTTCCTGCCTGATGGCCCAGCCCGTGACTTTCCAATCCGCTGGCATCTCCGTACGCAGCAGCATCGAACAAATTTCATACGAATCTTTTTCTTCCCCCGGCGGCTGAGGCGAAGCCACGCGCGTCGCAAGTACGAAAACCAACGCGAAGGCGAGTGCGGGCTGCACAATCGTTTAGTCTAATTTGACATCGCAGCGATTTTCAAGCGTGGAACCTGCCCACCGTCTCCCGCAGCGACTGAGCCACGTTAGAAAGCTCACTCGCGCTGGCGCGCACATGATCGCTGCCGCTCGCCATGTCCTTCGCCGACCGATCCACGCTGACAATATCCTTGGCGATCTCACGCGAAACCTGCGACGTCTCCGCCACGCGCGAGTTCGAATCGGCCACGCCCGCGGACGCTTTGGCGATATTCCGCGCTATATCCTTCGTCGCCGTTGATTGCTCTTCAATGGCGGCGGCGATCGAGGCGACAATCGCGCTCACTTCGCCGATGACCTGCGAAATCTTAGCGATTTCGGTAATGCCGGCCGCCGTCGCCGATTGCACCCCTGCGATGCGTCCCTTGATGTCTCCGGTCGCGCCGTTCGTTTGTTGCGCCAACGTCTTGATTTCTGTCGCAACCACCGCAAATCCTTTTCCCGCCGAACCGGCGCGCGCCGCTTCGATGGTCGCGTTGAGCGCCAGCAGATTCGTCTGCGACGAAATTTCAGTAATCGTCTCCGTCACCTTGCCGATCTCACGCGCCGCCGCGCCGAGCTGATTCATCTGCTCCGTAATTCGGGCCGCCTGGCGCGTCGCTTCATCCGTGATCCGCCGCGCCTTTTCGGAGTTCTGCGCAATCTCGCCGATGGTTGCCGTCATTTGCTCGGTGGCCGAAGAGACATGGGCCAGGTTCGTGGTGGTCTGTTCCATTCCCGCCGCCACCGACGTGACGTTGGAGCTCATCTCTTCGGCTGCGGCCGAAACCGAGTGGGCCTTGTCGGAGGCTTCGCGTGAACCCGACGTCAGCTCGCTCGAAGTAGTCATCAGTCCGGTGGAGGAGGAAGCCAATACTTGAACTCCGCTGGAAATCTCCTGAATCATCTGCCGCAGTGCGATGGTCATCTCCTGCATCCCGCGCCCCAGATTCCCGATTTCATCGCCCCGCGCCAGAAATTCAGCGGGCACGTCGCGCGAGACGTCCCCGTGAGCGACCTCGCCCAATTGTTGGACCGACAAAACAAGCGGCTTAACGATGCTGCGAGTCAGAAAAACTCCGGCCACAATTGCTCCCAGCGCGGAAATCAAACCAAAGCCGATCAGCATGAGCGTAGTCCTGCCGATCAGCGTCTCTGTTTGCCGGTTGATCTCGGCCAACTCCCCTTCGCGGTACTTTACGTAGGAAGAAAGGACCTCGCCAAGTTCGTTGAACCGCGGCACAACCTGTTCTCCATGAAGCTTAGTTGCCTCCCGTGACTTGTTCGCTTTGAGCGCCGCGATCACCCGGTTGTCGGCCTCGCGCCATTGCGTGGCCGCCTGTTCCGCCCCGCCCAAACGCCGCTTGTCCTCTTCGGTAACCTGTATGGACCTGAAGGTGTCGAAGGTCGCCAGGTAGTCCGCGCGCCTCGCCAGGAGCTGTTCCAGGATCTCCTTCCCCGCGTGCCCGGACAACGTCATGGTCGCCACCCGCTGCGCGATCGCCCCCGCGTCCGCCGAGATCCTCTCGGCCAGCGCCGTCATCTTGCTCTGTCTTTCCGACACTTGCATGGCCGCATGGATCGCCTGCGACGACCAAATCGCCAGACCGGCCAGACACACGACCAGCAGGACCGTTCCCCCCAACGCGAGAGTAATTTTTCTGCCGATTTTCATGGGCTTCTCAATGTACTTAACGTCGAGATCGGGAGAAACTTTAATCACGGCGCATGGGCTGCTCACCATAAAATTGATATGACATGGACGACACCGTGGAAGCCCTCATTCTCGATCTGCTCGATTGGCTAACGCTCCGCGACCGAACCTACGAAGAAGTCATGGACGCCTGGCGCACATCTTGCCCTCGGTTTCCGGTGTGGGAGGACGCCAACGATCGTGGACTGATCGCGCAGGAAAATGTCAACGGCAATTGCATCGTTAGGGTCACGCCAGTGGGGATTGCCCTACTTGAAAAACATGATCGGCGTACAATGAACAAGGGGGTCCCAAATGATCCAAACCCTGTCTAAGAATTGGCTTTTACTAGCCTTGTGCGGAGTTTTTGAAGCGATAATCGCAGCCGCCTACTTAATCATGCAGGAAACGAATAGGCCGCTGACTTTCTATTCCTGGAATGGCACGATCACGCTTATAGGTAAGCTCACGCTGGCCGCGGGAGCATGCGCTATCATAGCTGGAATTGCGAGGTCCGCAAGTGGCAAGTGCTGGTTTCTGGTCCTGAATGGTCTCGCCCTTGCCGCCCTCGGAATTATCCAATACGCCTTCATCCGCTATCCGATCAGCCTTCTAACTGTCGCGCTCCTGATCGTCGTAATGGCAATCGGTATCGGCATTGTCGAATTGCAAGTCGCACGAACGCTGCGGCGTCAGCGCCACGTGATGGACGGAGGTCTTTTCGCCGTGGCCGGAGTAGCCTCGGCCTGCTTCGCATTGACCTTTGTTGCTCTGGGATTTCGCTGGATCAAAATAGAACCCGGCTCGCACATGGACCTTCTTTTGTTTGCCTCCTATTTTGGATTCAGCGCCATCTGCATGCTCGCGATGGCCCTGCGTCTGCGCACTCAAGGTTTTTCCCAATCTCGCGGCGCACCAGTCTTGCCGCCATTAGGAAACCCGCGCCACGCACACTAATGGATGGAAGAGTAGCAACCGCGCAGAGGCGTGTTGAAAATCAAGAGGCGCGAGTAGATTTGGCTAGCGGTGTGGACACGGAACCGAACGCACTCACAACCTCGTCCACCCAATTCTTTTCGTTTTTTCCCTGCGGGTGGCAGGCAACCACGCAGGCCGCTGCGTGCGCACCACACTTCAGACGACCGACGGCCCTGACAGGCGATTGAGGATTTGGCTTTGGCCGATCCTCCCAAGCCTGCCCGAGAAATTCATCTGCCCACCACCAGTCGGTCAAAAACAGGATTCGGTTCGGTCGATATTGTTCCAACTCCCACTCAAGAAGCTTTTTGCACCCTTCAAGTTGAGCCTTCCTGAGCTTGCCGCTCGGATTGCCACCGCCATGCGGCGCGATCTTATACAGATTTGACCACACGAGATGAGATGACCACGACCTTTCATTGTCCTCAACGTCGGCAATCCTTAGTCGACTGACAACGGCTCGGATGACACGCCAAAACGGCGATTTATGGGTGTTGTAGATCTCTTTGCATTTCGTGCACCAGCGCCTATTGTAATCCTCGACGCTTACGCTCCACTGCGCCGTGACCCAGCACATCGGGCACCGCTTGCCCATGAGTTCAGTTACCGATTTGTGCACCTCGTAAGCGTACTCCAACCGCTGGACGTCGGTGCGGAGTTCATTGGGCGACCTGCCCCCAGCCCATCCGTTCACCGCACGCCCGACAACCATGAGCTGACCAGAATATTCACGACCTACCATAGACAAAAAGCCGGTCACCTTTTTCGTTGTGACTTGCTCCGTAATAGCGGAAAGCAACTCCGCGATTTCTCGGATTTCAGTTTCACGTGTGCTGTTCATGCTGTCATTATGGTCCTAATCGTGAAGCATCACAAGCGTGATCCGCACAAGGAAGTTTGTTAGAACGCCGACAATGGCACTCACGTTATCGTTTGTTTATCTATTTGGTCCCGCCTGCCTTCCGCACCAGGAGAGTAGCAACCGCGCCGACAAACGCCGCGCCTACCAGAAACGCGACACCCGACCCATATCGCCCCGACCCCGTGCTTAAAAATCCAATGATGTAAGGTCCCACAAACCCGCCCACGTTCCCCACGCAATTGATGGCGCCGATAGCCGCGGCCGCGGACGTGCCGCCGAGCAATGCCGCCGGCATAGGCCAGAACGCCGGCAGACGCCCGTTGATACCAACCAACGCGATCGAAAACATCGCAACACCGAACGCCACGTTCGCACCCGCATACTGGCTCGCAAGAAGACCCACGCCGGCCAAGCCCAACGCGCCGGCCACATGCCAACGCCGCTCTCCAGTCCGGTCGGAATTCCACCCCATCAGCATCATTGCCGGCCACGACACCAGATAAGGAATCGCCGCGACAAGCGTCACCTGCAGCGCGCTGAATCCGGAAAGCTTTTCGATGATCTTCGGAAGCCACAGACCAAAGCCGTACTGCACCACAGCGCCGCAAAAATAGCTGAGCGTGAGAAGTAAAACGTTGGGATGACCCAGCGCCCGCCAGATACTCACCGCTCCGCCCGCGGCCTTCTGGCGCTTCTCGGATTCGAGTTCATTCACGATCCAATTGCGCTCCGCCTCAGGCAGCCATTTCGCCTGCACCGGACGATCCGTGAGATAGAGCAGCGTCACGACGCCCAAAATCACGGCCGGTACGCCTTCGAGGATCAGCAGCCATCGCCAACCGGACCATCCCAGCCACTGGATCTTCATCAAAACGGCCGAAATCGGTGCGCCCACCACCTGCGACAACGGAATCGCGGACATAAACATGGCGACCGCTTTCGCCCGGTCGGCCGCGCGATACCAGTGCGTCAGATAGACGATCACTCCGGGGAAGAAACCCGCTTCCGCCACGCCCAGCAGGAAGCGCGCCCAGTAGAATTCGTGAGCGGTGTGAATCAGGCCGGTAAAGCCCGCGACGATTCCCCACGTGATCATGATGCGCGCAATCCACTTCCGCGCGCTCCAGATCTCGACCAAAACCGTCCCCGGAATTTCCAGCAGCACGTAGCCGATGAAAAAAATGCCCGATCCGAAACCGAATACGGCGTTCGAGAAATGCAGTTCCCGCGTCATCTGTAGACCGGCATATCCGACGTTCACGCGATCGAGAAACGCAATCACATACAGCAGGAACAGGAACGGCATGATGCGGCGGTTGATGCGCCGCACCGTCCTGCGGCCTATCGCGTCGTCAGCGGTCATCGAGACTCGTCAAAGGATATCGCATCGTGGGGCGGGCCATCGCCTTGCGTGGCCTGCCTCCGTGTTACTTACAAATAGAAGGAGAATTACGGATGCAAAGAAAAGCGAACGCCGAATGGCGCGGCGATCTGAAATCGGGCGAAGGCAAAATCTCGACCGCCAGCGGCACTCTATCGAACGCGCCCTATTCGTTTCATACGCGCTTCGAACAGGGCCAGGGAACCAACCCGGAGGAGCTGTTAGCCGCGGCTCATGCGGGCTGTTTCTCCATGGCGTTATCGAATCAACTGGCGCAAGCGGGCTTAAAGGCGGAGTCGATTCACACCGAATGCACCATCACGCTGGACAAAAAAGACGGCGGCTTCGGAATTACGGAGAGCCACCTGGAACTGACCGCGAAAGTTCCGGGAGCATCGCAAGAAGCTTTCGATAGAGCAACCCAGGAAGCGAAAAGCGGCTGCCCCGTCTCGAAGTTATACAACACCAACATCACGCTGAACGCGAAACTGGAAAGCTGAGCGCGGGACCTCTCCTGCGCGGGAACTTTCCTAATAGTACCGGTGTCCAATGATTTGGCCCACAGTTTAGGGTTAGAATTCGAGTAGGCGTACCGTGGCGGACATTACCGGGCTTACTTTCGACAATTATCTCGGCGCTGGAACCAGTTCCGAGGAAGACGCCCTGATCACAGGCCTTCGCGAAGGGTCTGAACTGGCGTATGAAACGCTAATCCTTCGCTATCAGCAGCCGGTCTACAACTTGGTTTCCAGGTTGATGACCGATCCGTGCGATGCTTGCGACGTGGTGCAGGAAGTTTTCTTAAAAGTATTTCGCAACGTCGGTCATTTTAGAGGCGGAAGTTCACTGAAGACCTGGATCTACAGGATCGCGGTGAACGAAGCGCACAATCACCGCCGCTGGTTTTCACGGCATCAGCGTCCGGAAATAGGCTTCGCCGCAAACGAGGAAACGCCCGGATTGCATGAAGAGAATTTCGCCGATCCGGGCCGCAGTCCTTTCGAACTGGCATCGAATGAAGAGACGCGTGTTCTGGTCGGGGACGCGCTCGCGGAGTTGAATCCGAAATTCCGCGCGGCAGTGGTTTTGCGGGACATCGAGGACCTCAGTTACGAGGAGATTGCATCAGTGCTCGAAGTCTCGTTAGGAACGGTGAAATCGCGGATCATGCGCGGGCGTGAAGCGCTCCGCAAGATTCTCGAAAGCCGCCTCGAATCGGAACCGGCGCTCTCCTGGTCGCCGCAGACGGTCGAGTAGACGGTTCGGATGGATTTATGACGTGTTCGATCGCAAAGCGCAACATCCCGGCTTACCTCGATGACGCCGTGTCCGAGCAGGAACGGCAGGAATTGGGGTCGCATCTGCGGACGTGCCGCTCTTGCGCCGAAGCCTGTGAGCGTTACGTGCGGGTTCGGGCTGCCGTTCGTTCTCTGCCCAAACGCGAAATCCCCAGGGACCTCACGCTCCGCCTTCGCATGATGGCCTCTCGCGAGCGCAATCTTAAAATTGGACTCGGCCGCTCCCGTTGGGAGCGCTTTACCTTCCGTGTTAACGGCCTGCTGCGTCCCCTCGCGGTCCCACTGGCCGGCGGGGTTGCGGCTGCAGTGCTCCTGTTTGCCGCCTTAGTCCCGACATTCTCCCGGCCCGTGATCGTCCACGCTAGCGACGTGCCTTGCGTATTATTCACGCAGCCGATGCTCGAAAGCATGGGACCCATTAGCTTCGCTCCTGGAGATGCCGTGGTCGATTTGCGAATCGACCAGCATGGCCGCATCGTGAATTTTTCTATCGTCGAAGCTGCGGGACACGAAGACGCCATTCATCGCAGCATTGAGAACAGTCTCCTCTTCACGCGCTTCTCTCCCGCCCGTGTTGCGCCCAATTCCTGTCCGGATTGCGGCGTGCCGATGTCGGGCACTGTTCGGATGGTCTTCCGCAGCAGCCGCATCGAAGTGAAGGGCTAGCCCATCCGTTGGGCCGCCGCTTCGGTCAACATTTTCTCGCCCGTCAATCCGTGTTGGAGCGCATCGCGCGGGCAGCTTGCCCCGAACATTGCGATCTGCTGTTGGAAATCGGGCCCGGCCGCGGCGCTCTGACTCTGCACCTCTTGGAGCATGCCAGCCGAGTCGTCGCCATCGAAATCGATCCCGTTCTGGTGCAGTATCTGCGATCGAAATTTCGAGAACGGCAGAATCTCGAAATCGTCGACAACGACATTCTCAAAGCCGACCTGTCTTCTTACGGGCCGCTGACGGTGGTGGGCAATCTTCCCTACTACATCACCTCTCCGATCATCCAGAAGGTTCTGGCGCTCGGCCCGCAACTCGCGCACGCGGTATTTCTGGTTCAGAAGGAAGTGGCGGAGCGCTTGACCGCGTCGCCCGGCACCCGCGATTACGGCTATCTCAGCGTGCAGACCCAGTTGCTATCGAAAGCCGAGCTTCTCTTCACAGTTCCAGCCGCCGCTTTTCGACCACCGCCCAAGGTCGATTCCGCCCTGGTCCGCCTCACCCCACGCCCCGAATTGCCCGTTGCCGATCCCGCCGCGTTCCTGCAATTCGCATCGGCCGCGTTTCATCAAAAACGCAAAACGCTGCGCAACAACCTGCTCGGATCCTACGAAAAAGACATTCTCGACGCGCTCCCGGAAACGAAACAGCGCGCCGAGCAGCTTTCTATTAACGAACTAATCGCCTTATGGGAAAGCCTGACACCCTCCTTCACGCACCCAACCCCGCCTTCCGGGCCGTGACTGGCAGGAAGCGGTCCCCCCACTCCCCAGCAACGAACCACGAACCAACAACCACGAACGCTTCCCCGCACCAACGCCCCTAACCGAGCCGCGCCCGTTAGGAAGCGGTCCCCCACTCCCCAGCAACGAACCACGAACCAACAACCACGAACGCTTCCCCGCACCAACGCCCCTAACCGAGCCGCGCCCGGCAGGAAGCGGTCCCCCCACTCCCCAGCAACGAACCACGAACCAACAACCACGAACGCTTCCCCGCACCAACCCTCGTAACCGAGCCGCGCCCGGCAGGAAGCGGTCCCCCCATCCCCATCAACGAACCACGAACCACGAACCAACAACCACGAACGCTTCCCCGCACCAACGCTCGTAACCGAGCCGTGACCGGAAGGGAGCGGTTCTCAGCCCTTCATCCGCATGTTAACCGGATCCCACTCCACCGTCCGCTGCTCAAAGCACGAAATATTCGACATCAGAGCCGGGCCCGCGGCGCGCAAGCCGAATACCGGATCCTCAATCACCGGCTTCCTCGACCGCACCGCATTAAAGAAATTCTGATGATGCGCCACCTGTTCCGAGTACCCGTGTGGAAACGGAAATGTTTCCGCCGTAGTCGGTTCGATATCGCCTTCTTGCTTCGGATACTTGCGGTTGTAATCGTCGATCACGCGCGCCTCAATTGCCTTTGAAAACGTATCCGCAGTATTGCCCGGCTCAGCGGATCGCGGCCGCTTCGTGAGCACCAGCGAGCTGCCCACCGAAAGATCCAGGATGCCCTCGGTTCCAACAAACCGGAAACCCTGCCCGTCCTGCCCGCCCGTCCCGCCAGCCTCGAAATTCACGCGCAGGCTGATCTGAAACGCCGGATGCGATTCGCCGGCCGCGTAATCGTACATCCCCATCATCATGTCCGGCACGTCGCGGCCGTCCTTCCAGAAATACGTGTTCCCCATCGCGCACACCCGCTGCGGCCCGATCGCGTTCATCACGTAGTGGATTCCACTGAACTGATGCACGAACAAGTCGCCGGGGATGCCCGTGCCGTAGTCGCGATAGTTGCGCCAGCGAAAGAGCCGGACCGGCTCGAAAGGCCGTTTCGGCGCGCTGCCCAGGAAGCGGTCCCAATCGATGGTCTGCTCCGAGGCGTCCGGCGGCACCGTATACTGCCACGCGCCCAGCGGCGAATTGCGATTCCAGAACGCCTCGATCATGTGTACTTCGCCAATCGAGCCGCCGTGAATCAGTTCCTTGGCCTTCGCATAAATGACAGAGCTGACGCGCTGGCTGCCCACCTGAAGAATCCGGCCGGTCTTCTTCTGCGCATCGATCACCATGTGCCCGTCGTCCACTTTCTGGACCATGGGTTTCTGGCAGTAGACATCTTTGCCGGCCAGCATCGCGTCGGTAGCAATCCGCCCGTGCCAATGATCCGGAGTCGCCACGATCACCGCATCCAGATTCGGCCGCGCCAGAAGCTCGCGATAATCCCGCGTCGTGAAAACCTTGTCGCCGTAGCGTTCACGCGCCACGGTGAGCCGCCCGTCGTAGACATCGGCGACCGCTACAATCTCGACACCCGGAATATCCGCGGCGGTGTGTACGTCGCCCTGCCCCATGATTCCGAATCCGATGCAACCCACCTGGATGCGGTCGTTCGGCGATCGCGGCTTCGATTCATCCTGCGCCATCGCGGCCCTGCCCAGGGCGAGAGTAGATGCGACACTGGTCGCGTTGAGAAAATTACGGCGAGTCATCGGCTGGAGCTCCTTGGCCCCATAATATCGTGATTGGGGTGCAACGCTATGGCGCGGCCCAGACAGCAAGATCCAAGCTCGACTTCTGCGACACCTCCACTTTCACCGTCACCGCTTGAGCTTCATCGAGCACTTCTTCATCCACCTCGCTGATATCGAAAGTCGAGAGCAAGCGATAATCGCCCGGCGGCAGACCGTCGAATTTATAATAACCGTCCGCGTCAGTCAACACCTGTTTCCATCCCCGCAGCGACTTGCGAGCCTGCTCCGC
>JBEKUT010000120.1:0-16535 GCA_049514735.1 Bryobacteraceae bacterium
GCGCCGGTGCGATACTTCTCCTCGATTTCACCTAATCGCGTAGCGTCTTCCTCGCCGATGTTCAACACATACAGCATCGGCTTCTGCGACAAAAACTGGAATCCGCGGATCAGCTTTTCCTCGTCTGCGGTCAGCTCCAAAGTTCGCAGAGGGGTGTCCGCTTCAAGCGTGGCCTTGCAGCGCTCCAGCACCGCGAACTCGCGATCCAACTGCGGATCCTTCAGCTTCTTGCGGTCCTTATCGAGGCGCTCCATGCGCTTCTCAACCACGACGAGATCGCTCAGCACGAGTTCGATGTCGACGTCCTCCATGTCGCGAACCGGATCAACCGATCCTTTTTCGTGCGGCACCGTATCGCTGTCGAAGAGGCGCAGGACATGGGCGAGAGCGTCGGCGACACGCATGCCCGCGAGGTAACTCGGGTCGCGCAACGCTTCCTTCGAGATGGCCGGAAAATCGAGATACTCGACGGTTGCGTGCGTCACCTTGGGCGGTTCGAAGATCTTGGCCAGCTCTTCGAGACGCGAATCGGGAACCTTGGTCATGCCGACACGAGCTTCCATGGTGCCGACGCGCGTCGCTTCGTGGACGCCGGTGAGAATCGTAAACAGAGATGTCTTGCCTACCATGGGCAGGCCGATAATAGCTGTCTTCATTTGTTCAGAGCTTACAGGGGAACCTCGACGGACGTGAGGATCTCCTGCAGGATGCGTTCGCTGGTCTCGGTGTTGCGCTGCGAGAGCGAGGCTCGCGCGATTCCCAAGCGGTGCGCAAAAACGGGAATCACGAGCCGCTTCACATCGTCAGGTATCACGTAATCGCGGCCTTCGAGCAAGGCGAGCGCCTGTGAAGCGCGAAACAGCGCCTGTGCGCCGCGCGGGCTGACACCCAACGCGAGCGCTTCATGGGTTCGGGTGCGTTCGACAATCGCCAGCATGTAATCGACGATGGCTTCGTCGACGATCACGCGGCCGACCTGTCCTTGGAAGTAGAGCAGCTCCTCGCCGGTGAGGATTGGACGAGCGTCCGCGTTTCCGCTTTCCGTTTGGCGCACGATGTCGCGCTCGGCCTCGCGGTCCGGGTAGCCGATCCGCATCCGCAGCAGGAAGCGGTCGAGTTGGCTTTCGGGCAGCGGATAGGTGCCGTGATGCTCCACCGGATTTTGGGTCGCGATCACCATGAAAGGCTGCTGGAGCTGGAAGGAGCGGCCTTCGATGGTTACCTGCACTTCGTTCATTGCTTCGAGCAGAGCCGATTGCGTCTTGGGAGTCGCGCGATTGATCTCGTCGGCCAGAAGAAAGTTCGTGAAGATGGGCCCTTTCTTGAATTCGAACGATTGCGTGTGGGCGTTATAAATGGTTACGCCGAGGACGTCGCTCGGCAGCATGTCGCTGGTAAATTGCAGGCGATGGAAGTTGCAGGCCACCGACCGCGCCAGCGCATGCGCCAGAGTGGTCTTGCCGACTCCGGGCACGTCTTCGATCAGCAAATGCCCGCGCGCCAGGGCACACACCAACGAAAGGCGGATGGCCTCCGGCTTCCCGCGGATAATTCCGCTCAACGAGAGTTCCAGCTCGCTTAGTTTCGACAGTGACACACTCGCGGCGAGCATCTCTTTTATCGTACCTGCCACGCTACTGCTTGTGGGCATCGGCGTAACGCTTGGCCCTCGGATTACCTTGGTTCCAATGCGGCGGCGCGGGATCGTCACCGACCATTTCAAGGCCGAGAGCGAACATACGGTCGACCTTGGCCATGTTGTCGTAATCGATTTTTTGCCATTCGTCGCCGACGGCATGATAATCGGGAAACTCAAACGCGACACAAAAGCTGTGCGCTGGAATCCCGGCTTCGGCGAATGGCAGGTTGTCGCTCTGCGCAAAATAGCGGTCGCTGTCGGACTCCGGATCGTAGACTTTGACGCCGGTCTGTTCACCAGCGGTTCGGAAATCGTCGATCAGACTCGAATATCCGTAGCCCGTGGGACCCACTCTCGCGATCTGTTTGCCCTTGCTCGAATCGGTGCGGCCGACCTGTTCCAGATTCACATCGGCCACTGTTTTCGCGAGCGGAAAAACGGGATGATGCACGTAGTACGCAGATCCGATGAGGCCCTCTTCTTCACCGAAGAAGGTCATGAACACGATGCTGCGGGCAGGATGCTTTTTCATGGCGGCCATGGCGTTGGCGATTTCGATGACGGAGACCACGCCGCTGCCGTCGTCATTCGCGCCGTTGTAAATGCGGTCTCCCGAGCCGGGGCCCTTCGTTCCGAGGTGGTCATAGTGGGCTGTTAGCAGGACGTAGGTGTCTTTGAGAGCGGGGTCGGAGCCGGGTAAAACTCCAATGACGTTGCGCAGCGTGGCGTGGTGCTCCAGGGGCGCGGCGATGTGCAGTGACGCCGTTGCGTGGCCGTCACCCGCCGAAATACCCTCCAAAAAGTCGGCCATTTTGGCTGAAAAAAGAATGACACGCGAAGGTTTTGTCTTCTCCGTCTGCGTCGGATCGAGGAGGGTTTGGCTGGGCATGTTTCCGGGCGAGTTCCTGCCAACTAAGACGACGAGAGCGGGATGCGCGTTGGCCAGCAATTCCCGCACGGCGCGCGCGTCGTGTATGGGAACAAGCACCACCTTGTCCTTCAGCTCTTCGGGTTTAGGCGGCGTCCCGGTGAGGTTGTAAACCGCCGCCGCTGTGAGGTCGATGGCGGCGTTGGTTTCGAGCAGGGCCTCTTCGGGATCGATGGTGACGCTGTGCTTTCCGCTGGTGAACTCCATCTTGAACCCGTCCATGTTCGGCTGCTTCACGAGCATGTCGGCGAGCTGGAAGTAGTCGCCATCGACGCCCGGGCGAAGTCCTGCGCGGCGGAACTGGGCGGCGATAAATTCGGACGCGAGGTCCAGGCCTCGGGAGGGCGTGCCGCGCCCTTCGAGCAGGTCGGAGGAAAGGAAGGAAAGATTGCCGCGGAGCGAGTCGGCGGAAATGCGGTCGAGGGCCGATTGTATTTCGGGTGTGACCTCGAACTTGGAAAGCTTTTCGGCTGGTAAAGAGACGAATGAAACTAAAAGAGCTAGAACTAGGAGCGGTTTTTGCATGGCTCTAACTACTAGTCTGACATATGGGTTGGGAAGGCAGACCACGCAAGGCGATGGTCTGCCCTACTGGGCGGAATGGGCCAAATCGAACACGATGATTTCGTTTGAACCTTTGCGCAGCCACGGGCCTGGTACGTATAGCCTGTTCTGCGGGCCAATGTTCCAGACGCGTCCGAGATTAATGCCGTTGAGCCAGACCTGGCCTTTAGTGAACTGGGTAGTGTCGAGAAACGCGTCGGCGGGGTGTTCAATTTTAAATGTCGCGCGATAGAAGCACGCGCCGGCGCAGGCAGTTCGCGTGTAGGCGAGTTTTGACGGGTCGTTCATTGGCAGAGAGTATATATCCCAGCCGTGAATCGGACGGCCGGCCAGCGTGACCTGCTTCGTAATTCCTTTTCGTTCGCCGCGCAGGACGGTAGTGAAATTCACGCGGCCGGTGTTCTCTATAAGGATGTCGAGCTGCGCGCGCTTCGCCGTCACTTCGAGCGGCATCTGGTTTTGATCGAGCCGCCGGTCCAGCGTGCCAACGAGCTTTCCGTCGAGATAAATTTGCGCGTAATCGTGCAGTCGATCGAGGACGAGAGGGCCTGAAACCGGGCCTTCGAGCTGCGTGCGATAGAGGATATAGCCGTACGCCTGATCGAGGTCTTCCATGCTGAGCGGGTCTTCGGAATGCTTCGGATTTGGCAGCGTAGACCACAGCGGAATCGAATCGGCAAGCGTCAGGTTCGGGATCGCGATCATGGGCTTTTGCGTGGGCACTGGCGGCGGCGTCGCCCCCGTGGCCTTCGCGATCGCGCCGCGGAAGGCGAAATACTTCGGCGTGGGCCGGCCGGTTTCGTCGAGCGCGGAATCGTAATCGTAACTGGTGACGTCGGGCTCGTAATTCGTTCCCTGGCTGTTGGCTCCGTTCATCCATCCGAAACTTGTTCCGCCGTGGAACATATACATGCTGATCGAATAGCCTTTGTCGAGCATCCATTGGATCTCGTTCGTCTGCTGCGCGGCGTCGGTTGCGGCGTGCTTGCCGCCCCAATGATCGAACCATCCGGCCCAATATTCGCCGCACATGAACGGTCCGCCGGAACGGAATTTATCGAGGGTCGCGAAAGCCTGCGGAGCATCGCCCGGGCCGAAGTTGATCACCGCGGGCAATCCCGGCAACGTGCCTTTGGGGAGCTGTTCCGGGCCGTCGGCCGTGTAGAGCAGCGCCTTCGTGAATCCGCTGTCGAGCAGCGTTTGGCGGATTTGATTCATGTAGACATGGTCGTCTCCGAAAGAGCCGTATTCGTTTTCCACCTGCACGGCGATAATGGGACCGCCATTGGCGAGTTGCAGCGGCGCCAGCTCCTGGCCGAGACGCGCAAACCATCGCGAAACGGCGGCCATGAATTTCGGATCGCGGCTGCGCACAACCATGTCATGATCTTTCAGAAGCCAGGATGGGAACCCGCCGAAATCCCACTCGGCGCAGATGTAGGGGCCGGGCCGCAGAATGACGTAAAGCCCTTCCTGCTGCGCTTCGCGGATGTATTCGGCGACATCGTTGTTGCCGGAGAAATCGTAAACGCCGGGGCGCGGCTCGTGCAGGTTCCAGAAGACATAAGTCGTGATGGTATTCAGCCCCATGGCTTTGGCCATGCGGAATCGGTCGCGCCAATATTCGCGCGGCACGCGGGGATAATGCATCTCTCCGGAGATTATGCGGAACGGTTTGTTGTCGAGCGTGAACTGGCCGTGCTGGACGGCGAAGGTGTGCGGCGCGGCGTGGACGGCGCAAGTCAGCGCGAGGAGCGCGAAGAGGGGTCGCATGGGTGTCGCCCTGAGCGTATCACAGACGCTAAGATGTTCAACGCACGCGCTTGATGTCTCTCTGTTCGATGTAAACGCCGGTGAAGCGTTGACGGAAACCCGCCAATTGCCAAGGATTGTCGCGGCGCAAAGCGTCTTCCTGGACGGCCAAGTCGCTTTAAGAACAATGGGTTGGCAGCTAACTCCTGTTGGATGGACAACTGCCTCTCTTGGGGCGGACGCAATGACGAACATAATGAATCCGCCAAAGGCAAATGACCGCACTCTGCGTGAAAGTGCAGTGATTGAAGGATTTCTGGAATCGCCTAACGAGGATTCGTTCGCCGGCGTGTACCGGGTCGTTACGCCCCATCTGGTCGCTTTCTTCCGCTCACGCGGCTGCGGCTTCGCCTTGAGCGAGGATCTCACTCAGGAGGTAATGCTGACGGTCTATCGAAAGGCTGCGCAGATTCGCGACCGATCGCTTTTTCGCGCCTGGCTATTCAGGGTTGCGCGCAATGCCCTTTGCAGACAGTGCGGCAAGCAGTCGCGTGAGGTGGAAACGGTTGACCTGGCAAACGTCGCGGGCTGTCTGGTTGCCTCGATCAACAAACCAGCCGGAACCCCGGCATTCGAGTTTCACGATTGGATGGCTTTCCTGGAATCCAGCGAGCGCGAGGCTTTGACCTTGCGCTTTGTCGAGGAGTGGGAATATCACGAGATCGCCGCGGCGAAAAAGATCCCCATCGGAACGGTCCAGTGGCGCGTTTTCAACGCTAAGAAAAAGTTGGCTCCGCATCTGAAGTCCCGCCAGATCTCCAGCCGCGAAGCGGCCTGAAGCCAAAACCCAACGCTTCCCTGGGTTGGCCGTCCGGAGGGATTGGAGAGCATCTTAAGTGACTGAAAAGCATCTTAAGGAATATAATGCGAGCCATGAGACCCAATGGAGATGGCGCTGCCCGGCGGGATCAAACGCCGGACTTGCGACTCCTCGTCGATTCCGCTCCCAGCCTCATTCACACGGGTAGGCCGGACGGCCACCTCGATTTCTTCAATCGAACATGGCTCAGTTACGTGGGGCAGCCGCTAGAGGATTTGGAAGGCTGGAAGTGGACAGAGTTCATTCATCCCGAGGATGTCGAGGGAATCGTGGAAAAGTGGCGCGCGTCTCTGGCCAGCGGCGAACCCTTTCTGCATGAAGCTCGCGTTCTGCGCGCAGACGGCGAATATCGCTGGATGCTGCACCACAAAGTGGCAACGCGCGACCCGCGCGGCCAAATTGTTAAGTGGTATGGATCGAGTATCGATATTGAGGATCGCAAGCGAGCGGAAGAGCAGCTCCGCCGGAGCAGCCTGGAACTGCAAAGAAGCGAGTTTTATCTCGCCGAAGGGCAGCGGCTTGCCCATATGGGTAGCTGGGCCTTCAATCCCGCCGGATTCGACTACTGGTCTCCTGAATTATTTCGAATGCACGGCCTCGATCCTTCCCGCAAAGCGCCTACTGTTCAGGAGTACCTGGATTTTGTCCACCCACAGGATCGCGAGTCCATGGCGAACCTGCTCCAGGGAGTCCTGGCGAAAGCCTCGGCCTTCGATGCCACCAAGCGCATTGTCCGGCCCGATGGCGAGGTCCGATACATTCGCTGCGTGGGGGTTCCCGCCGTCGAAAACGAGCGCCTGAAAAGGTACGTTGGCAGCGCCCTAGACGTTACGGAGCACGAGCTCGCAACCCAGGAACTCCGGCGGCGCGAGGCCTATTTGTCGGAAGCCCAAAGACTCAGCCACACCGGCAGTTTCGGGTGGAGACCCGATGACGGAGAGCTTGTCTGGTCCGACGAAACCCGTCGCATCTTTGAGTACGACAATAGCCCGAGGCCAACAATCGATTCAGTGCTGCAGCGCGTACATCCCCAGGATAGGGCGCTTGTACAAGAGGTCATCGACAGCGCATCCCAGACTGGCGCCGACTTCGAACATGAGTATCGCTTGCTGCTGTCTGACGGGCGAGTCAAGCACGTGCATGCGATAGCACACGCGGTGCAGAATGCATCTGGCGGCCGCGAGTTTATCGGGGCTGTGACGGACATTACCGAACGCAAGACCAGCGAGGATAAGTTCCAGCGCCTGGTGGCCGCCAACATTCTGGGGATTTTCATCGGGGACGTCGAAGGCGCGTGTGTCGCCGGGGCCAATGAAGCCTTTCTGCGCATGCTGCAATACAGCCGTGAGGACCTCGCCTCGCGTCGAATGCTCTGGGCCGATATGACACCCTCCGAATGGCACGAGCGTGACGAACGTGCCTTGGCGAGTCTGAAGGCCACCGGGGCTGCGCAGCCATACGAGAAGGAGTTTTTCCGGAAAGACGGCAGCCGCGTGCCCGTGCTGGTTGGAGGCGCGCTGTTCGAAGGTGGAAGCGAGGGTGTCGCGTTCGTTCTCGACTTGAGCGAACAAAAGCGCGCGGAGGAAAAGATCCGGGAGCAGGAAGTGGAGTTCCGGCAGATGCTCGACCTTACGCCGCAGCACGTCGCCGTCATCGGGCCCGGGCAAGAACGCATTTTTGCCAACCGCGCCCTGCTAAGTTATTTCGGCCTTCGCCTTGAGGAGTGGCAGAATCGCGAAACCCAGACGCGGGTTCACCCGGATGATTTTGAACGCCTCGCGTGGGGGCCGCATGGCGGTCCGCCAGACCAGTACGAAGCGCGGTTGCGGAGATACGACGGAAAGTATCGCTGGTTTCTGGTCCGTAACAGTCCCTTGCACGACGAACAGGGACAGATTACGCGTTGGTTTGTTGCCGGGACCGACATTGAGGACCGCAAGCAAGCTGAAGAGAGACTGCGGCAGGAAAACGTCGCCCTCCGCGAGGAGATCGACAAGGCTTCGATGTTCGAGGAAATTGTTGGCGCCTCGAAGCCGTTGAAGGCCGTTCTTTCCCGCGTTGCAAAAGTCGCTCCAACCAACTCCACCGTTATGATTACGGGAGAGACCGGCACGGGCAAAGAACTCATCGCCCGCGCCGTTCACAAACGATCCCAAAGGTCCGGCCGTCCCTTCGTTAGTGTGAATTGTGCCGCGCTTCCGGCCGCGCTTGTCTTCTCGGAATTGTTTGGCCATGAAAAAGGAGCGTTCACGGGGGCCACGCAGCGCCGGCTTGGCCACTTCGAGATGGCCGATGGCGGAACGATTTTCCTGGACGAAGTTGGTGAACTTCTACCCGACACACAGGCGGCGTTATTGCGAGTGCTACAGGAACGGGAATTCGAGCGAGTGGGGGGAGGGCAGCCTATCCAAGTGGACGTTCGCGTTATCGCTGCCACAAATCGCGACTTGAACGCCGCCGTAGCGGATGGGACCTTCCGCCAGGATCTCCTCTATCGGCTAAACGTGTTTCCCATCGAAATACCGCCTTTGCGCGAACGGACGGAAGACATTTTAATGCTGGTAGAGTATTTTGTGCAGCGCTACGCCAATCGGGCGGGCAAGAATATCCGATCAATCGACCAGAAGACCTTGGATCGGTTGCAGGGCTACGACTGGCCTGGCAATATCCGGGAGTTGCAGAACGTCATTGAAAGGTCCATGATCCTGAGTTCCGCCGATGTTTTTTATGTCGATGAGCTGTGGCTTTCTAAAAGGACTTCACCGCCGGCAACTCGGGCTGAAACGTCGCCGGCCGTGAATATTGAGCCGAGAAGCGAGCGGGAAATTATCGAAGCGGCGCTCGCTGAGACTAGAGGCCGGGTTTCAGGACCCTCTGGCGCGGCGGCTAAGCTTCGGATGCCGCCATCTACACTTGAGGACCGGATCAAGGCCTTGAAAATCAACAAACAACAGTTCAAATTCAGCTAAAGGTTCCCCCGTGATTCTCCAGGACGCCGATTCGCGGAATTCACGGAATTCGCGTGATTAACGGACACCGACTCGCAATCCATCTTCGTTTTATCTTTATTTTCATTCGCTTAGAAATGGCGGGAGTCTTGCTTTCTCTTGGACTGATGGCCAAAGTCTATGCCTAAACCAGTGCTCGTAGTTACAACTCATTTCATGGATGAGATCGAGGCGCGCATCGACCGGGATTACGACGCGCGCCGCAATCCTCACGAAAGGCCGTTTACCCGTGACGAATTGATCGTGGCCTCATCGGGAGCCGACGCGCTGTTCATTACACCCCTCGATCGGTTAGACTCTGAATTTTTTAAGCGCGTTCCCGCCTCTGTAAAGGCGATCGCTACCTACTCCGTTGGTCTTGACCACATCGACCTCCAGGCCGCGGCGAATAGGAAAATCGCCATTGCGTACACGCCGGGAATCAACGCGGACGCCACCGCGGATATCGCGATGTTGCTGATGCTGGGCGCGTCGCGTCGGGCGTACGAAGGCCAGGAAATGGTGCGCACAGGAACATGGAATCTTTCGAGTCCAGTGTTGTTGGGGTGGCAGTTGACTGGAAAGGTTCTCGGCATTCTTGGAATGGGACGAGTGGGCCGGGCTGTCGCTCAACGTGCGAGGGGTTTCGGGATGACCATCCACTATTCCAATCCAACTCGCTTGCCCGCGGCATTAGAGAAAGACGCGGTATTTCACTCCACTGCGCCGGACTTACTTCGAGTGAGTCAATTGCTCAGCCTGAACGCGCCGGAGACTCCGGAGACTTATCGTTTCATCAACTCGAAAACGATCGATCTACTTCCACGGGGAGCGATCCTGATCAACACCGCTCGTGGCGGCATGGTGGTGGACGAGGACCTCATCGCCGCACTTAAGAGTGGCCGAATCGCGGCAGCGGGCCTGGACGTCTACGATGGCGAACCGCAGCTTCACCCCGGATATGTTGCACTCAAGAACACGTTTCTATTGCCGCATATGGGGAGCGCGACGGTGGAGACGCGTTTAGCAATGGGCATGCTTGCCCTGGACAACATTGATGCGGTTCTGGACGGCAAGCCTGCGCCCTCGCTTGTAACGAGGGAGTTGGTTGTCGCGTAGAACGGCCGTCGATTGCGAGATGCGCGTAACCGCAATGTCAATGAGCTGCAGAATCGATCGCGTCGTCAGCTCGGAAAGTCCAGTGATGTTGTTCGTAAGCGGCTGCATTACGGGGGAATATGTCGACACACTTCGCGGCGTCCTGGAACAGGAATCGGGGGGCTTCGCCATCGATCTCAAGAACGTTCTTCTTGTCGACAGAGACGCCGTGAAACTCCTTGCTTTCAGAGAGGCCAACGGAACTGAACTCAGGAATTGTCCGCCCTACATCCGCGAATGGGTCGCGAGAGAGAGGGCGGAAGGCAGGGAGGACATCGAAGATGCATGATTACGACCCGTCCGAAGGTGGATATGGAGAGGACCCCAGCAATCTCCGGCCTCATGGGACGCACGAGAGGAGCCTTACGATGAGCGATTGCCCGCTTGGTCCCCTGTATTCTCGCGCCACACTGGATCGCGTTACCAGCGATTTCACAGACGATGCCGCGCGGGCGAGCGCGGGAATCGACGGAGAGCTGGACGAGGAAACGCTCGACCTTCGCGGCGAAGTGTTGTCGACCTCCATGTTCGAGGAGATCGTCGGTTCTTCCGAGGCGATTAGCGGCGTGACAGCGCAGGTGCTGAGAGTTGCTCCTTGCGACGCCACTGTTCTGATCACCGGTGAGAGTGGCACGGGAAAGGAGTTGATCGCCCGCGCGATTCACAGGAGGTCGCGCAGATCCCGGGCGGTTTTCACCAGGATGAATTGCGCTGTCACTCCTCCGTCGCTGATAGCGGCCGAGCTCTTCGGCTACGAGAAAGGCGCCTTCACCGGCGCCAATCAGCGCCATGCCGGGCGCTTCGAAGTGGCGAACCAGGGGACTATTTTTCTCGATGAGATCGGCGAAATGCCGGCCGAAACTCAGGTCGCCCTGTTGCGGGTGCTTCAGGAACGCGAGTTCGAGCGCGTTGGAGGCACTCAAAGCATACCAGTCGACGTCCGTGTAATCGCAGCTACAAACTGCGATCTGCCAGCGGCAGTTCGTTCCGGGAAGTTTCGTCTGGATCTGTTCTACAGGCTGAACGTCTTTCCAATCCATGTCCCCCCTCTTCGCGCGCGGCCGGAAGATGTTCTATTACTCGCCAAGTACTTCATCGAACGCTACGCTGCTAAAGGCGGCAAGAAGATTCGAAGGATAGACAAGCGGACAGCGGAGCTTCTAGAGGGCTATCGCTGGCCCGGCAATATCCGGGAGCTCCAAAATGTCATCGAACGCGCCATGATCTTCTGCGATTCCGACACGTTCTTTGTGGAAAAGGCGTGGCTGCAGGCGGAAGCAGCGCCTCCGGCCGGCCTGCAGCCGTCTCTGATTAACCAGGAACGAGAGCTCATCGAAGCGGCGCTTGCGGAAACCGGCGGGCGCATTGCGGGTCCGGATGGAGCTGCCATAAGGCTGGGAGTTCCACGGACGACACTGGAATATAAGATCAAGAGCTTGGGCATTGACAAATACCGGTTCCGGTTCAAAGCTCGCGATTCAAGTCAGTTCGGATAGGCTGATGTCACACGACGTCTGAGGCGCCGCCAATTTGCACTCTTTCCCTGATTATCCACTCCCGGACGTACAACGAACAGTTAACCAGCTCGATACCTTCCGATTCACAACGAATCAAGAAGCGAACGCTGTCGCGATCCAAGAGGGTGACCTCTTCTAAGTCCAGGCTACGGGGGTTGTACTTCTCGATTTCGGCAAGCAATTCCGAAAGCGCGTCCGCTTGCATGCGGCCGCTTAGTTTAAGATCGGTGGACGACTTTCCTTTCGACCGCCTCTCGATGCGCAACATGTCCTCTGGCTCATAAGCGAAGAGCACATTCAGAATCGGTTTGTTTGACCTTCAATAAACAAGGCCTAAAGCCCGGGGGTCTGGCCAATTGTCTGTTTTAGTTCGGCCCACGCGAGCATGTAATTCAAATTCGCTTGCAGGAGATTCACTTGCGATTTATAGGTCGCTGATGCGGCTTCGAGTGTGTTGGCTACGGTCACAACACCCTGAGTCACCTGGTTATGCGACAGCCGCTCGTTCTCGCGCCGCAGCGCCACAACCTGGACCGCTACCGCCACGAGATTCTTAGTTCGCTCTACCGCGTTGTAGTTGCGCTCAACTTGCACGGAGATACTGTCCTTGAGACGCTTCAGGTTTTCCTCCGCTTGGGCAAGCTGCGCATCGCGCTGCTTGACGGCAGCGCGTCTCTTACCGAAATCATATACATCGTAATTGAGCTGAACTCCAAATGTGCCGAAGTTGGTAACGATAAACGGCACTCCGTTTTGCCAGGTATCGCTGGCGAAGGCCGTAATGTCGGGAATGAACGCCGATTTCGCGCTCTTCACCGCAGCGCTGGCTTTTTTGATCGATTCCTCCGCGGCTGCGATTTCGGGATTGTTCGCCCAAGCGGCCTGGACATACTCCTCTAACGGACGCTTATCGGGTCCGATTGACTCCATTGGCTCCAAATCCAGTTTGGTATCGAGCGGGAGCCCCAGCAAGTCGTCCAGTTCTGTGTTCAGGTCCGTTACCTGAAGATCGGCCGTGAGAACAGCTTGTTGTCCCTCAAGCACATCCACATCTCCCTGGATCCCGCTGACGCGAAGCAGGCTCCCGTTGCGAACGGCCTCCAAATTCTCCTTTAGTTCTTGCCTGGCGTAAGCGGTCTGCCCCTCGGCGGCGCGCTTTTGCAGTTGCGCGATGAGAACGGCGAAATACAGGCGATGGACATCGATGGCTACCTGGTCCTCGGCTTTCTTTAAATCCGCCCGTGAGATGGCAACTTCCGCGGCGGCAATGCGATTGGCCTCATGGATTCGTATTAACTGCGTAAGCGGTTGAGAGATGCTCGCATCGTTGAGCAGCAAGTGGTGCAGACCCTGAGGAATGTTTACCGCGCTTCCCGGGACCAACTGGCCTTGGACACGCCCGAGTGCTCCGGCCGGTATCACCAGGTGATCGACTCCGGTACTGTCGTTCGCGTTGGCGGCATCCTTGATCGACGGAAAATAGGAAGCGCGTTCACCAGCCTTTTTCTGCTCGTTCTCGACAATCTTCAGGCGTGCAATGCGCAGCGAACGATTCTGGCCGATCGCCAGTTCGACGGCTTCCTTTAGAGTTAACTTCCGCACCTCGGCTCCATACTGGAACGGAGCGAGGAGTGACAGGAGTGCGCCAATAACTACGCAGCGGGAAAGTATTGCGCGCATCATGACGTTCGCCTCAAGTCGCGGAAGGAGATTCCGGGCCGCAGCAGAAGCATCAACATGAGGTAAAGAACTACCGCCCATGCGATCAGCACGAATCCGTCCGAGATTGCGAGAGTAAAGGCCTGCGCCCGAACTTGTAAGCCCAGGGCTTCGGCCGCGCGATATTGAGCTTCCTGCGTTCCGGTCGACTTTCCAAAGGCGCCGGCGGCGAGCAAGTGAAGACGCTGGTCCGTGATCCACGTGCCGCTCTGGACGTGCAGGCCCAGCAGATTGGAGTGGAACTTTTCTCGTGCCGACAAGAAATGCCCCATGAAGGTTGCGCCTACCTCGCCGCCTAACAGACGGATGAAGTGAGCATACCCGGAGACCGTTGCCGCCTTGGCCAGGCTTGTCATAGCTCCCCCTTGGATCGCCTCCAAGATAAGACTGCTCACCAAACCGACGTACGAGCAGGCGAAACCAACGGACAACAGCAGTTCCCAAAATTCAAAATTGTTGGCTGCCCAGGAACTGTCAATACGCGAGTAGTGCCAGCAGACGACAGCAGCGAGCGTCAGCCCGAGCGCAAGTACGAGTCTGGAGTTGGTGAAGACCACCACGATTGCGATAACCCATACGGTCGCGAACATCGGCAGCGCTACCCAAGCCAGTGCGTGGCCGATCTGAAGCGGACGGTAGTCATGAATATTTTCAAGAAAGCTGGGCACCAGAACCAGAGTCGCCAACTGAGCGAATTTGAAAACGAAGATCGATAATCCGAGGACAATGATGTTTCTCGTGTTTAGGAATTTGAGGTCCAGGACCGGCAGCGGCTGGACCAGCCGTCTGACTAATGAACCCAGAATAAGGACAATTCCAGCGCTCAGCATTCCGGCGATGACTCCGGAATGCAGCCAATACAGACGCTCACCTTGATCGAGCGCGCCGTAGATCAGGCTCAACCCCACGCTGAAATACATAAACCCGCGCCAACTCGGCCGCTGTGCGGGTAAATGCACTTTGGGAATTCCATAGTAAACGCATAGAGTCATTAAAGGCGCCAGAACGGCGGAGTTCCAATAGATCCAGTGCCACGACAGGTGGCCGATGTACCAGGCTTCGAGAGCCGGTGCGACGTTGGCCGTGAAAACAATATCGGCCGCGTAGGCTGCGACACCGAAAATAATGAGTTTCTTGGGAAGCGCACTGAGTACAAAGGTCATGGTCAGCGAGTAGAAGGTTCCCGAACTCAACCCGGCGATCACCATTAACGCCAGCATCCGACCATAACCGTGCGCGAAGGGAAGAACTGCGCTGCTCAACGCAAACAAGAGAGAGGCTGGTATCAAGATTCGCCGCGGCCCAAGCAAGGTGTTCACGAAAACCACGAAGATGCCGCTGAACATCGTGGCCATGTTCAACGCAGTTGGAAGCCAGGAGGCCTGATCGAAACCAAGTCCGAGAGCGCCGCGGAGATCCGGCAGCCCCACGCCGATAAGACGCGCGTTCATCGTTGCGAGGGTGGCGCCCAGGAACACGCCAACGATTCCGACGTAGGGATTGGTAGCGACTTTCGCTTTCGATTGGATTGCAGCAGTCATGAATGAGGGCTGTTCGTGTGGACACGGACGATCACGGAGAGACCGGGGCGCAGACGAGCATCGATTGACCGGTCCCGATCGAGAACAATCTTTACCCGTATGCGCTGCGCGATTTTCGTGAAGTTCCCGGTCGCATTGTCCGGCGGCAAGAGCGCGAACTGCGATCCGCTCGCCGGAGCCACTTCCTCCACTCGTCCTCGCAGAATTACGCCGGGAATCGCGTCAACTCTAATTTCCGCGGCGTCGCCCCTCTTGATCCCGCGAATCTGGTTCTCCAGAAAGTTCGCTTGTACCCACGTATCGTCTTGGACCAGAGAGATTACTTGCGTGCCCGGACTCACCAGTTGTCCCGGTCTCACCAGACGCTCGCTCACGATCCCGTCTTCCGGCGCCACGATTTTCGTATATCCGAGATTGGTCTTCGCCAATGCCAGAGAAGCTTTTTGCAGTTCTACCGTTGCGCGAAGCTGAAGTTCCTGCGAGTCCAGCACCTCCCGCTGGCGCCGCTGCGCTTCGACCTCGGATTGTGCGCTCTTGAACTGAGACCGGGCACGCTCCAGATCGGCCTGGCGGCTGGACAATTGAGCGTTTGCAGTCGAGAGGTCCGCGTTCCGTGTCAGGAGCTGCGACCGATAGTTTTCGTCGTCCGAGACAGCCTGTTCGAGTTTCTGGGGCGTCGTGGATTCCGTGGCGATTAGTGCTTCCTGGCGTTTTCGCTCTTTCGAGGTTCGTGTAACATTCGCTTGAATGGATTCGATCCCTCCGCGTGCTCCCGCGATGGACGCGTTTGCCGCCTCGATGCCGGCCTGGGCCGCCGCTATGTTCGCATTGGCGGTCCGAACTCCATCCTCGGCCTCCACGATGCGAGCATCCTGCAACAGCTTCTGCTTCCGATTGTTGACCACGGCCGCTTCAGCAGCGGACACGGATGCCTCGGCCTGCTGTACTTGGGCGCTGAAATCGTCATCGCGCAATGTCACCAGCAGATCGCCCGCCTTCACTGCCTGATAATCCGAGACGGCAACTTTGGAAACCAGCCCCGCCACCTTCGTGCTCAACGGCGTGAGGTCGGCGTGCAAATATGCGTCGTCTGTTTCCTGCACTGCTCGGCCCCCAGCCCAGGCGTTCCAGTTTGTAGTAATGAGGAGGACGATTCCTACGGCAAGAAGGAGAATGATCGCCGGAACCAACCACTGCTTGAGACGAGAGGCGAACGAGTGCGCTTGCGGTGGCGTTTCTTTCAGATCGGGCATAAGCGGTTTGACTCAGGCCGCCCGAAACTGCGTTTCGGAGGCTTCTAATGAGTAAGAGCCGGAACAACCTTCGATTTGTTTGATGCCAGCGGAGCCAACAAAACTTCCTCGACTGTGCTCTATGCTTTTGAGGACTTTGGGAATCTTCGCATGCCATATCAAACCGTGAATCCATTCGATGGCGAAGTGCTCCGCACCTTTGACGACCACACCCATCAGCAGATGGAGCAGATGTTGGCGAACGCCGACAAAACCTTTCGGGAAATCTGGTCGAAGAAACCGGTCCGGGACCGCGCCAGGATCGTCGGGAAGGCAGCTGGAGTGGGCCCCTAAATTGAGACAACCAGATAAGGCTCCAAGATTCATCGAATGGAGAGAAGAGCCATGAGTCCGTCTCGAAGGAAGTTCACGTAAGAGTTTAAGGAAGCCGCCGTTCGGCGGCTGGAACTGGGCGCGTCGCTAGCCGAAGAATGGTGCAGAACAAGCGGTCGAACCGGTTCAATGACCCACAATCCAGTCTGGGTTCTCCTAGAAAGTACACCGGCCTCCCTGGCGTCTGTGCCCACAAAAAATGGCGGACGAGCCACGGGAGACATG
>JBEKUT010000121.1:0-16491 GCA_049514735.1 Bryobacteraceae bacterium
CAGTCTCGGGCAATAGGACGAACATAGCTTTAATTCGCCGCAGCTCGGAGGCGGCCTTTTGACGGCGTCAACCCGAGACCGTTTTGCGCAATAGGCCGCGTAGCCACGGTCCACAGTTCCACGAGATTTTGTGGAACGACGTGAAGAACTCTGCCTTGCTGCTGCAATGGTTCAAGAGCACGACGCTGGTGTCGACATGCGCGCTTTCACACCGGGTCCGGGTAGATGTTCTCGCGGCTCATGGCGTCGTCGGAAAGAACCGGCGTATCGGGGCTGTGACTATCGGCCCAGGCGCGGAACTGGCGCGCCCATTCCTTTGGGTCTGCTTCTTGGAGATGGGAAATTGAAGGAACCGGCGCGTTCTGGTCCGCGAGTTCCAGGAACCATCGCTCCACGGTGAGGCCGCGCGATTGCGCCTGTTTCTGGTATATGGCGGCGCGATCTTCAGGAATCTGGATGGTCACGTTCATTGAAAAATTGGGTTCTCCGTCACGAACATCGTAACAGCGTGTCGTCTATAATGACCGCACATGCGCATCGCGCGGGGCGCACTGGCCGTCGTCGTGGTTTCCATCTGCGGCTTTGTCTATTCCTCGACCAACGTGTTGGAACCTGCGCGTGCACTGCCAGCGCCGAGCGATTTCAGTCATTATTACGATGCCGGGCAGGCCATCCTGCACCACCGGAGTCCTTATACCGATTCCGATTTTCTCTATCCGCCTCTGGTGGCTTTTCTGGCCGCGCCGCTGGCCGCCGTCGATTATGTGACCGCGCGCTGGATCCGGTTCCTGTTTTCACAAGCCTGCTTCCTCGCCGCGGCCTTGTTGCTCTGGCGTGGGATCGGGAGGGATATCTCAGCTTTTTGCGCTATCGGGATAGTCTGGATTTTCGGCGGCGCAGCGGCCGAGACCTTCGTTCTGGGCCAGATCGGGCCCGTGTTGGTGCTTCTGCTTGTTCTCGAATACACGCAGGAACAGGAATCGCGCGGCATGGCCGCCGGATTGGGCTTCGCCTTGAAGTATCTTCCCGGAGTCTTGCTTGTTGGCTTGGTCCTCCAGCGAAACCGAAGATCGCTCGGGGCATTCCTGGCGGCATTCATTGTTTTTCTATTGATTCCCTGGGCCGTGCTGCTGTACGCCTTTCCTGGAGCCAAAGCCCCCGCAGGTTCGAATTTCGGTATGGGGACGCCGGCACTGCTGAGTTGGTCGGTGCCTTCGACGATGCTACGTCTTCTCGATCCTCCTCGTCAGGGAAACCGACTGCCGCCCAACTGGGAGTTCGGTAATATGGCCGCGAGCCTGCACTTGACTCGCAACCAGCGCCTGATCTCGGTGCCTGTAAGGACGCTGTTCGCGAAAGTGAACAACACTACCGGGCCGTTCACGGCGATGGCCGCTTCGTGCGGAACAGAGTATTCCGGCATCAGCCCCACAATCGCATCGACGCCTTTATAGGCCATCAGCACGCCCAACAATCTGCCAATGAGCGAAAGCAATACCGCCTCCGTCAGCAATTGCTGGAGCACGCGGCCGCCAGTTGCGCCTAGCGATAAACGCACCGCCATCTCCTTCTGGCGCGCACTGGCTCGTACAAGCAGCAAAATCGAAACATTGCCGCAGGCGATCAATAATAAAAAGCAGACGGCGGCCAATAATATTAATAAAGTACCCGCGAATTTCCCCGGCAGAAAGTCATTCAGAGTTTCCCCTTGGATCTTGAAGTCTTTGGGATAGGCATCCGGATTCCGCTTGTCGAATCGCTCGGTCATAGCTTGCAACTCGGCGTCGATCGCTTGTAAGCTAACGCCGGGCTTCGAGCGCGCCATCAGCGGAAAAGTTATTGTGAGCGTCGGGCATCAGCGCCATGAGTAAGTAGACATCGCCGTCGTTCCATGTAAAACGGGGCGGAACAACGCCCATTACCGTGGAGGGCTGGTGACTGAGTTCAAGCGTCTTGCCAATGACCGCCGGGTCGCTATTGAAGTGCCGCTTCCAGAAGAGATACCTTATGACGGCAATGTGCGGCGGGTCCTGCGGCGTTGGAATATCGCTCGGAGCGAAGGTACGTCCGAGCATTGCAGGTGCACCGAAGTGTTCGAAGGCGTTCGGTGAGAAAGCTACGGCCTGGACATTTTCCGCCAATCCGCCCGTGGCGATCATGGGGAAATTCAAGCGGGCAGCTACATCCTCCAGCGTTTTCGCATTCTTCTGCATCTCCAGAAAATCGGGAATCGTGTAGCCCATAGTGGCGCGCTCCCGGCCCTTTCCGAGAAGCCGATATTGATGATGCGGTTGGAATCGCGATACGGATAAGGGTCGAGCAGGACAGCATGAACGACGCTGAAGATAGCCGAACTGGCGCCAATTCCCAGTGCGAGCGATAGCACGGCAGCGAGCGTGAACGCGATGCTCTTGCGCGTCATGCGCAGAGCGAATTGAAGATCGGCGAGCAAGTTGGCAATCATTGGCGCACCTTTCAGGAATAGACGGAGTTCTTGACGAATAGTTCCTACGCGAATTGACCGCGCTCGAAAAATTATGTTAGGTTGAAAAGTTCCCGAGGTGCTCGCCACTGCGGCGAGTGAAAAGGGAAGCGGGTGAAAATCCCGCACGGTCCCGCCACTGTATGCAGCGAGCGGCCGGCGTACTGGGCCACTGTTCTTCGGAATGGGAAGGCTAGCCGGTTGAGCGACGACCTGCGAGTCAGGAGACCTGCCTCGGGTGAATGAGCGCTATGCTTCGGGCGAAAGCAGTTGTGCGAAAGATGGTCTTTCTCTCCTCCCTTTCGTTTTGAGGCGTATGCGGCTATTTGCAATGAGGCCCGGACTCCTCGACGATGTTGACACTCATTCTTGGCGGCGCTAGAAGCGGGAAATCCCGCCTGGCCCAACGTCTGGCAGCTGCAGCCGCGCGCGTCACTTATATCGCAACGGCCGAAGCCGGACAAGATCCCGAGATGGTGGCTCGCATTGAGCGCCATCGCGCGGACCGACCCAGCTCTTGGCGAACCATTGAAGAACCATTGGCGTTGGCCGACGCGGTGGAATGCGCCGCGGCTGACGCAGTCATCATCGATTGCCTGACCATTTGGCTCAGCAATCTGTTCTTTGAACATCGAGACGCGGCGAGAGAGCTGCTGGAAGAAGCCGCGCGCGCTGAGATTCAACGGATTGCCGCCGCTGCCCAGCAATTCCATGTCATTCTTGTGTCGAACGAACTGGGCTCCGGAACAGTTCCGGAGCCGGCCGTAACCCGCGCTTTTCGCGATACTCAAGGCCTTCTCAATCAATGGGCCGCAGAGATCGCCGATGAAGTAATACTCACAGTCGCCGGGCTTCCCCTCTATCTGAAGACCAAATGACTAAATTACTATTAATACTGACCATCTTCTCGACGGTAGTTAGCGCGCAATCCGGCGGATCTATTATCGGAACGGTGAAAGACCCGCAGGGCAAACCAGTTCCGGCAACTACTCTGACATTGTTCTCACGCACGGGCGCCGCCGGCAGCGCCACCACCAGCAACTCTTCCGGCAGTTATCGCTTCGAGGGGTTACCGCCAGGCGATTACCTGCTCCGCGCCGCCGCGTCCGGCTTTGCGCTATTTCTCGCCGGTAACATTCACCTGAGCGCCAGCGCGACAGAGACCCGCGACGTCTCTCTTCAGATCGCGGGAGTGCACGAGCAGGTGACAGTTACTGCATCCGGCACACCGCAACTTCCCGAACAGGTATCGAAAGCGACCACCATCATAGACCAGACGGACGCGGACGCGCGGGATGTCTCCGCTCTCTCCGATGTCGTGGCGCTAGCTCCTGGCGTTCACGTACAACAGCTCGGCGGAGCGGGGTCCTTCACAACGATCCAGATCCGCGGTCTCCGCACGGAGGACACTGCCGTGCTCGTGGATGGTCTGCGTTTGCGGGATGCTTCCGCCACGCAAGGAGACGCTTCAGGGTTGATAGAAGACCTGTTGTTCAGCGACGCGAATCGTGTCGAAGTGATGAGTGGATCGGGGTCTTCTCTGTATGGCACCAATGCGATCGGCGGCGTGATCAACGTGATCACGGACCAGGGTGGTGGGCGCACGCGCGGGAGTCTGCTCATTGAGGGCGGGTCTCTCGATTCTTTTCGCGGGCGCGCGCAACTTGCGGGTGGATTCCATAACGATCGTATTGAATATAGCCTGGGCGCCGCGGAGACCGATGTCACCAGTGGGGTCGGCGGCGATTCTCCTTTTCGTGACGCCAGCACACAAGGCCGGGTGACGTTTCATCTTTCACCTTCGGTCCGCCTGACTGCGCGTCTTTACGGCGCGGACTCTTTCAGTAAGGTCCTGGGAGAGCCGGATATCATCGGCGCGCCGTCTGGCCTGGGAATTATTGATGCCGTCCCCAATTCCACCTTTATTCCGGCTCCCGATAATCCCGATTCAACCCGAGCGGCACGCTTTATCTCGGCCGCTCTTATCCTGAATGGACAAGCTACACCGACGCTCGATTACTCGGTGAGTTATCAGCTCATTTCCAACGGACGCCGTTATGGTGACGGTCCAGCAGGTGTCGGTTATCAACCTGACAGCAGCACGCGCGCGCTCTATGACGGGCGCATTCAGACTGTGGATGGACAGATTCACTATCGTCCGGGCCGCTTCAACTTACTTAGCTTCGGCTACGAATTCGAAACCGAGAGCTATGCCAATGACAATAGCCAGCAGGGCATTCTCGCCGCAACGTCGGCGGTGAATGTTACCCAACAGAGCCATTCTGTTTTTGCACAGGACCAGGCGCAGCTCTTCGGCGATCGGCTGCAGATTTCGGGCGCGTTCCGGGCGCAGTTTTTCAAGCTGGAAACGCCGGCCCTTCTTCCCGAGGCGTCAGCTCCTTATCAAGGAATGACGTTTCCGTCACCGACGGCTGCCTATACCGGCGATGGCTCGGCCGCCTATTTCTTCCATAGGACGGGAACAAAGCTGCGCGCCCATGTTGGCCGCGGCTATCGCGCGCCATCGCTGTTCGAACGCTTTGGAGTTGGCTTCGATCCGGTTTACGGTTATTCCGTTTACGGCGACCCGCGCCTGAAGCCGGAGCATTCCATAAGTTTCGATGCCGGGTTCGACCAGACATTCTTTCATGGCCGTGTCAAGACATCGGCAAGTTATTTTTATACCTGGCTCCAGAACGTTATCAATTTCGATACTTCCGGATTGATTAATCCAGCCACCGACCCTTACGGGCGTTACGTCGGCTATCTAAACACACAAGGTGGAATTTCGCGGGGCTTCGAACTAAGCGGGTCCGTTGCTCCCATTCGATCGCTGAATGTCACCACCGCGTACACGTATGTAAATGCTATCGAGCGAACTCCGATAGTCGGCGACGTGCTCCAAACCTTTGTTATTCCGAAAAGCCAATTCTCGATAGTGGTGACGGAGCAGCCGACCTCACGGCTGCTGCTTACTTTCGATACGTTGCAATCCAGCAGCTATCTCGCGCCGATCTATGGCGACACGGTGACACAGACTTATCGCTTCGACGGCATTCACAAGGTGAATCTAGGAGCCAGTTACCGCATTCCGATAAAAGACTACGAAGCAATGCGTTTTTTCGTGCGGGCGAATAACATCTGCAACCAGACTTACTACGAGAGCGGGTTTCTCACCGCGGGACGAACAGCTATGGGCGGCATGCAATTCGAATTTTAGATGAAGTCACTTCTTCTCGCCGCAGCCTTCGCCCTATGCGCCGCATCCGCGGATATCCCACATCGGATTGTCTCCCTGTCTCCCGATTTGACTGAAATTCTTTATGGCGTGGGCGCTTTCAATCGCGTGATGGGCGTGTCGGACTTTGACACCTACCCTCCGGAGGTAGCGAAACTTCCCCGCCTTGGACAATTAAACAATCCGAGCCTTGAAAAGTTGACCGGTTTGCGGCCCGACCTGGTGGTCATCAATATTGCGCAAGCGCCGTTTCTCGGAGACACACTCAAGGATCTCGGCCTTCGAATTCTGACGGCCTCCAATCGATCCATTCAAGAAGTCTATTCCGCGATGCTCACTATCGGCCGCGCCACTGGCAACGAGAAGGAGGCGGTTAGATTGGTGACGGTCACTCGCGAGGGACTCGATCGCGTCGCACGCAAAACGACCGGTCTGTCAAAACCGCGCGTGGCCATGATCGTCGACCGGACGCCTGGAACGCTGCGCGATCTTTATGCCGCGACCGATGGCGGGTATCTCGCGGAATTGGTCGCAATCGCGGGCGGCCGCATGGCTCTGCCACCAGTGGAGGGCGGCTACGAAAAACTCAGCAAGGAGGATCTTCTTGCGGCCAACCCCGACATAATCCTCGACCTGGTTCAAGGACCGACCGGCCGCTTCTCTGGCGACCCGCTCGAAGCCTGGCGGGAGATGCCAGAATTGAAAGCAGTGCGCGACCATCGTGTCCGGGATGTGACAGACGATTATGTGCCGCACGCTTCGCAGCGCATCGTGCAAACGGCGGAACTCTTCGCTAAGCTGATTCACCCCGAGATCCATTGATGCCGCGGCCCTGGTTCGAAGCGCTCCATCTCGATTTTGCGTATGCCAACGGTCCGTTGGTGGTGCGCGATGTCAGCGTCACGTCGACTCCAGGGTCCATGACAGCCGTAATCGGCGCGAACGGTTCCGGGAAATCTACGCTCATACGCATGATCGCCGGGCTGCTACGGCCGCGCGCGGGAACGATCGCGCTGGACGGCACTCCATTAGACAAATGGGAACCGCGCTTGCGAGCCCGGCAAATCGCCTATGTGCCGCAATCGACATCCACTGCGTTTCCATTCCAGGTCATCGATATCGTACTAAGTGGAAGAACGCCGCATGCACCCAGGTTTCGTTTTGAAGGCCCGCAGGATGCGGAAAAAGCGATGGAGGCGTTGGAAAACGCCGGAGCAGCGCATCTGGCGTCCCGATCGTTTACGAGTCTTTCAGGAGGCGAGCGGCAAATCGTGATTCTGGCGCGCGCGCTCGCTCAGGAGCCGCAATTATTGTTGCTCGATGAACCGTCATCGTCGCTGGATCTGAAGCACCGTGCGGATCTGATCCGGACGCTGGTCCGTTTGCGCGGGACAAAGCATCTCAGCGTGATTATGATCACGCACGATTTGCAGTTGACTGGCTCGTTTGACCAGCTCGTGGCCTTGCGATGCGGGGAAGTAACCGCGGCGGGAACGCCGGACGAAGTCTTGCGCGACACACTGCTGCGCGATATTTATGGCGATCCGAATGTGCGGGCGCAGCGCATGGGCGATCAGACCGTTGTGTGGGTGGACCTTTGAAACCAGCCCCGCTACCCGCGCCCATGGCCGCGCGAGTCTTCCGAGCCTTAGCGATCCTTGCGCCGATCTTGATCGCATCAGTCGCGCTCGGCCTGATGGTGGGCAGCCAGCGTATCGATTTTTCCACTCTCTTTTCCCAAGATTCCTTTTCACACGCACTCTTCTTTCGCCTGCGCCTGCCCCGCGTATTGATGGGCCTGGTAATCGGCTCCTCACTTGCCGTCACCGGCGCCGCTCTTCAGGCGCTCTTCCGAAATCCGCTGGCCGATCCTTACACGCTGGGTGTCTCAGGAGGCGGAGCGCTGGGAGCAAGCATCGCGATTGCGTTGGGATGGAGCGCGCGCGTGGCGGGCATCCCTCTCGTCTTCGTCGCTTCATTTGCGGGGGCCATGGTGGCAGTCTGGTTGGTGAAGACCATCGCGCGCACGGGCGCGGTCGTTCTGCCAGGTGCGCTGTTACTCTCCGGTGTCGCTGTCACGTTGATCTCGGCCGCCGGCGTCCTGACGATTCAATATTTGACAGACCCGTCCAGCGCGCTACGAATCCTGCGTTGGCTCATCGGCAGTCTCGACGTTGTCGGGCTCGATCCTATCTGGCGAATGCTCGTTGTATTAGTGCCGGCATGGCTGGCGCTGCTGGCTTTCTCGCGGCAACTGAATCTTCTGGCGATCGACGAAGACACCGCCGCGACCCTCGGCGTGAATGTTCGGCGCTGCGAAAACATGGTGCATGCGCTGTGCGCCTTGATCGTCGGCGTCGCGGTATCCGCCGGCGGATCAATCGGTTTTGTCGGACTGATCGTTCCCCACGCAGTGCGGATGATGTTTGGCGAAGATCTGCGCATCGTGCTGCCGGGCTCGCTCCTGTTGGGCGCGGCGTTCCTGATCTTGGCGGACGCGTTGGCCCGCACGGCCTTGCCATCTAGCGAACTGCCGGTCGGCGCGATCACCGGCTTGCTGGGCGGTCCGGCATTTCTCTGGCTGCTGCGGCGGCGGCAACAATATTCGGCTATGTAAGGAGCTTCTTATGGGCATGTCGCGGAACGACCATTTCTCGGAAGAAGAACGCCGCGGTGTTTATCGCGCCATCTATGAACGCCGCGATGTCCGTTCGCAGTTTCTGCCTGACCCTGTGCCTGACGATGTGCTCTGCCGCATTCTCGACGCGGCTCATCACGCGCCCTCGGTTGGGTTCATGCAACCGTGGGATTTTCTTGTGATTCGGGACGCGTCTATCCGCCAGGAGGTCCATCGCAATTTCGACCTTGCCAGCCGCCGTGCGGCCGAGGCTTATCAGGGCGGGCAGCGAGAACTTTATGACAGCCTGAAGCTCGCAGGAATTATCGACGCGCCTGTAAATGTCTGTGTCACGTGCGATCATGCGCGTCCCAAGGGCAATGGATTGGGCCGGCAGACAGACCCGGCGGTGGATCTTTACTCGACGGTCTGCGCCGTTCAAAATTTGTGGCTCGCGGCGCGGGCCGAATCGCTCGGTGTCGGATGGGTCAGCATTCTCGATCTTGAACAACTGAAGTCGACGCTCGGCATTCCGCCGGCGCTAACGCCCGTCGCATACTTGTGCGTCGGCTATGTTTCCGAATTTAGGACGCAGCCCGACCTCGAAGAAAAAGGATGGGAAACGCGCAGCGATCTTGCTACTGTCATTCATTTCGACCGCTGGGGAGTTCACAGACTCGCCAATAATTCCGATGGATCTATTTAAAAAGACCCTCCAAGAAATTCGTCCCGTCGATCCGCAGTGGATCGAATCCGCAAGCGGGCATCAGTTAGAACTGACTAAGCCGCCTGGGAGCTTGGGCCGGCTTGAAGAGATCGCCAACCGCTGTGCCGCCATGCGGGAGAGCTTTGCATTAACCGCCAATCGTCCCCGAATCGTACTCTTCGCCGCCGACCATGGCGTCTGCGCGGAAGGCGTCAGCCCGTATCCGCAAGAAGTGACCGCGCAAATGGTTTTGAATTTCCTGCGCGGCGGGGCGGCGATCAACGCGCTAGCCCGATCGGGTGGAATCGAATTGAAAATCGTCGATGTAGGCGTGGCAACTCCACTCCCCGTTTCAAGCGACTTGATCCGCCGCCGCGCCGCGCCGGGCACGCGCAACTTCTGCAAAGAGCCGGCCATGACACAAACGGAGATGACCGCCGCTCTCGAAACCGGTATCGAGCTTGCCTCCGATTCCGCAATGGCCGGATGCGATCTGCTGGGCTTCGGTGAAATGGGAATCGGAAACACGACATCGGCAAGCGCGATCGCGGCCGCTCTGACGCGCGAACCTATCGAAGCCGTGGTCGGATGCGGCGCCGGCGCCGATGACGCATGTATGGTTCGGAAGCGCTGCGCCATCGAGCGCGGCCTTGCGCTGCACGCCGCAAGCCTTGGCGATCCACTCGGGATTTTGCGCTGTATCGGCGGCTTGGAGATCGCGGCGATGTGCGGTTTCTGCCTCGGCGCAGCGGCGCATCGCATACCGGTTGTCACGGACGGCTTCATCGCGACGGCAGCCGCTGCTTTGGCCATTCGCATTTGCCCGGCCGCATCCGGGTATGCGATCGCATCGCATAAATCGGTCGAGCCTGGCCACGCCTATCTTCTCGCGATGCTCGAATATCCGCCCCTACTCGATCTCGGAATGCGGCTTGGCGAAGCGACGGGCGCGGCTCTCGCCATGAAAATCATTCAGGCTGCCATCGCGGCGTTCACTCAAATGGCGACCTTCGCGTCCGCGGGAGTCTCTAACAAGTGAGAGCGCTACTGGCAGCGATCGCGTTCCTTACCAGGCTCCCAGTGGGACGAATCGCCGCGTTCAACGCTGAAGATGTCTCTCACTCGGCCGGCTGGTTTCCAGTCGTCGGGCTTCTACTCGGAGCAATTTATGCCCTCGCGGCATTTCTGTTGAAAGGCCATTTGCCCCTCGCGATCGTCGCGGTTCTGCTCGTCATTCTCGATGCGCTCGCCACCGGCGCTCTCCATTTCGACGGTCTCGCCGACACCGCCGACGGATTTGGAGGAGGTAAGAACCGCGAGGATATCCTTCGAATCATGCGCGACCACGCTATCGGAAGTTATGGCGGCGTAGCGATCGTCACGCTGGTGGCTCTCAAAGTGGCAGCGTATGCCGCACTGCTTAAGCAGAGCGTCTGGATCGCCGCACTGATTCTTACGCCAGCCTTGGGCCGTTGGTCCATTCTGCTTCTGACCGCAGCATTGCCCTATGCCAGAACATCTGCTTCCGTGGTCGAAGGCATGGGAAAGCGGTCCCTGTTATGGGGCACGCTAACGATTGCCGCGGGTCTTGCGGCCACCGTGTCCATTCGCTCCTGTTTAGCAACGGCTGGAGTCGCCATTGTGACAGCCGCCTTCGGTCTCTATTGCCGCCGCCGCATCGGGGGCATTACTGGCGACACGCTGGGCGCAAACCTGCAGCTCTGCGAATGCGTGGCGCTGCTCTTATTCATATGGGCGTGACGCGCGTCTGGCTGATTCGGCATGGCCAACCCCATGAACAAGGGCGCCAGCGCTGCTACGGTTCGCTCGATGTGGGGCTCTCCGAGATCGGCCGCTCGCAAATGGCACAGGTTGCCGAGCACCTCAAGGCCGAACCGATGGCAGCAATCTATACCAGCCCGCGTTCGAGAGCAGTGGAAAGCGCGCGCATCCTCGCTGCGGCGGCGGACCGTCCAGTTGAGATTGCCGCGGATTTTCATGAGATCGACTTTGGAGATTTCGAAGGACTTACTTACGACGAAATTGCCGGGCAATTTCCCGGCCTATTTCGGCAATGGATGGAGACGCCCACGGAAGTTCAATTTCCCAACGGAGAATGTTTCGCACAGATGCGCTTGCGGGTCCTAAGATCGTTTCACACGATCCTGAGTAAGTGGAACGGACAGACTATCGCCATCGTCAGCCACGGCGGTGTGAACCGAATCCTGATCGCGTGGGCACTGCGGATGCCGGACAACGCTATCTTCCGCCTGGCCCAGGACCACTCCGCGATGAACCTAATTGAGTTAGTCGACGGGTTCCCGAGTGTAAAGTCCATGAATCATACGCTGTGTCGAAGGATCGACATTTGCCCGAGTTTTGACGGCTTCGTTTCATGAACGGAAGTCAGGTAGACGGCCATCGCCAATCCGGCCAACGCCAGAAACAGCGCAACGCCAATAGCGAGCGAGGAAGGGCGTGTGAAACCAGAACCGCCCCGGTTCAATTCCCGGACTAACCGAATGTGGTTCCATGCAGCCAGGACGTTGACCACGACTCCCAGAACCAGCAGAGCCGTTCCGAACCAGACTGAAATCCCCGACGGTTGACCCGCCAGAAGTGGCTCCCTGACTTGTAACGCCCGTAGGAACAGGCCGAAGCGGGCCACTACAAATCCAAATCCCATGAGCGCCATGCCGGTTCGTATCCACGCGAGAAACGTTCTCTCGGCTGCCAGATAGTCGGAGGGGCCGCTCATGCTCTCTCGTCATCTTACACGTTAGCCCGTTGTCTTGCAGGTATGCGCGCGGCGCCATCGTTCATGGCGGACCAGACTGGCTGCAAGCGCCATCTCAGACCGGCGCGGGCGCGGAACAGTCTCGCTTTAGCGGCCGACACGGTCAGCCCCAACCTCGTCGCCACCTCGATTATCGGAAGTCCCGAAACAGAATACAGCATATAAACTTCGCGCAAATTGTGCGGAAGCCGCGAAACGGCGTCGGAGAAGGCTGAGGTGATCTCGCTGCACCAGGTGGACTTCTCCGGCGTCGGCGCTGGCGAGGCGAGCATGTCCGATCCCCGTTCGCCCAGATCTTCCAGATGCACCCAGGTGAATTGGCGTCTTGGCTCACGAAGCCTTATCAGACAGCTATTTACGACAATGCGCGTGATCCAGGTCTTGAAACAAGCGTCGCCGCGGAAGCTATCCAGGTGCCGGAAAGCCGAGAAATAAGCCACCTGTACGGCGTCTTGCGATTCGTCTTCACAACGCAGAATGGTGCGCGCCAAGCGGAGCGACGAAGCATAATGGCGTTTGAATAATTCTGCGATGGCGGCCTCGTCTCCCTCTCTGCCATCGGCAATCAGTTCCAGTTCCGTTTTCTCTTGCATAACCGCTCCTGTGCAATTCGTACGCCAAACCTCGTCGCTCTTCATGCGGTGAAACACCTTTCCGAAGGGGTTGTTGGGCCGATTCCAAGCTTGCGCATCCGATATAGCAAGGTAGTGCGCGCCAATCCCAGCCGCGCAGCCGCACCCTGCCGTCCCCCCACTACGCCATCCGCTTCCTTAAGGGTTCTAACAATGTGGTCACGTTCCGCCTCGGCAAGCGTACGGTTAGCCGCTGGCGACTTCTCTACCTGGGCAATGCGCTTGAGTTCGCCTAACTGGAGCCGCAGGACGCGACCCGGAGATAAGATCACGGCGCGCTCCATAACATTCTGCAATTCCCGAATGTTCCCGGGCCAATCGTAATTCCGCAGGACTTCCATAACCTCCTCGGGCACATGGTCGATTTCCTTATTCATGCTCCATGCGAACTTGCGCACGAAATGGTCGACCAGCCGCGGAATATCCTCGGAGCGTTCCCGGAGCGGAGGAAGCGCGATCGGGAACACGTTGAGCCGGTAATACAGATCCGCGCGGAACCGCCGTTCCTGAACCATTTTCCACAGATCCTGATTCGTGGCCGCGACGACCCGAACATCTACGCGGATGGTGCGGGTGCTGCCGAGTCTCTCGAATTCCTGCTCCTGCAAGGCTCGCAGCAGCTTCGGTTGCAGTTCCAGCGGCAGATCCCCGATCTCATCCAGAAAGAGCGTTCCTGTATGGGCGGCGTGAAAGCGGCCCGTGGTTTGAGCGATCGCCCCGGTAAAGGCCCCGCGCTCGTGCCCGAAAAGTTCGCTCTCCAGGAGCCCACCAGGCATCGCCGCGCAGTTCACCTTCACGTACGGACGCAATTTTCGCGGGCTCTCCTGGTGAATGGCCTTGGCAATCAGTTCCTTGCCGGTGCCGGTTTCGCCCTGAATCAAGACCGCCGAATCGGTGGGAGCCACCATTACGACGGAGTTCCAGACGTCCCGAAGGCCCTGGCTGTGGCCGATGAGTTCATTCTTGATTGCCACTGTGTTCAGCGGCATGCTTAGTATCGCGCTAGCCGGACTGGCCATGGATCAAATCTCCTTCACTCGGATTGTGCCTGAAAGCGACTTGCGGCAACAGCCCCATACGTGCAAGAAATCAGTTCCCTCATGCAGTAAGAGCGGTATAACTCGGTTGGGTTATATGATTTATGACAGCCGGATGACAGAGCATTGGCAACTGGTTTGCCCGTGTCCGCCTCGAAGGGTAAAATGTACATGCACGCTGTGAGATTCGCGACCTTCCTTGCCATCGCGGCAACGTCCATAGACGCGGCATCCAGCGGCCCGCGGGCTCAAATCTCGCCGCAAGCGGCAGAGGAGATTGTCCAGGTCGAAATCCGGATCGATGCTGTCGAATCGGAGACACTGGCAAGAACCCGCTCGTCGAAACTCGATGCCGCAATGCAGTTAATACTCCTGGGGAAGTTGCTGCTGTTCGACAAAGAGCTCTCCGTCAACCGCAATGAAGCCTGTGCGTTCTGTCACACTCCTGAAACCGGATTTTCGGGACCCGTGAGCGCTTTAAATAACACAACGGTTTCCTATCCCGGATCGGTGCGCACGCGGTTCAGTAACCGCAAGCCCCAAACGCATTCTTACGCGACGTTCTCCCCGGTGCTGCACTACAACGCCGGCCAGGGCGATTTCGTCGGCGGAAGCTTCTGGGATATGCGCGCTACCGGGCTGCGGCTCAACAACCCGGTTGCGGAGCAGGCCCAAGGGCCGCCTCTGAACCCGGTTGAAATGGGGCTCAGCGATTCGGCGTGCATGGTATATCTGGCCTCGCTCCGGCCTTACCGTTCTCTCGCGGAGAAGGTTTGGGGCGCGCAGGCGTTCGCTATCCACTGGCCGGAGGATGTGGAAAAAGTATGCCGCAGGCCGGGGCCTCCACCGGCGGGAGATCCATTTCCGGTGCATCTCAGCGCGGTCGAACGCGGTTCATCGAACCGCACATTCGATCAGATTGCGGAAGCCATTGCGACGTATGAATCGTCATCCGAAGTGAATCCATTCTCTTCGAAATACGATGCTGTGATGGCGGGTAAAGCCAGCTTTACGGCCGATGAGAAGGTGGGCTACGAGCTGTTCCGCAGCAGCACCACGCACTGCAATGAATGCCATCGCGATGGTGGCCCTGGCGAAGAACCGCTGTTCACGGACTTCACCGCGAGCAATTTAGGTTTACCGAAGAATCCGTCATTAGCGTTTTACGATGAGAACAAACCCGGCGAGTTTGGCTACACTGCCAATCCCGATGGAGCGAATTATGTGGATCTCGGCGTGGGAGGTTTTCTTTTGAAGTCGCCGCAATTGAGCGGGGAATTGAATCCCAGTTCGGAGTGGGCCAAATTGGCCGCAGCCTTTACTGGAAAAATCAAGACGCCGACTTTACGAAATGTCGACAAGAGACCGCGGCCGGATTTTGTAAAAGCTTATATGCATAATGGCTATCTCACGACGTTGAAGGAGGTGGTCCACTTCTACAACACACGGGACTCCTTGCCTCGCTGCCAGGCTGGAGATCGGGGAGAAAAGGTGACTTGCTGGCCGGCGCCCGAGTATGCGGGCAATCTCAACAAGAGACAATTAGGAAATCTGCACCTGACGAGCGAGCAGGAAGACCAGATTGTAGCTTTTATGAAGACTTTGACTGATGGCTATACAGGAACTACGAAGCAGCCATGAGTGGGTATGATGAACCATGAGCGCAAGAATCGTGGGGCTTTTCGCGATCTGTGGTTTCGGACTGGCATTGCCGGCGTCCGCTCAATTCGTTTGTCCACTGCCCGCCTTGGGCACGATTCTACTAGAGCGAGAGATTGAGGATTTGGCGCCGTTGTACATCCGTGGCAACGAGCTACGGCGATTTCTTATACGCTCGGGCACGGTTTCTTTGTTGGTGGTGGAGTACGAAAGCGTCACGATTTCTGAAGCGTTTCAAGGCCGGAAGCGAATCGGGGTTACCGTCACCTTCAAAGACCAAGAGTGCCTGAAGTAAACTACGAGACGGTATGGATCGTGTCGAGGAGACCGTATCTCTCAGCTACGAGCGTGTGGCAGGCGCAAGTTCCGGGCGTCGGCGCATAGCCATCCAACCACCACGCCGCTGTTGTCCGATGAAGCGATAAGCCGGGAATCCATCTACCGTGAGAGCGGCCTGTAAATGGCCCGTGGTACGGTTTGACTCTCGGGCGCGGCGGGCGCATGTTGAGCGGGAGTTGCGACAATAGCAAGCAGAGGCTCGTTATGACGGTAAAGCTGGAACTCACACCCGACGTTCAGGCGGGGTTGCTAGCACAGGCACAGGCCAGTGGATTGTCACTGGAGGCATATGCCGAACAAGTGCTCCGGGAGAAAAGCCGGGCGGCCTCTCGCCCTCCGCTCACGCGCTCGCAGATCGCGGGCCAGCGCATCCGTGAATTGCGTAAGGGCGTCACCCTCGGCGACACCTCAATTAAGGAGCTGATCGAAGAGGGTCGTGAGTGAGAGAATTCGTCCTTGATGCGTCATTCGCGTTGCGCTGGTGTTTTGAGGATGAAGCGACGGCAGAAACCGAAGCCGTATTGACGCTTCTGCAAAATCAACAGGGGACGGCGTTTGTGCCGGGCATCTGGCGGTACGAGATGCTCAATGGACTTGGCAAGGGTGTCACACGAGGGCGATTGGACCGCAATAAGGCGTTCTCGTTGTGGCGCGAGATACAGGAATTGCCGGTTCGCCTGGTCGATGTTGCCGTCGATGAAAAACTCCTGGAAGTGGCGCTCCAGCATAGTCTCGCTGTGTATGATGCAAGCTACCTGAGCCTGGTATTAGCGCGCAAGCTGCCTATCGCGACGGTGGACGGAAAGCTCCAGCAGACTGCACAAAGCCTCGAGCTTGCCGTTATGATGCCATAAGTCAAAGATAGACCACAAATGTGGTTCCCCACATTCCCACAATTGCCTTTGGTGCGGGTCGTCCGGGCGATCCTGATAAGTGGAACCGGCTGCGGCGAATTTGGACAGCGAGGGTTTTCGCGGCTCGGGG
>JBEKUT010000122.1:0-21445 GCA_049514735.1 Bryobacteraceae bacterium
CCGGCAAATAGAACTCACGAATCTTGGCGTCGAGAAGTTTCTCGAATTCACGATTGCCGGCAATGCGGGAATAATCGACCATCAGTCCCAGCGCAAACGCGGTATTGCTATGTTCGCCGCTGCGGATCGGGTGAGGCAGTTTCTTCAACCAATCGGAGATGCGCCGAACGGCCGCGTCCTCCAGCGGCTTCATGGACGCCGACCACTCTCGCGCCTGCGGCGTGTTCCATTCGCGCAGTTCGGCGGCAAGCTGCAGCAGCCACGCGAGCCCGTAGGGACGCTCAAAGCTTTCGCGGCCCGGTCCGGCAACATATTCGGCTTCCCCGTTCAGATTTGCGGCGCTAAGACTCTGTGTCAGTGCGGCGATCGCATCGGGGGTGAAGGGAGCGTCCGGAAACGTCCGAGCCAGACGCGCCAGCAGCCAGTGGCCGTGGACGGACGAATGCCAGTCGAAACATCCATAGAAAGCGGGCGTGAGCTCGCGCGGACCTTTGATATCGGCGTCCGAGTTGAGAACATGCGCGATCTTGTTGGGATATTCGCGGTGCACGCAGGCAAGCGCAAGTTTGGCGAATCGCGCCGCGGTTTGGGGTGTCAGATCGTCGGCCATGACGGTAGCAATCAAAAGCGAGAGGATTAAGAACCGGATCATTAAACGTACAGCGTACCGCGTGCGGCGTACAGCGATACGATGAAGCGGATGACCCCGTTGCCCATCCAGCACCCGGCCGCATGGGCGCTGGTGATCTTTTCATTCCTGCTGCTCGCCGTCGCCGTTCTGTTATTGCGCGTCCGGCACGACAGCGCGCGGGTCATCTACAAAAAACATTTCGCCGACAACCGGCCACGCGAGCGGCTGCTCTATTCGTCGATGGGTTTTTATCTTTCCTTCGCCACCGTGCGCGTCATCACCCACGCCATCCGGGCCGGCCGCGGTCCTTTTCACGACGTCGCCGTTGGCGGACGGCACATCCATCATTTGGTCTGGGGCATCCTTCTCCTGTTGCTGGTCGGATATTGCTGGCTGTGGCAGCCGACGCGCCACCCTCGGACCATGGGCCGTGTTCTGGCGTTTCTGTACGGCGTCGGCGCGGGCCTGACGCTCGACGAGTTCGCGCTCTGGCTCAACTTGAAAGACGTCTATTGGGAGCGCCAGGGACGCAGCAGTATCGATGCAGTTCTGCTGTTCAGCAGCCTGCTCGCAATCGGCATTTTCGGCGGCCGCTTCCTGCATGAACTGGGTAAGGAAGCGTTCGGGAGAAGATCCAAGCATGTTGAGTGAAGCGATTCAATTTCTGCAAGCGTGGTATCAAGGCCAATCGAACGGCTTCTGGGAGCACGGCCATGGGATCACCATCGAGACGCTGGCGACGCCCGGGTGGCTCGTGAAAATCGATCTCGAAGAAACGCCGTTCGAAGGGCGCGGCATGCGTGAAGTATCCGTGCAGCGCTCCGCCAAAGACTGGATTGTCTGCCGCGTTCAGCACAATCAGTTCCACGGCGAGGGCGACCCGCAAAAGCTCGCGGCAATCCTGCACGTGTTTCAAAGCTGGGTCTCGCCGCCAGCGGTAAAATAAGCGCTTGGGAAAATTTTATACTCGCACGCAGCTTGTCGAAACACGAGCCCAATGGAAGCGCGACGGCCTGACCGTCGTATTCACCAACGGCTGCTACGACATTCTGCATCCCGGCCACATACGTCTTCTCGAAAGCGCCCGCTCACTAGGCGACATCCTGATCCTGGCCTTGAATACCGACGCGAGCGTGCAACGCATCAAGGGACCGACACGCCCATTGATCGACGAAAACGACCGTGCCGAACTGGCCTGCGCGCTCGAAGCCGTGGACGCCGTCGCGTTCTTCGACGAGGACACGCCGCGCGATTTGATTGCCGCCGTGCTTCCCGATATTCTCATCAAGGGAGCGGATTGGGCCCATTTCATTGCGGGACGCGAGGAGGTGGAAGCGGCGGGAGGTAAGGTGTTAGCGCTGCCGCTCGAACCGGGATACTCGACGACCGGGATTGTAGAAGAAATCCTCGCCAGAAAATAAGCCGCCCGCCTCGCCGTGAGGTATCTTTGAAATAAGAATATGGCTACCACAACAGGAGCTGGGCTGGAAGGCGTCGTCGCCACACAATCGGAAATCTGCTATATCGACGGTGAGCTGGGGATTCTCAGCTATCAGGGCTTCGATATACACACGCTGGCGGAGAATGCCGGCTTCGAAGAAGTCATCTACTTGCTTTGGCACGGCAGGCTGCCCAAACAGGCCGAGCTGGACGATCTGAAAGCTTCCCTGGTGAAGTTTCGTCCGATCCCGCCGGAGGTGACCGAGTTCCTGCGGTCTGTGCCCAAGGGCGCGCCCATGGACGTACTGCGCACCGCGGTGTCCATGCTGGGCGTTTACGATCCTCTGGCCAGCGACAATTCCATCGAAGCCAGCCTCGAAAAGGCGGAGCGCCTGATGTCGCAAACGGCCACCATCGTGACCACTTTCCATCGTCTGCGTAGCGGCGAGAAAGTGCTCGAGGGCGACCCCGCGCTCAGCTTCGCGGCGAACTTCCTTTATACGTTGACCGGCAAGAAGCCCGACGATGTAATGGAGCATGTTTTCGACGTTGCGTTGATCCTGCACGCCGATCATGAATTGAACGCGTCCACGTTCGCGGCCCGCGTCACCGCCGCCACGCTGTCCGATATCCATTCGGCGGTGACCTCGGCCATCGGGGCGTTGAAAGGCCCGCTGCATGGCGGCGCTAACGAGGATGTGATTCGCATGCTTTTGGACGCCGGAAGCGAATCGGCCGCGCTCGATCACGTGCGTGCAAGGCTCTTGAACAAAGTCAAGATTCCGGGATTCGGACATCGCGTTTATCGCACCGACGATCCACGTGCTACGCACCTGCGCGCCATGTCGGAGGAATTAGGCCGCCGCACCGGCCACCTCGATTTGTACCAGACGTCCAAGCGAATCGAAGAAACGGTGAAAGAGCTGAAGCACCTCAACGCGAACGTGGACTTCTATTCCGCGTCTACGTATTATTCGCTTGGGATTCCAATCGACATCTTCACGCCGATTTTCGCGGTGAGCCGCATGTCGGGATGGACGGCGCACACGCTGGAGCAGTATCGTAACAACCGGCTGATCCGGCCGCGCGCCGATTATATCGGCAAACCGGTCGGGCAGAAGTGGGTAGCGGTTGCGAACCGTTAGGCCCACGCAAAAAACAAAATGTATGATTTAGGGTTTTTCCGGGCGAACCTGGACACCGTCGCCGGGCGCCTTGCCACGCGCGGCTTCACGCTGGATCTCGATGCATTTCGCCAACTCGATGGCGAGCGGCGGCAAGTGGTCACCGAGACCGAGCAACTGAAGGCCGCCAAGAACAAACAAAGCGACGAGATCAGCAAGCTGCGCAAGGAAGGTGTGGACACCACCGAGCGGCAAGTGCGCCAGCGCGAAATGGGAGATCGCATCACGGAATTGGACGCCCAGGTCAAACTGCTCGAAGAAAAGTTTCGCGGAATGCTGAGCGGGATTCCGAATCTTCCGCACGAATCGGTTCCGGTGGGCCAATCGGCTGATGACAACGTGGAGGTGCGCCGCTGGGGCACGCCTCGCGAGTTCGATTTCGAACCGAAGCCGCATTGGGATCTCGGTTCGGAATTGAAAATTCTCGACATGGAACGGGCGGCCAAAGTCACCGGCGCGCGCTTCGCCGTCTACTGGGGATTGGGCGCCAAGCTGGAGCGGGCACTGATCAACTTCATGCTCGACGTTCACACTCAGCAGCATCATTATACGGAAGTGCTGCCGCCGTTCATGATCAACTCGGAGTCGCTGTACGGCACAGGGCAGCTACCGAAATTTGCCGCGGATCTCTTCCATATCGAGGGCAGCGATTTCTGGCTCGCGCCCACGGCCGAGGTTCCGGTAACAAATCTTTTTCGAAACGAGACACTGGACGCGGACCGTCTGCCGATCTCGCTGGTCGCGTATACACCGTGCTTTCGCAGCGAGGCGGGATCGTACGGCCGGGACGTGCGCGGGATCATCCGGCAGCATCAGTTCCAGAAGGTCGAACTGGTGAAATTCTCGAAGCCGGAAGACAGCTACGAGCAACTTGAGAAACTAACCGCCGACGCGGAAGACATTCTCAGGCGCTTGGAACTGCCGTATCGAACTGTGGTGCTATCGACGGGCGACATGGGATTTTCATCGGCCAAGACCTACGACATCGAAGTATGGCTGCCGGGCCAGAACGGGTACAAAGAAATCTCGTCGTGTTCGAATTTCGAGGGCTTCCAGGCGCGCCGCGCGTCGATCAAAATGCGCGGCGGCAAGGGCAAGACAGAGTTCGCGCATACGCTCAATGGAAGCGGCCTCGCAGTAGGACGCACCTGGGTCGCAATCGTCGAAAATTTCCAGCAGAAGGATGGCAGCGTGTTGGTGCCCTCAGCGTTGCAGCCATATCTAGGAACGGACCGCATCGTGGGGCCTTAGCCGTTCCCAACGACGAACCACGAACGAACAACAACGAACGCTTGTGCCCCTGTGCGACTCTGTAATCAGATGAGCATTTCCGCTTCCTTATTCGGCCAAAAATTCGGTATCACCACCCACGATCTCGAATCCTACATTTCAGAAGCCCTCGCTGCAGGAGGCGATTACGCCGACCTGTATTTCGAATACGTCGCCACCAGCAGCATCAGCGTCGACGAGTCCATCGTGAAGAGCGCCATTCAGGGTGTCACTGCGGGCGTGGGTGTCCGCGTGATTTCAGGTGAACGCACCGGCTACGCCTATAGCGACGATTTCAGCCCTGAGAAGATCCGCAAGGCCGCCCGCACGGCCGCGAAGATCGCAAACGGGCCATCCAGCATAGAGAAGACGCCCATTCACGAGACGCCCGGTCACGATCTCTATCCCGTGCTGACGGCGCCGATCGAAACCAGCCTCGACGAGCGCGTAGAGCTTGTGAAGCGCGCCGACCGCGCCGCGCGCGCCTACGACCCGCGTGTGTTTCAAGTCATGGCCAGCTACGTCGACAATCTGCGCCATGTCCTGGTCGCCACCAGCGACGGGTTTCAAGTCATGGCCAGCTACGTCGACAATCTGCGCCATGTCCTGGTCGCCACCAGCGACGGTACGCTATCGTCCGACCGGCAGCCGATGGCGCGCCTCAACGTCAGCGTGCTCGCGCGCGAGAACGGCGGATCGCCGCAGCGTGGGTATTCGGGAGGCGGCGGCAGAATCTCACTCGATTTCTTCCGCACCGAAAAGACTCCCGAACATTTCGCCGCCGAAGCGGCTCGCCAGGCTATCGTTCAACTTGGCGCAGCGCCGTCGCCGGCAGGCGAGATGACGGTCGTGCTCGGACCGGGTTGGCCGGGAATCCTTCTTCACGAAGCCGTGGGCCACGGCCTGGAGGCGGATTTCAATCGCAAAGGAGTTTCAGCTTTCAGCGGCCGCATCGGACAAATGGTGGCCAGCCCGTTATGCACGGTCGTCGACGACGGAACCATCGCCAATCGCCGCGGATCTCTCAACGTCGACGATGAAGGCATTCCAACGCAGAAGAACGTGCTGATCGAAAAAGGCGTGCTGCGCGGCTATCTCTCAGACAAGCTGTCGAGCCGTCTGCTGCACAATGCGACCACCGGCAACGGACGGCGGCAGAGCTACCAGCACATCCCCATGCCGCGCATGACGAACACCTATATGATGGCCGGCGAGAGCGATCCTGCGGACATCGTGCGTTCCGTTCCCAACGGCCTCTACTGCACTACGTTCGGCGGCGGCCAGGTGGATATCACCAGCGGAAATTTTGTGTTCAGCGCGACTGAGAGTTATCTGATCGAAAACGGAAGACTCACGCGTCCCGTTCGCGGCGCAACTCTGATCGGCAACGGTCCGGAAGCGTTGAAGTACGTGAGCGCCGTCGGTTACGATCTGAAGCTCGATGAAGGCGTCGGGATCTGCGGCAAAGAGGGACAGAGCGTGCCGGTCGGGGTTGGCATGCCCACGGTGCGTATCGACAAGATGACGGTCGGCGGAGTTAAATAACGCTACTGCTGGTCCTTCATGATGGCCTCGATCTTTGGCATCAGGTCCTGCATCTGCGCTTGAACGGACCCCATGATTTTCGTATTCAGGGCCGGTTGTTTCGCAACCATCGCCCTCCCCGCGGGCGTCGCATAAAAAGCGATGATCCCGTCCAACTCCGTCTCCGTGAACGTGTCCGCGTAAGCCTTAATGAAAACGGGCTTCATGTTTCTCCAACTGGTCTTTTCGGCCACCAGCGCGAAGAGACGTTTCTGCCGATCCTCCATCTTCGCCATCTCCGCATCGGAAACAGGTCCCTGCTTTTCCATCTGCTGTTTGACTTGGCCGATCACCATCTGCGACATCTGGTCCATCATTTCTTTTTGCTGCTGCTCCACGTGCATGGCGGTTAGGAGCAGTTCGGCCTTGATCAGCCTAGTGGAGTCATCGGCGTGAACGAACGGCGCGGTCAGCAATGCGCAAACGATTGCGTACTTCATGATTCAAATTACCTCGATTTGCACGAAGCCCGGCATGGTTGCGGGTTGGTTGTTCAGAAAAATAATCTTGCGAGTCTTCGGAAATGGCAATCCGCTTTGGATCGCACGAGAGTAGAACGGAAGTTGTTTCAGGATGTCGCGCAGCGATTGGTCCTGCGTATTCGAAAACGCCGTCTTCGAGAAGAACCCGCCACCCCAGCCGAGCGGCAGCAGGCACGCTTCGCCGCTTTCCCCCAACGCCCCGAGCCGCGACGTTAGCTCCTCCATCGTCGCGCGCAGTTGCGTCAAGCCGGTCCATTCGGCGTATTGTTTCTGCAATGCGATGAGGTTCGAAGAATACGAATTGACAAGTCGAAAGAGCGTGCGGCGGTCGAGCCTCTCGCGCCTCCGCAGCGCCTTCGTAATTTCCGGCCGGCGTAGAAATTCGTTCTCACGCCATTCGCCTTCGAACACCGTGCCGGGAGCAGCCATCTCCGCGAAAATCGGCGTGCTGTCTTCAGGCCTGCGGGAGCTGCCACGCGGACTGGTCTTCCACGCCAACTCGTACTTCCCTGCCCCGCGAGATTCCAAAGTCGAAACACGCAGCAGATAAATTTTGAACACCGCATCGGCCACCGGATTCGAGTCGGCCGCGGCGATCAACCTCATTTCATCGGCGCCGTTCGGCCCGAGCGCGCTGTCTTCGAGCGCCTGCGTTGCGTGCCGGATGCCGCGACCTTCACCGGTCGCGCGGGTCGCGGCCTGCTTCAGCATCTCCTCCGTAGCTTTGGAGTGAACCACGCCGGTGCGCAGCGCGCCTTTGATAGAAGTGGCCGGCAAATAGGCGCCGCGCGGACCCGTCGCGAACGTCGGAATAAAGAGATCGAGTGCGTTCGCTTTCTGCCAGTATTGCGTCGCGGTGGCGTGCTCAAACGGGATGCGGCGCTCGGAATAGTTTTGCGCGAAACCGCCCCAGGACGCGAAGTCCAGCTTGTCCGCTTTCTTTAACTGGGTGAGATACCCTTCCAGCCGCGGACCCTTGGCAAGCAGGCGAAAGATACGATTCTGATCGAGAACGTTGACCTGGTCGCGCCAGACCATGTAATCAATCGGAGAGAGTTTGTTTCCATCGCCGACCAGGGTCGGGGTGAGGCAAGTGACGCGGTATTTCATTGCTCGCCTCCGTGGTCTTCACCGGGTTTGGGCTGGGCTTCTTCTTCCGCTGGCCCTAACTCTGGCTCAACCGTTGCATGTGACGGCTCTACCCCAGGCGCCGACGCAGACTCGATTCCGGAATGGGTCTCCGCTTCCGCTGGCGCCGATTGTGGATCAGGGGCTGGCTGCGTCTCCGCTTCAACTACCGGCTCGGTATGCGCTTCGGATTCCACTGGCACATGTTCCGGTTCAACCATCGGATGTGGCGGCTCCAATTCAAGCACCGCCGAAGACCCGGACGCGGACTCCGTCTCCACTTCCAGGGGTGCAGACTCCGGTTCAACCGTCGGATGCGCCAGCTCCAATTCAGGCGCCGCTGCGGACTCAAGCGCGAAATCCGGCTCCGCTTCCACGGGCGCAGGCTCAGCTTGCACAACCGGAGCTTCCGATACCACCTCCGGCACCATCTTTGCAGGAGCAGCAACCTCAGCAACGGGCTTCACCGCCGAGAACACCGGCACTGCCGTCCCAGGAGCCTTCCAAGGAACAGGGATCGAAACACCAAACCCCGCGCGATACACAGGGTGCGCGAAACCCTCCGGCGCAACATCGCGAGCCTCGCCGCGCGGCACATCGGATGCAACCAGCACGGACCCTTCCGCGATCATCAACGCCGGCGGCTTCAACGCGCCCCACTGAGTAGCGCTCTCAATCCGCCCAGTGCGCGTCAGCGTGCTATAGTTGCCCGTTTTCCAATCGACATTATCGGACGCCGCAGGCGCATAAACCGACAACATCCAGTGCCCTTTATCCGTCTCCGGCGCAGCCCACAACTCGGGAGCTTTCTGCCATTCTGGTTCCGACGCCCGGCCCCACCCACGCGAACGCTCACCACCGAATCCAGTGTCCGCGAGCAGCCGCAGCGCGCCTCGCACACGATGCTTCCAGCGTCCCTGCGCTTCCTCGTTTGCGAAGACCACCATGGTCCACAGACCCGCATCGCGCCCAAATTCGATGCAGGCCGTAATGTGCGGTTCGAGTGTGGCCCGGTTCACCCGGTCGACCGCGGCCGCCGAGCGCAACGCGATCCGGAAAGGCCCTTCGCCTGAAGGAATCATGCATTGGCTCTCGCCATCAATGATCCAGCGATTCTCATCGATCGGCTGTTCCGCAACCAGCGCCTTCACCACGTTCATCGGAACAAATCGCGCGCTCTTATAACGAATTTTCGTCGACGCGGGCGGAGGCCACAAATTCCTCGGCGGCGTGACAAATAGGATATCGCGCTGGAACGGAAACAGCGAACTGAAGCGCACCTGCGGCTCGCCATTGCTGTGACGCGCCGTAGCGCCCAGCCACTCATCGAGCAAATTGAGGCGCAGCATCGCGCTCGTGACGGCCGCATACAGCGTGTCGCTGTGATAAATGAGGTCGACTCGATCTCGCGTGCCGGAATCGGGTCCGAACCGCCACGGACCGGTGGGGCGGAACCGGACGATAGAGCTGGGCATTCTATTCCGTCAGCTTTTCAGCGAAATCGGCGGCCGATACCTGCGATTGCAGCGCGCCGACATCGGCGCCAGACACCAGTTCCTGCTCGCCGCCGCCGGAAGCGTAGAACTTGCGTCCGCGCCACACCGTCTTCAATCCGGATATTTTGACTCGGCCGCTGCCGCGCGATCCGCCGCCGCCCAGGCTATCGTCTTCGAGCAACCGCAGCGCTTCCACCACGCGCGGAATCAGCTCGCGATCTTCATCGCAAAGGACGTCGAGCACCATGCGGAAATGGAATCGCGCGCCCGCCGGAACTCTCTCCAGAGTCCGTGGATTCGCCTGCGACGTGATGCGATCGATCGCGTTTTCGCTTTTCACTTCCGTCAACTCGTCGTCGAGATTCTCGCGCATTTGCGGCGTGATGCTCTCGGCAATGAGCGGCGCGTCGTACACCGTGAGCCGCGCCGGGCTCGCCACGGTCGAATCCAGCGCTTCGCCAGACACGCGATCCATGCGCCCAGGGTTGCGTCCGAAGAGCAGGCAAACTTCGTCATCGGGACGGTCGCTCTGATGAATCCTAACTTCCTGGCCTTTGCGTTTGGACAAATAAACAAGCTCCGAAGGCACGGCCAAGCCAGAGGATTGTTCGAGTAGCGAGCGTAGCTTGCCTCGCAGCGAACTCCCCGGCACGTAGGGCAATCCGAAGGCATCCTTGACCACCGGATTATCGGCGCCGCCGATTTCCAGCGAGCCTTTTCCGGCTCCGATGTGGAGCCCCGTCTGGCACTCCAGGTCCCCTTCTAAAATCAGTTTTCCGATGAATCGAAGTTCCGTTTGCGCTGTATGCGAACTCATTGATGTGGTCTTCCGGCGTTCTTATTCGTTGTAGGCAATAATCGCTTCGAAAAGGTCTCTGAAGCGTTCGTAACCGCGCGCTTCGTTCTTGCGCGTTACTTGGAGCAGTAGTTTCTCGAGCGTGTCGAGACTGCGCAGCGAGTGTCTCGCGATGGTGTAGGCCAGTCTCGCGCGCAGCATCACGAACTGTTGCTGCCGGTCGCTTTCCGGCGCGCGCACAGCCCTTCGCACGGCGTTGTATAAGCGGCGCAACTGGCTCTTCGTCCCCGAGTCCATGTCGCGCATGCGGCTCACCACGGCGTGAGCTTGATTGTCGAGATAAAGTGGATCGGCGATCAGCTTCTCGATATCGATTTCCGGCGGTCCTTCAAATCGTCCGCGGTCGCCCCGATCTCCCCGGTCACCGCGATCTCCCCGGTCTCCACGAGGTGGGCCGCCTTCCCGGCGCTCGCCGCCACGGTTGGGTCCGCCGCCGCCCTCGCGTCCACCACCACCGCGGCCGCCTTCGCCGCGCGGACGGTCTTCACGGTTCTTCTGTTCTCCCTGCGTTTCCGGCATAATTTCCTCTCTGATCGGACCCCGTCCGTGCGAACTCAAACCTAGCGATGCAGACGCTGGGCCGCCTCGCGCCGTTCCGTCGCCAATCGCGCCCATTCCAAAGCCACGCGCCCGGAAGGCCGCAATTTCAGGTTCGCGGGATTCTTCCCCGCCAGGTCCGTCACGAGGCTTGCACGGGCCTTCTGATACTCACGCGACCGCGAGGTACCCAATATGCGATTGAGGCGGCGATGAAACCTCCACGGCCGCTCCACGCGGCTGCGCTGTCCTCCGCCAGTCTTCTTCGTCTCTCGATAAATACCACAAAGTTCGCGGATATATTCGGGCGACGCGCCAAAATCCGTGACCATGCGGGTCAACTGATCTTTCAATTCGCCGGCGTCGGACACCTGTTTCCACTCCAGCGTGCGGCCGAGCAGGTTGAAACAGTCTTTATCTGTGGCCTTTGCAATCGACAGCTTATCACCGGCGCGCTCGAACATCGAATCGATGCGCGAGCCCGGTTCCGGAGCAAGCGCCAGCGCCATCGTAATGGTCTTGCCTTCCTGTCCCGGAAAATCCTTGAGTTTTTCCTCGCTGAAGCGGTGAAACAGGCGCTTCAACTCGCGTGCAAATGCGATCAGCGAATCCCAGGCACCATAAATCGCAAAGTCGTCACCGCCTGCATACAGCAGCGTCACTTTGCGCCAGAAGTCCGGAAGCGACGCCAGCACTTCCAGTTCGCCCGCGAAAAACTGCTTGTACATCACCGAAATCTGGACGTGCTCTTCGATGGTCTGAAGCCGACGCATGCGGATTCCAAAATCGTCGACATCGCCGCGCAGCACGCCCCACAGCGCGCCACCTTCGGCACGCCTTCCGAGGACAGCCGGTTCCGCGACTTCATTATCGTCGTCGGTAAGAGCGGTGTGGCGAGCCAGCGGAATCGCGTCCATGTTGTTGCCGACAGCCCAGGTGTGTTTGCCTGCACCCGTCGTGAGGGCTGCGGGCGAATCGGGATTCCACGCGATCGAGTTGGCGTGCCGGAGTTGTTCGCCGAGCTGCGCGAAGTACGCCGGATCGGCTGGCGGAACCACGGGAGCGGTAGGATCGCCCGTACCCAACGGTGTTCCCTGTTTCCGCAGCAGTTCGTCGTTGAGACGCTTGCGGACCACGGTCCAATCGCCGAGATTTTCGGTAACGGCCCAGATCAGGCTCAGAGTCCCGCCGCTGAGACGCTGCATGTCGGCGCGCGCCGCGACAAAAAAATCGTCGGCAATCGCGCGCACTTCTTCCGGCAATACGATCAGAAACTGCTCGCCGCCGCTCGACCCGAGCAGCATCTTCGAGAGTCCGAGTTCAGCGATGATGGCGCGCGGCAGGACTTCGCTGAGCAGGCTGAGCCACTGCGCGCGACCGGCAAAATCGAGTTCGTCTCCCGGTCCGGAAAGCAGAAACGCTTCAGTGCCGAGAATCCTGCCCTGCAAGAGAATTTGAAGAGACATGCGAGGGGCGAAACCACAAATGTAACACGGCGCGGCTCAAAGCCCGCTCTCATGCAAGACACGGAAGATCTGCGCGCCATATTTCTCCACCGTATTCGTTGCAATCGCCGGGATGGCCAACAGCTCCCGGGCCGACGCCGGACGCGCCGTGGCGATCGCGTTCAACGCCTTGTCGGTTAGAATCCGGAATGCCGGCACGCCGCGCCGCTTCGCCTCTTTCAGACGCCAAGACCGCAGCGCTTCTTCAACTCGCGCATCGCGTGGTTGCGACCGGGGCACGGAAACCGGTCCCGGCTTGCGCGCCTTCTTCTTCCTGCGCTTGGGCTTCTCCTGAGCCAGCACCGCGGCCTTCATGACAAAATCGACCGGCGTAGCTTCGTTCACTTCGCCGCCTTCCCGCGTGAGAGCAGCCTTGCGATACGGAATCCGCTTGCCGTCCTTCTCAAAAACTTCATCGGCCAACCGCACGAGTCCGGCGCGCGCCATCGATCCCAACACTTCTTCGAACGAATCGCGATCCATTTCGAAGCGCGGATATAGCTCGGTGTGCAGCTTCCCGGTCGATTTTGCGCCACCCGAACGCAAGGCCGCGATCACTTTATATAGCGCCTCGCGCTCTTTAGGAGACGCCGCCCGGAACCGCTGCGCCTCGCATTCCGCTGGCGCGCAAAAATCGCAAATCCCGCACGCCGTCCGCGCATCGGAGAAGTCGCCAAAATGGGCCACCAGGCTCGACATCCGGCACTGGTTCGATTCCGAATAGCGAATCATCTGATCGATCTGCGCGCGCTTGTGCTGGGCTTGCGCGGCATACGACCCTTCCCAATGATCGTGACCGCGGCAGACATTCTCGGCAAAATCGATCACCGCGCCGCCGTGGATCCAGAGCTTCTCGAGCGCCTTATCGAATGTTTCCGAATCCAGATGCACCTGCTTCAACAACGCCGCCTTCTCGACCGGCTCCGGCCGCAGCCGCGCAAAGATCAGTTCGAGAATCGGAATCGGCGGATAATCGCGTTCAAAGAAAAAGTCGTGCGTAAAACGGTCGGCGTAAGAGTGCATCAGAACGGCGCGGCTGGGAATCCCATCCCGTCCCGCGCGCCCGATTTCCTGATAATACGCTTCCACGCTTCCGGGCAAAGCGGTATGAATCACTGTCCTGATATTGGGTTTGTCGATGCCCATTCCAAAGGCAATGGTTGCCACGGTGACTTCGACTCTTCCCGCAAGAAAATCCTCCTGCACCTTCTTGCGCCGCGCCGAATCGAGCCCCGCGTGATAAGCCGCCGCCGGAAAAAACTCCTCCAACTGCCGAGCCACCGCTTCCGCCTGTTTGCGCGTCGGCGTGTACACAATAGCCGGCCGGCGCGCCGGATCGGACAGCAATTCTTCGACAAGCATCCCGCGATCCTCAGGCGCCGCTTCGACAACTTCGATCGCTATGTTGTCGCGCCGGAATCCATGGATGAAGCGCGCCGCCTTGCTGAGCCCCAACTGCGCGGCGATATCGTCCTGCACCAGCGGCGTCGCCGTCGCGGTCAGCGCCATCACGGGAGCCGGCCGAAACGTCGGCACATACTGCCCGAGCATGCGATAATCCGGACGAAAATCGTGTCCCCATTGCGAGATGCAATGCGCCTCGTCGATCACCACCAGCGACGGCTTGTATTTTGCTAGCATCTCCGGAAATCCCGCGACGCGCAACCGCTCCGGCGCGATGAAGAGGAACTGCAAGCGTCCGTTCAGATAATCGATGCAGGCCTGCCGCGAGTCCAGCCGTTGCCGCCCCGAATGAATGCGCGCGACCGCAAATCCGCGTTCGGCAAGCTTGGCCACCTGGTCTTCCATCAGCGCAATCAATGGACTGACTACCAACGTTGTGCCGCCTCGCGCAATGCCCGGCAATTGATAGCAGAGAGATTTTCCCGATCCCGTCGGCATGACGAGCAGCACGTCGTTGCCTTCGATCACGGACCGGCAAACCGCTTCCTGATTGGGGCGGAAGGAAGGGAACCCAAACCCCTTGTGGAGAATTTCATTGACGTCGCCGTACGACGATCGCTCCCTTTCGACCGCTTCCCTTTCGACCGCTTCCCTTTCCGACCCCGTTTCCCTTTCCGACCCCGTTTCCCTTTCCGACCCCGTTTCCCTTTCCGTCTCCGCTTTCGTCTCCGTCACCGTTTTCGTCTCCGTCACCGTTTCCGAGCCGTGACCGGAAGGGAGCGGTTGCCTCGCCACCGCCGCCGCGCTCCCGCCTGACGTCGAAACCGGCGCTACATGACTCCCCACCTTCCCCACCACCTCCCGAACATAATCCTCAATCCCTTTTAAAAACGGTTCAAGCTTCGCCGACCCGCGCTCGATCCGCTTGAGATACGCCTCCCACTGACCCGTCATCGCGGGACTCTTCACCTCCGGATGCACCACCTCAATCAGCCGGATGCCTTTATCGGTAGCCTCCAGACTCTTGCCGCTGCGCACGATGTATTCGCGCTTCAGCAACACCTCAATAATCGACGCGCGAGTCGCCGGCGTGCCCAGGCCGTTCTCCTTCATCGCCTCGGAGAGTTCCTTCTCATCGAGCGTCTTGCCCGCGGTCTCCATCGCCGTCAACAGCGTCGCTTCCGTGAAGCGCTTTGGAGGCCGCGTCTTCTTCTTCAGCGCCTCAACATCAACGACCACCTGCTTCTGACCCTTTTGCAAATCCGGCGGCAACAGCGGAGGCGTCTCCGGGCCACCTTTCTTTGCGAGAACAATATCCAGCGCCTTCCATCCAATTTGGATAATCGCGGTGCCCGAAGTGTGATACCGATCCACCAGGCTGCCGTTCGTTATGGCAGTAATCACGGTGGTAACGGAATAAATATGATCGTCCTGCCACGCGCTGAGCAGCCTCCGGCAAATCAATTCGTAGATTTTTCGCTCGTCGGGCGAGAGCGCCGACCGCTCCGCCGAAACGGCCGTAGGAATGATGGCGTGGTGATCGGATACTTTCGTATCGTCGACAAACCGTTTGCCCAGCGGACGCTCGCCAGTCCCCTCGCGCAGCGACTCGCGATACGGTCCCTCGATCGTTTTGACAATGCGCGGCAGCGTCGCCGCCACGTCCTGCGACAAATGCCGGCTATCGGTTCGCGGATAGCTAATTAGCTTGTGCTTCTCATACAACGCCTGCGCCAGGTCGAGCGTCTTCTGCGCGCTGAATCCATACAGCCGGTTCGCATGCCGCTGCAGCTCCGTCAAATCGTAAAGCGCGGGCGGAGGCATGCGCTGCGTTTCCGATTCAATCGACTCGATAGCCGCCGCGCCCGTGCGGGCCCGCTTCACAATGGCCTCGGCTTCCACGCCATCCGCAGGCAAGCGAGTGTCCCGCTCCTTCGAATCGTTCTTGAACCAGGTGCCTTTGTACTTGGCCGCGAACGTGGCCACCACCTCGATATAATCTTCGGGATTGAAGCTGCGAATCGCCAACTCGCGCTCGACGATCATCGCGAGCGTCGGCGTCTGCACGCGCCCAATCGACAGAACCTCGTTGCCATAAGCCAGCGAGTAGGCGCGCGACAGGTTCATGCCGACCAGCCAGTCGGCGCGGCTGCGTCCCCGTGCGGCATCGGCCAGGGCATCGTAATCGGCGCCCGGACGCAGTGAATCGAAGCCGCGTCGAATCGCCTCCGGCGTCAGCGACGAGATCCACAACCGGCTGACCGGCTTCGAGCTTTCCGCCGCCTCATAGATGTAGCGAAAAATCAGCTCGCCTTCGCGGCCAGCGTCGGTAGCGCACACTACGCGCGAAATTTTAGGAGAGCCAAGAATTTTCTGGACGACTTGAAACTGGTCTCGAGTTTGTTCGTAGACCACCAGCGGCCATTTGCGGGGAAGAATGGGAAGCTGATCGCGCCGCCACTGCTTCCATTCAGGATTCATCTCATGCGGCTGCGCCAGCGCCGCAAGATGCCCGACGGCCCAAGTGACAACGTACCCGTTGCCGTGCAGATATCCGTCGCCGCGCGTGTTTGCGCCCAACACCCGCGCAATATCGCGCGCGACAGAAGGCTTTTCAGCCACCACGGCGACATTGTGGGATTGCGCCCCGTTCATGCTTCGTTACCGAGCCATGACCGTGAGGGAGTGCTCTACTTCGTATCCAAAATAAACGTCGGAGCAACGCCCGACACAGTGGAAAACCCGGTCGTCCCCGCCGCGCTCAACCAACTCGAGCAGCCCTGCACCTTCCCGAGATACGAATGCGGATAAATGTCCACCCGCATCTTGCGCATTTCCATATGCCCGTAACTCAGCAGCGGGAACACATCATAGACGGGCTCCACAACCTCCTGCACGACATAAGGATTCCGCATCGCGGTCTTGAGAGCCTTCTCCCAACCCGCATCGTCGGTCTCCGATCCGCGAAACGCATGATGCTCCGTAGAATCGTCGTTGGGACGCAGCACCAAAGTCTGCCGATTTTTGAGAATAAATTCCGGTAAATCGACCTTCTGATCCTGGAAAGTCGTCTTCGCTGTCTGCACCATCCGCGTCCACGGCACAAAGTCGCGGATCACCCTCTTCTCGGCCGCCGGAAAGCTGGACGTGATGCTTTCATCGGTCAACAGATCGAAGATGGCCTTCTTCTGCGCCACCTCCGACCGGAAGTTATTCACCACGCAAACCTTGCCCTCGCGATACGCCCGCAGCAGCGGATGCGTCAGGTCGTACCGCACCAGAAACTCCTGCACCTTGATGCGCCGGTAAATCAGATCGATTGCAAAATCGCCACACTTCAGGACGTCATTCCGGTATTCGAGCTGTTCCGGACAAACGATCTGGCATTCCAGCCCTTCCCGGCGGAAAAAGTCTCGGATAAGCGCGTTCTCGCCCGTCTCCGACATTTGAAATGGCTGCCGGAATTCGAGGATCGCGATATTCGGCTTCTTCGTCTTGCCGCCCCAATCCTTGTAAGCCTTCACCAAGGCGTGCAGCAGGTGTTTCATGCCCGGAAGCTTCGCCAGCGGATACTTCTTCCGAAACTCCTTCACCGGCGGAGCATCGTAGAACAGGTCCGAAACCGCATCGCCATACGCCAGACCCGCGGGCGTATCCGGGTTGTAACGTGCAAACCGCACCGTACCGTTGTGCAGATGCGTGTCCAGCAGCGATGAAACGGTTAGGAACGAGTAGCCGGGATCGACGGCCGCCAGCATCTTCTCGGCCGGCAGCAACTCCATGCGCGCCAATAATGCCGGGCTCGCCAACGCCATGCTCTCCACACGGCCGATGGAGGTGAAAAGGCTCTCCGCCGCCTTCACAAGGTTCGTATACTGACGCCGCGTGATAAAATGCGGACGTAAAGTCGGGGATGCAGGCCGGCCTCCGATGGCAAGCTGTTGCTCCTTCATGCGTTCCTGGAGACTGTTCGCCCAGGATAAATCTTTGTACGGATCGCCCTCTAGGATCTTGTGATAGCGGGCTACCGCCTCGCCGAGATGAGACATTCGTTTGGGTCTTTCCTGTTTTCAGTATTGCACTGAGCGCAAGAAAAGTGAAGGGCGGCTGGCATTCTACGGTCCTAAACGAATGATATTAGGTAAGTTATTGCTCAATTCACAATATCGCGAATGGCCGTAGGCGTGCTGTAGTATCGCAGGTTCGTGGCTGAATCGCCACAACCTGTGGATTTCTGTTGCCAATGCATGGAACCCGCGCACTAATGCGTACGTCTCCTTACATAGCAGAAGATGGAAAGCCGTCCAGAATCCTTTGGCTCCTCTGGCCGGTGACGAAAGTCTCACCCTTCTCCTCCTCTGGTTTCTTTCGCGCGGCTCATCCCTGGGCCGCGCTTTTTTTTTGGGATTCCGAATTGCGTTTCCGAGCCGCGCCCGGCAGGAAGCGGTTGGCCTTTTGCCCGGTTGCTGTTGGTCTCTGTCTAAAATTTGCCGGCAAACCTGTCGATTATTATCGAATGGACCAAGAGTCATGGACTGCGTTCCGACGAGCACTACGGGCCGACCAAGATAAGCAATTCTACGCCTCGAAGCAAGATTTGGACCGCTTCGATCAATTCGTTAACCGGATGCCTGAACCGGAACGAATCCCCACGCTGCTCTACGCCTACGAACGTTATCGCGCACCGGGCCCCCTCTGCCACGACGAACGGGGTACCGTTCAATTTGAAACTTCCTGTTACAGCATCCTTATCGGCACCATTCTCAGAAGTGGAATCCGGCCGGATCGGACTGAGGCAACCGAAATTCTGCGTAGGTCCTATCATAGGTGCGGGCACGGCTCCGACATTGAACCGCCCCTGACGCTCGCGGAACGGGCGTTTCGGAATCAGCCCTACTCAAATGACTTGTTCGACTCAGTTCTGGAATATCGGGAGACCCTTCGCTCCCTACGTTCAAGCCAGGCCGCGAATGTCAAATGCAAGCTTAACTGGGTCCTTTGGCACGATTCTCGCCGGATCGAGAAGCGCTGCCACACCCGCCGGATTCAGCAGGCGATCCATGCCATGGACGCCGAAGGCGCCTTTCGATGGGAGTGGCTGCTTCGCAACACCTCGGCGGGGCTTAATGCCGGACCAGGGAAAGGTTGGCTCAAGGAGGGGAGCAAGCGCCTCGCTCTTGTTGGCGCGGAGCAGTTTTATTCGAAAATCGACGAATGGTTCACGTTCCCGCAAGAGGAAGTCAACCTCAGCGCGGCAGGAAGCGCGATGCTTCGCCTTCTGGTTTGGTATGGTGCGCTGGCGGATACAGAACGAAGCTTGCCGGTGCTGGTGCGCTTGGCGCATGTTTGCTGGAACAAACGCGCTCCGATCTCGAAAGTGATGGCAGCTCTTGCTTGGCTGCTCCGCAATCACGGCGGATCGAAATTCGCCGAAGAGGCCGGAATCATTTGCACCAATTGGGCGAGCCACAGCGCGGAGGTGAGGCGATTGGAGCAGGTTTACTTCCCGGAGCAAGCCCGAGCCAGGCTGCAAGCTGACCAGGAAGCTCGCGTACAAGAGAAGCAGGATCGCCTGCAGATACACTCGAACGCGCTCGCGGAAAAATATCCGCGCTCAACCGGCCCAGACAGCCACGCCGCTCGTTACTGGGCCTCTCGGAGAGACGCTGCGAACTTCGTTCATTAGACCCGAGCAGCCCGGCGCGAAAGGTTACTTTGTAATAAGGAGCAAAGACGATGCCAGCCCTTGATTGGTCACGATGCCCCGCCATCGAAAGCGTGCCGGGGAGACTCAGCGGAGCATGGGTTCTCCGCGACACCCGGGTGCCCGTCGCGTCCATTCTTGAGAACCTCGAATACGGCTCAACGATCGAGGAAATTGTCGAGCAATACGACGTCGCGCGGGAGCAAATTCGAGCGGTTCTAGAATTTGCCGCCCGCAGCGTCGACGCTCCGCCGGTTCCTGTCGGCGCGGCGAGCATGCCTGATGCGCATCCTCTTTGACCACAACACACCGCGCGGCATCGCCCGCCATCTTGTGGGACGTAAACGTCACCACCGCCAAAGAGCGCGGACGGGGTTTGACATACTCCTTACCGCTGACAAGAATCTCAGGTATCGGCAGAACCTTTCAGGCCGCAAAATCGCTCTCGTAGTTCTTGGTAACTCACGTTGGGGGCTTGTCCAGTTGCACCTCAATAGAATTGCCGCTGTCGTGAACGCGGCTAAACCGGGCAGCGACCCACAAAATCATACCAAATGAATACTCGTCTCATCATCGATAAAGCCGGTCGCGTCGTAATTCCCAAGCACCTGCGCCAGGAACTGCACCTGGAGCCCGGCGACGCCCTGGAAATCGAAACCACCGGAGAGCAGATCACCCTTCGCCCAGTCCGCGAAACGGGTCCGCTCACGAAGGAGCACGGCGTCTGGGTATTTCGCACCGGTCAGCCCCTGCCCGCCTCGGCGACGGACGATATGCTCCAGCAGATTCGAGAGGAGCGCGATCTGTCTAACCTCGGCGAGCGCAAATGAATGGGTTTTTCGATACCTCAGTCCTGGTGCCGGTATTTTATGGCGATCACTCGCACCATCAGTCAAGCATGGCGCCGTTCATTCGGTTTGATAAGTCCCTCGGTTTGCTCCCAACTTCCGCGAGGGGGCGACAATCCGGCTGGAACTGCCGCTCGTGCGGCCGTGTAAGAGATGACGACTCTGCATGCGCAGGTTCCTCCTTGAACTGTTACGGACGCCCAAATCCAATGCTTATGATTACACGTTTTCCGCCAGAGCGCCGGGTGACCGGAAGAGCGGGAATTGAGCCTGATACGGCTGCGGAATGCGCTTTCAGGCAGCGCCGATTTCGAGTTCGTTGCCTTTGCAATAGGGTCCATACCGATCGATTTCTGAGAATGGGGCGTTATGTCTGCTTCCGCCACGCCGCGGCCGCACGCACGAGGGGGAGCGCAGCTTCGGTCTCACAAAAGGTACGTGACGGATTCACTCCCTGCCTTTCCATGCGTGACGCCGCCGCCGAGACGTGGTAAAAAGCTACGATAAACGAGGGTGCGGCCATGGCAAAGCTAGACACACAAGCGGGCATCGACTGGACAGCTTGCGAACTGATCGAGCAAATTCCCGGCAAGGTTTCGGGGCGGCCCATCGTGCGCGGTACGCGCATCCTGCCTGACGGGATTGTGAACAGCTATGACATGGGCGAGAGCATCGAGGACATCCACGAGGATTGGCCTTCGCTTTCCATCGCCCAGATCAAACGCCTGATTGAGTTTGCCCACGCCCATCGTGAGCAGCCCAATCCGTGAAGGTCTTGCTTGATGAATATCTGGCGCATCGGTTGCGGAAGAACCTCGGCGCACATGAAGTTTTCACCGTCAGTTATACAGGCTGGGCCGGACTTAAGAACGGCGAACTTTTACGCACCGCCGAAAACGACGGCATCGAAGTCTTTTTAACCGGCGGCCAGACGCTCACCTGCGAACAGAACCTTACCGGGCGCACCATTGCAATCGTGGCCTTGTCCTCTGTTGAATGGGACATCCTCAGCACCACCTGCCGTTGATCGTCGCCGCGATTGACAACGCCCTACCCGGCAGTTTTTCAGGCGGTCGATTGCGGCACGTTCACCCGCAAAAAGTAAGGTGGCGAAATTCTCGCAAAGGGTAAGTTTGCATCATTCGCGGAAGGCCCGTAAAGAACGGGGGTGGCATGTTGCAAATGTCTTATGGAAAATGAAACGCTCACTCGTCGTCGTCGCAGCCCTGGCGTTTCCTCGGCGACCTGAGCGCCGAGTCCAGCGCCGGAATGGCGAACGGGCGGCTCTCACCAGCCGCCCGCAACTGTCCTTTCGATTCGGAATACCACGATCTCATGCTCGCTCATGTGTTCTCCATTTCGGCTCACGGTTTTAGT
>JBEKUT010000123.1:0-16396 GCA_049514735.1 Bryobacteraceae bacterium
CATCAGGCTGTTCAATTTGATGGGATTTGAGGTTCGGCTCCATTCGAGCTGGCTCATTCTCGCCGTGCTGGTGGTTTCTTCGCTTGCGAGCGGATTCTTCCCGTACCGTTTCCCCGGATACACTCACGCCGATTACTGGCTGATGGCAGCCGGCGGCGTCGTCGGCCTGTTCTTTTCCATCGTGATCCATGAGTTTGCCCACTCGGTGGTAGCGCGGCACTATGGCATTCCCATGAATGGCATTACTCTGTTCATTTTCGGAGGAGTGGCCGAAATGGGAGACGAGCCTCCGAGCGCAAAATCCGAGTTCTTGATGGCGATAGCAGGGCCATTGACCAGTTTTCTGATTGCCGCCTGCTCGTTTGGGGTTGGCAGCGCAATCACGGCTGCGGGGTCGCCCGGACTCGCGGCGGTATTCTCCTACCTGGCTTGGATCAACACCGCATTAGGCCTCTTCAATTTGGTTCCGGCGTTTCCGCTCGACGGCGGGCGCGTACTCCGGGCCGCCATATGGGCGAAAACGCACGATCTCGTCCGTTCCACCCGCATCGCGTCCTGGATTGGCTCGGCGTTCGGCCTGCTTCTTATCGCTCTGGGCGCATGGAATGTTTTGCGCGGCAATATTATCGGAGGAATCTGGTACGTTTTCATCGGAATGTTCGTCCGAAACGCCTCCTCCATGTCGTATCGCCAAGTGCTGAATCGCCGGGACAGGCAGCTTCGTGGAGAAGGTAAGGTGATCGACGTACAACCCGTTTACGAGGAGGATGAGGAGCACCACCGGGTCTAGGCGGAAGCAGGCGCGCTTTCACTTTCCAGTAGGGTGCAATCCCAAAAACGAGATTAAGCGATTTCAACAAATTAGTGGCCCACTTCTAAATCCTGTATTCTCATATATGAGAGTATCTTCCCCGCGTGGCATCCGAAGTGCAGCGGAGAGGCGCAAGGAGAATCTTATACCCGCGTTTACCTGATGTCCTTGGACTGCCCCAGACCGGGTTGTCCGGTGCATCTCCGCGGGAAGATCGGGTGGGACGTTGAAGGATCTCAAGGCCCAATTTATCAGTGCGCTGCTGTTCGTTCTCACAGTAGCGGCGGTGAGTTGTGCCGTAATCAACTTCCGTCAACAAGGGGTCTACCGCATCCCCGAAGACGGCGTGATCTGGGTAGACCGCTCCATTCCCTCCGGCGATTCCGAAGTTTTTGCGCTCCATGTAGTTCCAGGCAGCCAGGGCGACCATGCTGGAATCCGCGATGGGGATGTTTTAACCGGGATTGGCGCATTTAAGATCAACCAATCCAAGAACGTCCCGCAGGCCCTGGCGCAGATCGGCTCCTGGGACAAGACGGAGTATCACATCCATCGCGGCGGCGTGGAGGTGGTTACTCCGGTCATCATTGGGGAGTCTGTCCCGGACGATGCCGTCTACTACCAGTACGCAGTAGGCGTGGTGTACCTGGTCATGGGATTGTTCGTGTATTACCGGCGTGTCAACGCCCCACGCGCCGTCCACTTCTATGTCCTGTGCTTCGCTTCCTTTATCCTTTCGAGCTTCCATTACACCGGAAAACTGAACCTTTTCGACAAGATCGTTTACTGGGGAAATGTGGGGGCCGGTATTCTGGTGCCAACCATTTTCCTGCATTTTTGCCTGGTCTACCCTGCTCGCCGTAAGTGGCTCACTTCGAAACTGCGCGTCGTTCTTATCTACGTCCCGGCGGCCGCGCTGGCCACAGTCTATGTCCTGGTCGCCCTGGGTATGCTTCGAGTGGCGTCGCCGCTGATCCTGATCCGCTGGACGCTGGATCGCATCTGGCTGATTTATCTGGTCGTCTGGTATCTTCTCGGCGCCGGCGTCCTGACGCTGCAGTTCCGCGAAGTGGAGGACGCCGTAGTCGTCCGGCAGCTCAAATATTTGCGCAACGGGGCGATCCTCGGATTAATTCCTTTCACCTTCGCCTACGTAATCCCTTACGCCGTTTTTGGCGCGATTCCGGGCCATTACCAAAAAATGGCGGTCCTCTCGCTGGCGCTCATTCCGATCACCTGGGCCTATGCGATTCTGCGCTACCGGCTCATGGATGTCGATATTATTTTCCAGCAAGGGTACGTGTACACACTGGCCACGCTGGCGGTCATCGGCGTTTTCTACGGCCTGATCATTTCGTTCACCCATCCGGACGACCTGGGTCCCGCCCTAATCGTCGGATTGATCCTGTTCGCGACGTTTATTTTCCAGCCAATACGAGACTGGCTACAGGAACAATTAGACCGTTATTTCTTCTATAAAGACCGTTACGACTACCGCCGCACATTGATCGAGTTCGGGCGGGAGCTCAGTTCGGAAACGAACCTGGAAACGATGCTGCAGGCCGTGGCGGATCGCCTGGTGCACACTCTTTCCATCCAACATGTGGCGTTTTTTCTCGCGCGCGATCACGATGACGCGTTTGAATTGCACACCACTATGGGCACTCGCAAACACGGTCCGCCGCCGCGCAATCCCGACCTTTCGTTCCTGAGCAAATATCCGGACAAGTCGTACCTGTTCTTCGAGAGCACGCGGCATTTGCTCGATGTCGTCTCGCATAAATGGCCGCAGCCGGTCCGTTCCACGATTTCCGATCTCGACCTGACGTATTACTTCGCGTGCTCCATCCGCGGCCGCACCATCGCCTATCTTGGCCTCAGCCGCACCGATAAGGGGGATTTCCTCTCAAGCGATGATGTCGAGCTGCTCATCGCTCTATCGGGCAACGTCGGAATCGCGATCGAAAATGCGCGTCTCTACCGCTCGCTGGAACGCAAGGTGGAGGAATACGAGCGCCTCAAGGACTTCAGCGAGAACATCGTCGAATCGATCAATGTCGGCATCCTCGCAGCCGATCTCGAGGACCGCGTGGAAAGCTGGAACACGCAGATCGAGCGTCTCACCGGCATTGCGCGCGAGGCGGCCGTGGGACGCCCTCTGTCCGAGCTTTTCCCTGCCGACCTGGTGGAGATTTTCGATCAGGTGCGCGGCGAGACAGGTGTCCACAACATTTATAAATTCGTCTTGAATCCAGTGGCTGTCAGCGCGGCCGTGGCGAATGGCAACGGGCATTCGAATGGAACATCTCACCATGCGCCCGCCTCTCATACATTGAATCTGGCCATCGCGCCGCTGGTATCCAAGGATATGGAGCGGATCGGGCGCATCATCATTTTCGACGACGTCACGGATCGCGATGAACTGGAGCGGCGCCTGGTCCAGGCCGACAAGCTCAGCTCCATCGGACTGCTGGCCGCGGGTGTGGCGCATGAAGTGAACACGCCGCTCGCCGTGATTTCAACTTACGCGCAGATGCTGGCGAAGCAGGTTTCGGAAGACGATCAGAAATCGAAGCTGCTCGAAAAGATCGCCAAGCAGACGTTCCGCGCGAGCGAGATCGTCAATTCGTTGCTGAACTTCTCCCGCACTTCGCCGACGGAGTTCGTCGAGGTAGATATCAACCGCGTGGTGCGCGAGACATTGACCCTCATCGAACACCAGTTGCAGAAAGCGGGCGTGCACGTTGAGACCAAACTGGCCGCTGCGCTTCCGCCGGTAAAGGGCAACGCCGGAAAGCTGCAACAGGTCTTCCTCAATCTCTTCCTGAATGCGCGGGACGCCATGGAGCGTGGGGGAATTCTAGCCGTGAGCACATCGGCCGACGATGCGGTGGCACGCATCGAAGTCGCCGATACCGGCCAGGGCATTCACCCGGAAAACCTGGCGCGAATTTACGATCCATTCTTTACCACCAAGGGTGCGCGTAAGGGCACCGGACTGGGCCTTTCCGTCACCTACGGCATCGTGCGCGAGCATGGGGGTACCATTGAAGTTGAAAGCGAGCCGGGCGTCGGCACGCGCTTCCAAGTGGAACTACCTCTAGTCAGAAAATTGGCGCATGCCTGATAAATTCCTTCCGGATAAACTTCCTCTAGACGAAATCTCGAACGGTCACGGCAAGGGCCGGGTTCTGGTGGTGGACGACGAAGTCGACATACGGGAGAGCCTGGAGACGCTGCTCGAACTCGAAGGCTACACCGTGGATCTGGCGCAGAATGCGACGGAAGGCCTGAAGAAAATCGAAACCGGTTCCTACGATCTGGTGCTGCTCGATCTCATGATGCCGGACCGCTCCGGAATGGAAGTGCTCCAGGACGTGCGCGAACGCGATACCGAGACGCCGATCTTCATGATCACGGCATACGGGTCGATCGAAGTTGCCGTGAAAGCGCTCAAGGCCGGCGCCAACGATTATTTTTCGAAGCCGTGGGATAACGAGAAGCTGCTGGTCGAGATCGACCGCATGATCGCCCGGACCCGGCTCGAGAGCGAGAATAAGCATCTTAAGCGGGCTCTCAAGCAGCGCTACAGTTTCCCCAACATCATCGGCAAGAGCGAGCGCATGCTGCGCATTCTCGATCTTGTCGCGCAGGTCGCGGCGAGCCGTGCCACCATCCTGATCACCGGCGAGACGGGAACTGGTAAGGAACTGATCGCCAAAGCCATCCATGCCAATTCGCCGCGCTCGGACCAGATGTTCGTCGCTGTGGGATCGGTCCCCAACGATCTGCTCGAATCCACATTGTTCGGGCATGTGAAGGGATCGTTCACCAGCGCCGTCGCATCGCGCAAGGGATATTTCGAGCTGGCGAACAAAGGCACCATCTTTTTCGACGAAATCGGAACCATCAGTCCCGAGATTCAGTCGAAATTGCTGCGCGTGATTCAAGAACGCGAATTCATGCCGGTAGGGTCGAACGAAACAGTCCGGGTGGATGTTCGCATCCTCGCGGCGACGAACGCCGACCTGAAGAAAATGGTCGAGGAAGGCAAATTCCGCGAAGACCTTTATTACCGCTTGAACGTGATCAACATCGCGCTGCCGCCGCTGCGCGACCGCAAAGAGGATATTCCCCGCTTAGCCGAATTCTTTTTCACGAAATATTGCCGGGATAACGGGAAATTCCTCGATTCCGAACAAAAGAGCACCCTGCGCTTCGAACCGGATGCGATCCAATTGCTGATGGATTACAACTGGCCCGGCAACGTTCGCGAATTGGAAAACGCCGTGGAGCGCGCCGTTGTTCTGGCTTCTGAAACCTTGGTGCCCGCTTCGGTTCTGCCGGACTCCATTCTTCAGGCAGGCGGGTTGCGCATCCGGCGCGACGAGAGCGGTCATCTCGCTCCCGATGCATCCCTATTCGATATCGTCGCGGATTTCGAGCGGCGCAAGATCATCGAGATGCTGGAGACGGTGAATTGGAGCCAGACCGACGCCGCCGAGCAACTGCGCATTCCGCTTTCCACGTTGAATCAGAAAATTAAGCGTCTGAATATCGATGTGAAGCGCAAAGGCAGTGGCGCGTAGGTGGCGCAGGCCATCGGGGTTTCGTGGCCTGCGACCTTCCCAGTTTAGGAACGCGGGCCACACAACCCGATGGCCTGCGCCACGTCAACTACTCAGGGTCCTTGCTGCGCTTCTTGCGGTTTCGCTTGCGGGCCAGCGCTTCTTTTGTGCGCTTCTGCTCGCCCGGCTTCAAATAGAACGAATGCCGCCTGATCTCTTTGATAATGTCTTCCTGCTGCACTTTCCGCTTGAACCGGCGCAGGGCGCTTTCTAAAGTCTCGCCGTCTTGCACCATAACTTCGGCCAAAAAAACTCACCTCCCCGGTCACCTCGCTGATGATCTGTAAACCAGACACACCACAGCGGGGCTTTTTTTATCATAGATGCTCGGCAGACTATTCCACAACTGGCGGCGATAGCGGACAATCGAAGTAGATGCAGAACGTTCTCGCAATTCTATTGGCCGGCGGGGTCGGCGAACGCCTGTCGCCTTTGACCTCCAACACGGCCAAACCCGCCGTCCCGTTCGGGGGCACCTACCGCATCATCGATTTCACCCTCTCGAATTGCATCAACTCCAACATCCGTAGAATATTTATCCTTACCCAATACAAGGCGCTCGAACTAACTCGCCATATCCGCGAGGGGTGGACCATCTTTAGCGGCGAACTCAACGAGTTCATCGAAGTCATCCCGCCCATGAAGCGCGTCCATGAGGGCTGGTACCTTGGCACCGCCGACGCCGTTTACCAGAACATCGAAAGTATTGTAGTGGAGGGTCCCAGCCATACGCTGATTCTCTCCGGCGATCAAATCTATAAAATGGACTACCACGAGATGGTGGCCTGGCACGATCTGAAAGACGCCGACGTTACCATCGCGACCATTCAGATTGCCCCTTCGGAGGCCGGCCGTTTCGGCATCGTCGAGATCGACCCTCATTATCGCGTCACGGGCTTTGAAGAAAAACCGCAGCATGGCAATCCCGCGCCATCGGTGTTCAATCCCAACATGGCCAGCGCCTCCATGGGAATCTACGTCTTCAATACAGCGAAGCTCATCGAAGCGCTCAATGAGGACGCTGAAGACCCCAGTTCCTCGCACGACTTCGGCAAGGATATTCTGCCCAAGTGCATCGTCAATTCCAAAGTGATGGCTTATGACTTCCGCGACCTCAATCAAAAGACGGTCCGCTACTGGCGGGATGTCGGAACGCTCGACGCCTATTATGAAGCCAATATGGACCTGATCAGCGTGGTCCCCGAATTCAACCTCTACGACAAGAACTGGCCTATCCGGACGCGCCTGCAGCAACAGCCTCCCGCGAAGTTCGTATTCGCGGTGGAGGGCCGGCGGATGGGCGTTGCCATGGACTCCATTGTCGCGGCGGGCTGCATCGTTTCCGGCGGCCGCGTGACGCGCAGCATCCTCTCACCCGGAGTGCGCGTGAACAGCTATTGCGAAATCGATAGCTGCATCCTGATGGAGAACTCCGAAATCGGCCGTTACAGCCGGCTCACACGCACCATTGTTCCGGCCGGCGTGGTGGTCCCGGAGAACAGTGTCATCGGGTTCGACCTGGAACAGGATCGCGCCAGAGGCTACACGGTGACTGACTTGGGCGTCGTGGTCCTCCCTCCAACTTCCGAAGCCGTCTCCAATGGACGCCGCTCCCTGGCCACTGAATTGGTATAGGTCCCGAATCGTTACGCGCCCGTTACACCTTCCCTCTTCCATTTTCGCCGTCTCTTGTAGATAGTGGAAGGCACCTGCTGTAAGCAATGCGTCCACCGCCCTGGGGCGCGATAACGCGCGAGGAATTGCAACGCTGCCTCTCGCGTGAGGACGGTTCCGCGGATTTCGAAACCGGCCTCAACACTGCCGCGCACCGGCTGCGGGTAACCCTCGGCGACACCGCGGAGAAGCCGCGTTATATCGAAACGTCGACCCGCGTTGGGTATCGCTTCATCGCGCCCGTAAACACAAAGATCGAGGCGCCTTCAGACCGCCGTGAGACTCCTCCGGACTCGTTTCACTTCGGTATTCTTGAACTCCGCCTTCACACTGGCGAACCTCTGAAACACGGCGTCAAAGTGAACCTGCAACACAGGCCCTTACAGTTTCTAGGCTGTTAAGGGCGCTTCTGTGGCATTCGGAAGACGCCGCGGATTTCTCCAACAGCCTGAACAGCGCCGCTACCGCTCGCGTTTCACCCTCGGCGATTCGGCCAACAATCCTGCTACATCGCCACTATGCCCGGCGTGGGATACCGCTTCATCGCTCAAGTGCGGGAAACGTATCCAGCCGATGAAGTACGGGCCGTCACCGATGCGATCCAGGGCCTCGGACAAGAAGAACAAACCAGTATCCTTCGAGCAGTCGCCGCACGGCTAGGCCTCAGCCAGGCATCCTCTAATACGCCAGACCTGAGGGGCGCCGCGAGGTCAAAACGTGGAACGTAGAACGTACAACGAAGAACCTGGAACGACGAACCACGAACTACGAACTACGAACGAACAACGCCGTACGCCGTACGCCGTACGCCGTACGCCCTACGCCGTACGCCGTACGTCACGACCACCTCTTCGCTTCGCGGTACAGAATCGCCAACAGCAGGATGTACATAAACTGCAGCCACAGCCCGGTCGAATTGGGCGTGAACACAAACATCTCGGCCAACCGGTCCACAATGCTTTTCCAATAGAACCACAGGCCGAGCAGGATACTCAGTAAGAAAAAAACAATGGCGATAGCGGCTGCCGTGCGAACGCGGATGTCGAGCAAGAACATCGCGGCCACCGCCAGATCGAAAACGATCACGCCGATCGAGAACCACGGCGGAAGATGGAGCCGCATCATCTCGGCCGCTCCATCGGAGCGATGAAACATTCGAAACGCGGCCGAGCAGAGGAACAAAATACCAGCCATCAACCGGACTACATCGAACGTCTCCGATTGCCGTGTCTGGTAGGCCATGCTTCGAAGTAACCATCCTACAGCGTACAAGCGTGTTTTGAAAGCTGTGCACACCAGCCTGCCGAATAGTGTCACGAATAATTCGGTTAATAGCGGCGTTCCGTCCCACAATGGAAAGCTTGCACTCGATTCCGTAATTGGTACGGACAAGCGCGCCCGCGGAAGCTGCGAAGTTAACGCCGTTAGCTTCGATTTCTGCATGAATTAGGGCCGTCCGGCGCATGAACGAACCGCTGCCAGCGCAATTCGGAGTTGGCCGCAAAAGTGCCCACACCTGTGCAATTGCGTTCGCGGCAAACTGCGGCGTAATAAAAAACGATCCAAGAAGGCCTGCAAAGATGTACAGCGGAATTCGTGTGTGCTTTTGTTTCCTCGCGCCCATTCTCATGAGCGCGTCCTGCTTCGCGCAATTCAATAACAGCGGCCGCGGCAGATTAGCGCCCATGTTGGACGATGACGATGACGTGCGCGGGATTCGCGGTCAAGTTGTCATGGGTAACTACGCCGGAGCCAGCCGTCTCTTCGTCGAAGTGAAAACACCTGGGGAGGACGGCTACCAGCAGAAAGTCGGCGTTTCGGGCGACGGTACTTTTGTATTCAGCGGGTCCGCGAATGCCACCTATCTCCTGCGCGTTACGGACCTCGCCGGCAACGTTCTGGCCGAAGATCTGGTTTCGCCAAACACCATGGGATCAGTGGAGATCCAACTGAGAGCGCGCACCGAAGCCCGCCCTGTAAATGGGACCGTGTCCGCTTTCGAATTGGCTCACAAGGCGCCTTCCAAAGCGTTCAAGGAAGCGTGCGCGGCCGACAAGAGCCTGAAGAAGAAAGACACAGAAGCTTATATCGCGCATCTCCAAAAAGCATTGGACATCGATCCCGATTATCTTCTCGCGCGCCGCAATCTCGGAATCATGTATCTCAAAACCGGCAGATTGCAGGACTCTGTTAACGCGTTCCAGGAGGTTCTTAAAAAAGACCCCCGCTCGCTGACGGCTTACGCGGGACTCAGCTCGGCCGATCTCCAACTGAATAAGCTCAAAGACGCCGAAGATGCCGCGCGCCATGCAGTCGAGGTCGATCCGGGCAGCGATATCAGCCATTACTTCCTGGGAGTGAGCCTCGTGCTGCAAGGGAAAGGCGACCCGGAGGCTTTGGAACATCTGCAGCGAGTCGAGAGCCGCTTCCCGAGAGCTCATCTTGTAGTCGCCCAAATCCTGGAGCGGATGGGCAAGAAGAGTGAGGCTAAGAGTCACCTTCAAGCCTACCTCGCGTCTGGCGACAAAAGCGCGCAAACGGACGTGAAGAACTGGCTATCGTCATTGAATTGAGTATCTTACATCTTGGCTAGAACGGTTCAGGACTCTTCGGGCTCCGTTTTCCGGGTTATAATGGGGAAACGGAGCCCACATCTTGTTGTCTATTCGCAATTTTCTGCGCCTGAGCGCCCACGTTCAGCTTTTGCCTGTTCTCGAGAGCGGTGAAGAAACTACGCTCGTTGGAGGCCAGGCGGTGATGGAAGGCGTTATGATGCGCGCGCCACACAGCTATTGTGTCGCCGTGCGTAGAGCTAACGGCGAAATCGTCACCGAAGAGAGCCCCCTTCCACGCCTTTCTGAGAAATATCCGATCTTTAAACTTCCCGTCCTGCGCGGTTTGGGTACGCTGGGCCAAGCCATGGGACTCGGGTTCCGCGCTTTGCGGTTTTCCGCTGCCGCCGTCCTCGACGATGCCCCGGCAACGGAGAATATCGCCGCCGCGACAGCAGGGGCCAATGGGTCGACATCCGGGGTTCTCGCGCCTCCCAGCCCTCCCAAAGAAATGCCGCGTTGGATGATGTGGCTAAACCTCGTGTTCTCCATCGGATTCTTCCTGGTGCTCTACAAAGTGGTCCCGCTTTATCTCGCGACAGTGATCGGCAACTACGTCCCCGCCATGCATGGCCGCATCGCCATTAACGTTACAGATGGCGTTATCCGGCTGGTGCTCTTCCTCACGTTTCTGGCATTGATCTCCCGCATGAAAGATATCCACCGCGTTTTCGAATACCATGGCGCGGAGCACAAAGTGGTTTTCAATTTCGAATCCGGCCAGGAGTTGAGCGTCGCCAACGCGCAAAGGTTCGTCACCTGGCATCCCCGCTGCGGCACCAGTTTCCTGATCGTAGTGATGCTCATGTCGCTGGCGGTTTATGCGTTTCTTCCCATCGATGGATATTTCCCCCGCCTGATTGCCCGTATCGTTTTGCTTCCCCTCATCGTCGGCCTCAGCTATGAAGTGATCCGATTCGCGGCGAAGCGGCGCTCCAGCTTCCTCGCCATGTTGACCACGCCCGGCCTGTGGCTCCAACGCATCACCACGCAGCCGCCATCCGATGAGCAGGCTGCCGTCGCGATCCACGCATTAGAGGGAGCCATGGCGCTCGAAGCGAAACAGGGCGGAGAGTTGGTTATTGCCTGATGCAGTATCGACAGCGGCTCGACGAAATCGAAGCCCGGTTTGATGAACTGACCCGCCAGATGGCCGATCCCGCGGTCATTAGCGACTCGGAGAGTTATCGCAAGATCACCAAGCAGCAGAGCGATCTTTCCGAAGTCGTGACGAAGTTTCGCGAGTACAAACAGGTCCAACACAATTTCGACGATGCGCGTTTGATGGCCGACGACTCGGACGCGGAATTGCGCGCCATGGCGGCCGAGGAGATCGCGCGCCTGGAACCGGAACTTGTCCGCATTGAGGAAGAGCTCAAGGTTCTGCTGCTTCCCAAAGATCCGCTGGACGATAAAAACATTGTTCTTGAAATTCGTGCCGGCACGGGCGGCGACGAAGCCACGCTTTTCGCCGCCGAAGTGTTCCGCATGTACAGCCGTTACGCCGAAAAGAAGCGCTGGCGCGTGGAAGTAACATCCGCGAGTGAATCGTCGGTCGGCGGACTGAAAGAAGTCATCGCGCTGGTGAGCGGCAATAAGGTTTATAGCCAGCTCAAATACGAGAGCGGCGTGCATCGCGTGCAGCGCGTTCCCGAAACGGAGCAGCAAGGCCGCGTTCACACGTCCGCGATCACCGTGGCCGTGCTGCCTGAAGCCGATGACGTCGAGATCAAGCTCGAAGCCAAAGATATCCGTATCGATACGTTCTGTTCGTCCGGTCCCGGCGGCCAGTCTGTGAATACGACGTATTCCGCAGTGCGCCTCACGCACATCCCTACCGGTCTCATCGTGTCGTGTCAGGACGAAAAATCGCAGATCAAGAACCGCGCCAAGGCGGAGCGCGTTTTGCGGTCGCGTCTCTATGAAATCGAGCTCGAAAAACAGCGCGAGCAGATCGGCGCTGAACGCCGCAGCATGGTCGGCACCGGTGATCGCAGCGAGAAGATTCGCACCTACAACTTCCCGCAGAATCGCTTGACGGATCATCGCATCGGCCTGACACTCCACCAGCTCGACCGCGTGATGGAAGGCGAACTGGAATCGATCTTCGACGCGCTGACCACCTACTATCAGACCGAAAAACTCAAACAGCAAAACGAACCCGTCTCCGTCTGATTTTGTGACCCTGCACACGGCTCTTCTCCAGGGAACGAAACTCCTGGAAGAAGCGGGGGTCTCCGTGCCTCGACTGACGGCCGAGGTTCTGCTCAGCCACGCCATCCGCCGTGAACGGGTTTATCTCTACGCGCATCCGGAAGAAGAGCTGACCGAACTCGGCTGGATTCACTACGGCCGCTACCTGCATGAGCGCATCGCAGGCAAACCGACGCAGTACATCACGAAACGCCAGGAATTTTATGGTCGCGAGTTTATTGTGGGTCCGGATGTTCTGATTCCGCGTCCTGAGACCGAGCATCTGGTGGAAGCCGCGATTGCGAAAATCCGGCCCGGCGATACGGTTCTCGATGTCGGCGTGGGCTCCGGCGCGATCGCCGTAACGCTAGCGCTCGAAACGTCCGCCCGTGTTTTTGCGACTGATATTTCTCCGCCCGCCCTGCGTGTCGCCGCCACCAACGCCCGGCTGTTGAAAGCCGACGTGACGTTCCTAGCCGCCGACCTCGCGTCATGCATTGGAACCGCCAGCCTCGACGTCCTGGTCTCGAACCCTCCCTACGTCCCTCAGACCGACCGCCCAACCCTCCAGCGCGAAGTGCGCGATCATGAACCGCACATCGCCCTGTTCGCTGGACCAAGCGGGCTCGATGTTTATGAACGGCTGATCGATCAGGCAAGAACGGTTCTCCGTCCCGGAGGCTGGCTCCTGCTCGAACTCGGCTACAACTCTCTAAGCTCGGTCCGCGAGCTGCTTTCGACCGACTGGCAAAGTGTCGATGTTCATTGCGACCTCGCCGGAATCCCCCGCGTCATTGAAGCCAGGCGTCAGTAAAACGTTCGGAATAGTTCGCTTGTGGGTTCATGATATCGCTTGACCCAGATCCTCGAAACTGCGGCATCCACAAGGTCCTGAACTGTGACGGCGATATCCATGAGGCCCACCGTCCAAAATCCTTCAGGACGAAAGTGTTGATTCCAGTGATCGTAGAGATCCGTCAAATCCACATGAAACTTCTCGCCAAACATCTTGAGGAGATGGACAGCATCATCGCCGTCAATTCCGAGGTCCTGTGCAAGGCGAGAGGCTAGTTGAACGTGCTTGCGCTCTACGCCCGCCTCTTCAACAACGAAGGCGATGACGCGTTCTTCAAGATCGGGCATCTGCAATCATCATAAAATGAAGTCCTAGTGCCAAAGTGAAAACTTACTTCCACGTCGACATGGACGCCTTCTTCGTCTCCGTCGAAGAATTATTCGACCCCTCCCTCAAAGGCAAACCCGTCGTCGTCGGAGGCCAGCGCGATCAGCGTGGCGTCGTCTCCGCAGCCTCCTACGCGGCCCGCAAATTCGGCGTCCACTCCGCCATGCCGCTGCGCACCGCCGCTCGACTCTGCCCTCAGGCCATTTTCGTCGACGGCCACGGCGACCGTTATCGCGATTATTCGCGCAAGGTCCACACCGTCTTGAAAAGCTTCTCCCCGCTCGTCGACATGGCCTCCATCGACGAAGCCTATCTCGACGTCACAGGCACGGCGCGACTCCACGGTCCGCCCTTCGAAGCCGCGCATCGCCTGCACGAAAAGATGAAGCGCGCGACGGATCTGAACTGCTCCATCGGAATCGCCAGTTCACGCCTCGTTGCGAAAATCACTTCCGATCAAGCCAAGCCCAACGGAATCATCTGGGTAATCCCAGGCCAGGAAGTGCGATTTCTCGCGCCGCTCGACATCCGCAAAGTTCCCGGCGTCGGCAAAGCCACCGAAAAGGCTCTCCACGATTGCGGCATCCGCAAGGTCGGCGACCTCGCCGCGCTCGACGACGATTTTCTCGAAAAACGTTTCGGACAATGGGGACTCGCGCTGGCCGGCAAAGCCCGTGGACTCGATGCCGGCGGCTGGTACAGCGCCGCGGTCGGCGATGAAGTCGGACCCAAATCGATCAGCCACGAGCATACCTTCAACGTCGACACCGCGGACGACGGCGCGCTGGAAGCGACACTGGCGCGTTTATCGGAAATGGTCGGACGCCGTCTGCGCGAACACGGTCTGCATGCTCGAACCGTGCAGTTGAAACTCCGCTACACGGATTTTTCCACCATCACGCGAGCCCATTCGCTCGATCACGCCACGCAACTCGACACCGAAATTTTCGAACAATCCCGCGCGCTGTTTCGAGCCAATCGCAAGCCCGGATCGGCCATCCGGCTTCTCGGCGTTCACGTGTCGGGATTTGAAAACCAGGAGGGGCAACTCAACCTGCTCGAAGGGGAACGGTCGGCGCGCTGGCGCAAAGCCCTGACTGCAGTCGACAAGCTGAGGGACAAGTTCGGCGAAGACAGCGTCGCGCTTGCAGCCGGCATGAAGGGCCGCTTCCGGGAGCGCATCCACGATGCGATGCCGCTTGACAGTCCACCCTCGACAAAGCAAGATAAATAGGTTTGCACATTCCCCGGAAATGAGGAGAAACGTATGGCACAATACCGGATTTTAAGTCTGGATGGTGGTGGAATTCGCGGCTTAGTCAGCGCGCTTCTTGTCCAGTCTCTCGACACTCAATTCTCAATTCTCAAAAACGTGGACCTTTTCGCCGGCACATCCACCGGAGGAATTATTGCCCTCGCGCTTGCCGCCGGTGTCCCGATTGCGGATGTCGTGTCGCTGTACGAAAAGAAAGGGTCCGTAATATTCCAGTCGCTCGACTTTACGGAGTGCCTCTTTAGCGCCAAGCGCTCCGCCGTTGCAAACTTCTCCCTCGATCCGAGCGAATTGTATCAGGCCATGTACAGCAGCGCGGGATTGAAATCCGAGTTGGAAGCAATCGTTGGGTCCACCGCGACTCTCGGAACGACTCCGAAAAAGGCCCTCGTAACGACACTTCAACTTCGCTCCAGCTTGCCCAACAACGCCTGGCAACCACTAGCCATCACAAATCTTGCGGGCTCCGCAAACCCCGCCGTCGATAACGCCACAACGCTGGTAGACGCCTCCATGTGCAGTTCCGCCGCGCCACTATATTTTCCGCCGCACCAGCACCCCGTCTACGGGTATTGCGCCGATGGCGGCGTGGTCGCCAATAATCCAGCCGTAGTGGCGATCGCGAGCGCCATCGCCTCCGGCGTGCTCTTAAAGGATATTGTGATGCTTTCCGTCGGCACCGGCTTCTCGCCTTCGAGCATGAACATAACCGGAAATCCCGATTGCTACGGAATCAATCAATGGGCTTGGCCGGAATCGTCGGGATCGCAGCCGGCCTTCGCCATCATTTCCGCATTGTTCGACGGCAGCTCCAACGTCAACGATTTCGAGTGCAAGATGCTGCTCGGGAGCGCCTACATTCGCTCCAATCCGACGATCACCGCGAACATCGGACTCGACGATTACCAAGCCGTCCCAACGCTGATTTTGGACACCACAAATTACATGCAGAGCGCCACCTCCAATTGGCAATCGGTTGTTTCCTTCGCGAAAGCGAATTTTTGACGCTATAGCTCTGCGCCGTAACGGTCGATCAACAATTGGATGGCCACGTCCACCACGCTCGACCTGCACCCCGCCTTCACACTGCGCGATTTGGGCCGGCAACTATCGAAGGTCTACTTCCACGTAGCCAACACCCCGTGGCTCGCCTGCACCATCGCCGCCACGCTTCCCATCCTGCTCCGTCTGGCGTTGCTGCCGTGGTTCCCGGTGCCGCTGCCCGCGGTCCACGATGAATTCAGCTACCTGCTCGGCGCCGACACGTTCGCGTCCGGCCGCATCACGAATCCGCCGCATCCGTTGTGGCAGCATTTCGAGTCGATGCATATCATTCAACAGCCGACCTATGCCTCGAAATATCCGCCGCTGCAGTCGCTTGTGCTGGCAGCCGGCATGAAACTGGGGCATCCCTGGATCGGCGTTTTGTTGAGCGTTGCGGCCATGGGCGCATGCTTCTATTGGTGCCTGCAAGGATGGCTCCCGCCGACCCCGGCGCTCCTTGGCGCGTTGCTCGCATCGCTCCGTTTCGGGACATTCTCCTATTGGACAAATTCATACTGGGGCGGAATTGGAGCCGTTATTGGAGGCGCACTCTTGATCGGAGCGCTGCCACGCTTGATCAAGCAGCCGCGCTGGCAAACCGTTTTCGTATTCGCGCTTGGCTTGGTAGTTCTCGGCAATACGCGGCCTTATGAAGGCGCGATACTAGCGATTCCCACCATCGCCGTTCTGATCGTGGCCAGCGTCAGGAACCATAACGCCATGCAACTCGCGAGAACGTCTCTGGTTCCCTTAATCGCAACCCTAATCCCGGCCGCCTTGCTGATGGGTTACTACAACTACCGCGTGACGAGTCATTGGCTTCTCATGCCGTATCAACTCCACCAACAACAATACGCGGTGGATTCGCCGTTCCTGTGGGGCAAGCCCAAAACGCCGCCCGTGTATCATCACGCCGTGTTGCGCGATTTCTGGACGAAGTTCGACCTCGAGGTGACGCGGAACGCCAAGGAGCATTGG
>JBEKUT010000124.1:0-16394 GCA_049514735.1 Bryobacteraceae bacterium
CCGCAATTGAGGCAGCCGGTATCCGTGTCGAGAACGGGTAGACGCGGGGAAGCGGCCACCAACCTGACGCGCACGCCTGAGCCGCGCACTTCGAGTGTCTACACGTGTAGCCGTACGGATGTCTTGGCGGCTAGTTCGAGTTATTCTTCGATTACTCTGACAGCCAACGTCGCGAACAACGCGTCCTCTAGCGTTACAAATAATGTCGCGGTGTCGGGCGGAGGGGAAATCAACACGTCGAACGATACGGCGAGCGATCCTACGACAATCGCCGCAGGGCCGGACCTGACTATTGCGAAGACCCACATGGGGAACTTCATGCAGGGGCAGACGGGCGCGACGTATAGCATTGTTGTGACCAACTCCGGCGGATCACCGTCGGTGGGAATGGTGACGGTGGCCGATACCTTGCCCAGCGGACTGACCGCGACGGGGATCGCTGGTATGGGGTGGAGTTGCACAACATCACCGCTGCAGTGCACGCGCACCGACGCATTAGCCAACTCGGTGAGCTATCCGGCCATCACGTTGACTGTTAACGTTTCCACGAGCGCAACATCGCCGCAGAATAATACAGCGACGGTATCGGGCGGCGGCGACGTAAATCCCAACAACAATTCGAGCACCGACATGACCACCATCGTGCCGGGCTCCGACATGACCATTACTAAGTCGCATAGCGTGCAGTTCTTCCAGGGACTTACTGGCGCGACTTACACGATTACGGCGACCAACTCAGGCGTCGGCCCGACGGTGGGAACCGTAACCGTCGCCGACACGCTGCCGACAGGTCTCACAGCTACCGCGATGGCTGGCACGGGGTGGAATTGCACGGTTGGCACACTGACTTGTACGCGGAGCGATGTTCTGGCACAGAGTTCGAGCTACCCGCCGATCACCTTGACCGTGACTGTCGCGAACAACGCCGTGTCGAGCGTCACCAACGTGGCGACGGTATCGGGCGGCGGGGAATCGAATACATCGAACGACACAGCGAGCGATATCACGTCGATTAATGCCGGTCCGGATCTCTCGATCGCTAAGTCGCACACTGGCAGCTTCCCGCAGGGACAAACCGGCGAAACCTACACCATCACGGTATCGAACGCCGGCGGGACGGCGAGCTATGGAACGGTCACCGTGACCGATACGCTACCCACGGGTTTGACGGCGACGGCCATCAACGGCACCGGCTGGAGTTGCAGTCTGAGCCCGCTGTCATGCACGCGAAGCGATGCGTTGAGTGCGTCATCGAGTTATCCGGCAATTACACTAACGGTGACCGTCTCGACGACGGCGCCGATGCCGACCGTGACCAACTCGGCGTCGGTATCGGGCGGCGGAGACGTCAACGCGGCCAATAACATGGCGAACGATATGACGACCATCATACCGGGCTCCGACATGACCATCACGAAGACACATAGCGTGCAGTTCTTCCAAGGGCTGGTTGGCGCGACTTACACGATCACGGCGTCGAATTCAGGCGTAGGTCCGACTGTTGGAACCGTGACCGCCGCCGACACGCTACCGGCGGGTCTCACGGCTACTGCTATGACGGGGACGGGATGGAGTTGCACGCTAAGCCCACTGGCGTGTACGCGAAGCGATGTTCTTCAAGCGAGTTCGAGTTACCCGGCGATTACGTTGACCGTGAATGTCGCGAACAACGCCGCGTCGAGCGTAACCAACGTAGCAACGGTATCGGGCGGCGGCGAATCGAATACATCGAACGATTCGGCTTCGAATGTGACAAGCATCAACGCCGGGCCGGATCTCTCGATCGCGAAGTCGCACAGCGGCAGCTTCTATCAGGGCCAAACCAGCGCTACTTACAGCATTACGGTGTCGAACATTGGCGGGACGGCGAGCTATGGAACGGTCAGTGTGACTGACACGCTCCCCAGCGGTTTGACGGCGACCGCGATCGGCGGGACGGGTTGGAGTTGCATACTTGGAACTCTTACCTGCACTCGTAGCGATGCGCTAAGTGTGACGTCGAGTTATCCGCCTATTACGGTAACGGTGAACGTATCGGTGACGGCTCCGATGCCGAACGTGACCAACTCGGCGGCGGTATCCGGCGGCGGCGATGTTAACGCGGCGAATAATAGCGTGAACGATGTAACTACTATCGTGCCTGGCGCCGATATGACCATCACGAAGACGCACAGCGTGCAGTTCTTCCAAGGGCTGGTTGGCGCGACTTACACTATCACCGCGACCAATTCCGGGCCTGGTCCAACGAACGGGACCGCGGTGACGGTGACGGATTCCCTGCCCTCGGGTCTGACGGCGACGGCAATTAGCGGAACAGGCTGGAGCTGCACGCTGGGAACGCTGACTTGCACGCGCAGCGACGTGTTAACCGCGTCCTCCAGCTATCCGGCAATCACGCTTACGGTGACTGTGGCAACCAACGCGCCATCGAGCGTGACGAACGTTGCGACGGTGGCGGGCGGCGGCGAGACCAATACGAGCAACGACACGGCGAGCAACATCACCTCGATCAATCTTGGTCCGGACTTGACGCTCGCTAAGGTCTATAACGGGACATTCCGTCAGGGCGATTCAGCGGATACTTACACGCTGACGGTAACGAACGGCGGCGGAACGGCTAGTTATGGGACCGTCACTGTTGTGGATACGCTTCCAATGAGCGGACTTACAGCTATAGGTCTAAGCGGAATGGGCTGGTCCTGCAATTTGGGCACGCTGACGTGCACGCGTAGCGACGCTCTAAATCCGAGCTCGTCCTATCCGCCAATCACACTGACTGTGAGCGTTGCAGCCAACGCTCCCACGTCAGTGACTAATAACGCCGCGGTATCGGGCGGCGGCGACGTTGTTCTTACGAACAATAGCGCGTCCGCCGTCACGCCGATCACGCAAGTCGCGGACCTGACGATTACTAAGACTCACTACGGGTCCTTTGTTGAAGGGCAATCCGGCACATATACGATTACAGTGAGCAACGTGGGGCCCGGTCCGACGGTTGGGACCGTGACGATGACAGACACGCTTCCTGCGGGTATGACCACGGTCGCCATGTCGGGCTCGGGTTGGAACTGCAACACCAGCACCGTGACCTGCACGCGCTCCAGCGTGTTGGCTTCGAACGCCAGCTATCCGGCGATCACGCTAAGCGTGCTGGTGGGCAATGCGCCCGCTAGCGTGACGAACGTGGCGACCGTTGCCGGCGGTGGAGAAATCAATACATCGAACGATACCGCGGCCGATCCGACCACTATTGTCCAGACGGTGCAGGTGACCGTAACCACGTCGCCGGCGAATCTGATTCTCGTAGTGGATGGAACGCAGTTAAACGGTCCGCATACATTCACATGGATTGTGGGCAGTAATCACACGCTTTCGACGATGACCCCGCAGAGCGGGTTGAATTTCCAGAGTTGGTCGGATGGCGGGGCGCTAACACATAACATTACGGCGCCGGCGAGTGCAACTACTTATACGGCGACGTTCCACTAGCCTGAGACGAAAGATACATACTTAGGGATCGGGACGGAGCCAGACCCGACAGTTGTTCCAGCTTCAGAACGCTTTGAACATTGAAGTCCGCCAGCGCGGCGCGGCAGGCATCTGCCGCAACGCGGAACCACTCAGAGCCGCTTCCGGGTTATCGGTAAACAGGGCGCGGGCTGCCGGTTCCCCATAGGTCTTAGAAACGTTCTCGAACGCGCCTGACAATATCGGTTTGCGGACGCTGACGCCGTGCGCGTCGCTGGCGATAATATGGGCCAAACGGCGCCTGAGAATGTTATTCGCGGCCGATGCCGCATCAGGTCCAAATGCGCCGGTCAGCGACCGGGCCGTCAATTGAAGATAGCAGCCCATATCGACGAGGCGCTCCGCATACGAAATTTGGTGCTGGATGTAGAGGTTCCGCTCGGGGTGCGCGATGATGACCCGCAGGCCCGACTGCATCAGTGTCCCGATAGCGGGGTTGACCATTGGCGGGACGATGCGGTCGGGCAATTCCAGCAGAATGCAGTCGCACCCGTTCAACGCGTATAAGGACGGGTTGCCGATAGCGCTTGCGACGTTCTCGCGAGTTAGATGGAGTTCGCAGCCGAGATACAGCCGCGGGCCGCACGGGCTTGAATCCCGTAGGTGTTCTAATAAGTCGCGGCAGCGTTGGGGTTCGAAGCGGTAACGAAGATCGGAGTGGGGGGTCGCGACCATGGCCAGCGTCCCGTCCGCGGCGGCCAGATCGAGCATTTGGCTCGATTCATCGGGTATTGAAGCGCCGTCGTCAACCCCGGACAAGATATGCGTGTGAATGTCGATCATGTCTCATGACAGCCGCGCCGTAGCTCGGCGGACAAGTCCGCGAGCGCGTGATTCAGCTCGGCGTGAACCTGAGCTAGTCTTCGAACATCCACCACTCGCGGGTCCTCCTGCGATAGCTTCAGAAACTCCCTGCCCTGCTCAAGGCTTATTCGGGCAGCGGACCTCGCCTCGATGCTTGCGGTCTCCGATTTGGACATTTCTTCCAATTGCTGCAGGCCCGCGAATCTATCCGCATACGCAGGTGTAAGTAAAACGATCGTAAAGTCTGTACTCAAACGGTCGACATTTATGGCGGCTTCGCAAGCGACGGGCTGCGGCGGCGCGGTGGGCGAAATCGCCGCCCGTTCCGTCCGGGTTCCAGGCTCCTGCTGGGATAGCCTCCACGCGCCGAGCATTGGAAACACCGACACCAAAGCAATTACAACCGGGCCGATATAAAGCCAGCGGAGCGAGCTACCGAATGTCCACACGTTCCGAAACCGTATCCGCACCACCGGCAGGACGGGTATTTGCATTTGCATATCAGAAAGGAAAACGGTCTTTATTTTTTTTTGCAGTTTCAGATTACCACGGCTATTTACGAAGAGGGTCCAAACTTACCTAGAGCGGAGGGATCAAAACGTACTTAGTACACACTTACTATGGTTATTCTTAATCTGGGTTCTACTGGCCGGAAATGGTTCGTGGGCTGCCACCGCTAAACACACCGGCCGCGGCCGCGCCACCCAAGCTGCCGCCCACTGCTACACCACCGATAATGGCGATAATCGCTGGCGTAGAAAGGCCCGTGGATGCGCCAGCCGCTGCTCCGCCCGCGGCGCCGGCCGGCAGGCCCAGTTTCTTGCACGGTACGTCTGAAATAGTCATGACATGGATCTGTGTGGCCGCGTTTGCATCGGGCGTACCAGTGACAGCCACGCAGCTTCCAACGGACTTGTCGAGATTATCCCCTACGAGTTCGAAAGTGGTTTTCGTAGTGACATCAGTCAGATAATAGTGACCGTCGGCGCTCTTCTCCACCTTGCCACTGACCTTTTCCGGTGCGGTTGCGCCGCCGCCGGGCTCCTGATCGAAGTCCAGAGCGGAGCCGGGGAACACCCTGGCGATCAAGAGTCCGCTCGCATTGCGCACTTCGGCCTGACCGCTAACCGCGGAGACCTCGAGCGTCTTAGGACCGACCTTGTATACCCGTATCGTTGAAGAAGCCGTGGGAGCAACACTCAGCGAGTTGACGACAATCGGAAATACACCCGCGGAATGGAACTGACTCGCTCCTTTCTCCAGCAGGATGCGCTTGTCGTAAACCTTGACCTTCGAATCCGGAGAAAGCTCGCACCGTGTGCCGTTCTTCAGGGTCAACTGCGCCGGATTCGTCGAGGTCTCAATTACCGATCCCTCCAGAACCGTGCCAGTTCCCCTCACTTCCGCATTGTCCATGCGCACTGCACCGATAGTGGTAAGAATGCCGATAGGTAATTGCGCGGCGATCATCGCCACGGCGCCAGATGCGAGTACAAAGAAAAAACGGCCAAACACTTTGATGCCTCCCGTGAATTACACTCCCATTTTGCAGTAGTATTTAATGAGATGCAAGCTCTAAGTTATTGTACCGAGATATATTCTTGTCTTACATGTCACTACGATTCCGCCACTTACTAGTACCTTTGTTCGTTCTGTTTGCCTCTGCGGCCGGATGCTATTGGAGCGTCCGGCTGGGCTGGGCCGATTGGCTGTCACGCGGAACAACGCTCGCGGGCGCAAGAAAAAGTGTCGAGCTTGCCCCCGGCAACAGCGTGTATTTAGAGCATGCGGCCGATGTTACCGAAGCTTTCGGCGGAAACGGAACGGCGCTCCGCGAGCGAGCCGCGTTGGCAAATCCGTTGGATTCCGCTAACTGGATCAGACTCGCCACGCGTGCCGAGATCGAGAACCGCGGCGAAGAAGCCGAACGGGATTTGCTTCGCGCCTACGAAGCAGACCGGCAATTCGAGCCTCGCTGGTCGCTAGCCAACTTCTATTTTCGCCGTGGCGATCGCGAGCGGGCGCTGCAGTGGAGCCGCAAGACACTCGAATTCGGATCGGGCGATCTCAACGCCGTGTTCCAGTTACTGTGGAACGTCAGCGGCAACGGAACCGAGATCCTTGAGAAAGCGATTCCCTCGCGGCCGCTGGTTCTGGGGCAGTATTTGCAGTACTTGGACGCCAGCGGGAGATTGGGTGAAGCGAGCGGCGCCGCTCAAACACTACTACCGCTAGCCGGTCCGGAACAGCAGGATGCGCTTGCCATCCACTGTAGCCGTTGTCTCGACTCCGGACGCGTCGATGAAGCGGTAGCGGTCTGGAACGGCATGATCGCGCGCGGGCTTCTCAGCGGCGATCCGATCAAACCGGAGACCGGCAAGCCCTTGGAGAATGCGAACTTTGCGCGAATGTTCTCGGGTCTGGGATTCGACTGGGGAGCGCCCCAAGTAGAAGACGTGGCCGTGCAACGTCAGCCCGCAACATCGAGTATACGAATTGGTTTTTACGCGCATGCGCCGGAGAATTGCGGGATCTTGGGCGAATACATCGTGCTGTCGCCCCGGCGCAAATACCGTTTACAGTACCGGTACGAAACCACTGGTATGAGTGGCGCCGGTATGAGATGGGTGATTTCCGATCATGCCACAAGAACGGTTCTGACATCGCTGGGTCCGCCGGAGGCCGCGGACTCAACTGAGCACACCGTCGAAGCGACATTCGAAACGCCTCCCACGTGCCGCCTGGCCACCATCGAACTACGTTATGACCGGGAGCTTGGCACGGTCCGGCCGCAAGGTTCCATCCGCTTTTCACATCTCGATCTCGAGTTCGCCCCATGAAAACAGAACCGCTGGCAGGTTTGACGTTCCGGCGAAATGCCGCCATCCTGCTCTCGCTCGCCGCCGCGTACCTGCTAGTGACGGACTGGGTGATTGAGCCGTGGTCGGCTTGCATTGCATTTGCGATCGGTTTCGCGGTGGCCGCCGCCATCTCGATTCGCGCGTTCCAGAGCGATTTCGAATTGCGCTTTCATTGGGTCCTGCCGCCGCTCACAGCGGCCGTAGTTTGGGGATTCATTCAGCTTGCGGCCGGAATCCCGCAATATCGTTTTGCAACCTGGTGGTCGACGCTGAGCTGGGCCGCGGCGCTCGCATTCTTTTGGTCCGCTCTGCAGGTGTTTCGCGCTTCCCGCTTGTCCCGAGCGTTCGAATTAGGCGTGGTGATCTTTGGAGCCTTAACCGCCTTTGAAGCCGTCCTGCAGCTGTTCTCGGGCGATGCGCGATTTTATGGCATGGCCGTCGTCAACGACGATGCCATGCACGTGGGAGCGTTCCGCAATCACGATCATTTTTCCGCGTTGATGGAGCTGATTCTGCCGCTCGCGCTCTGGTCCGCCATGCGGGCTCACCGGCGCACCTGGCTCTATTTCACTGCCGCAGGAATTATTTATGCGAGTGTAATCGCGTCTCAGTCGCGTGCAGGCGCCGCCATCGCCACGCTCGAAATTTTGATTCTGCTGGCCGTGAATCTGCTCCGCAAGCGTGCGCGTGGAGACGCGCCGAAGGCTCGCCGCTCTGTTGCCGCAGCGATTGTCGTTGCGATTGCCGGCGGCGTCGTGGGATGGAGCGCTGTACTCGATCGCTTCAAGGTGCGGGATCTCTTCGAGTACCGCCGCGAGTTCCTGCAATCCACTTTGCGCATGATTCACGACCGCCCATGGTTCGGATTTGGTCTGGGCTCCTGGCCCTTGGTCTACCCCCGATACGCATTTATCGATCCAGGCTTGGTGGCGAATCATGCGCACAACGATTGGGTCGAATGGGCCTCGGATGGTGGGATCGTATTTGCGCTGCTCATCGGGCTGGTCGCGTTACGTGCACTGTGGATCTCCATCGAATTGCCTTGGGGCATCGGGACAATCGCCGTGTTCGCGCACGCTGCCGTCGATTTTCCATTTCAGCGGCCGCCGCTTTTGATTGCCGTTCTGATGACGCTGGCGCTCATGGAGATTGAGCACGAACGCGCTCGCAGAATTTAAATCGGCCGGATCGCGTCGCTGTCCACCTGGACTGAGATAGCTTTCGCGAGCAGCGTCACCGAAAGCACGACTCTGTTTTCGCCGCGCTTCTGCGCTAACAGGCCCTCCACACCGGTAAGAGCGCCTGCCGTGATACGAACCCTTTGTCCGACTTTTAGAAACGGCCATGGCTGCGCCGGGTAACCGGCAGCCGTCACTTTGCGGATCTGATCCATCTCGCTCGAATCGACCGGCTGCGGGATTTTACCGACTCCGACTACTGCGACAACGCCAGGCGTCGTTAGAATCGGCAATCTCATTTCAACGTCAAATGAGGAGAATACATAACCAGGAAATAATGGCAACTCGAGAACCTTCGTACGGTCCGACCATTTTCTCCTCTCCCGGTAAGTCGGAAGCAAACACTCGTACCCTTTCGAGACGAGAGCGTCGCTGACGTTTTTCTCATATTTCGATCGCACCTGAAGAGCGAACCAGGGGTGGTCCAATGTTTACCTCTAAGTGATTATCTTAGAACATCATAATGTCGTTCCACAGGCCCGGTCGGAGGGATCTCCCAGAGGATCGCGCCGGGGCGCAACGATCGGACGGCTAGACGCATCGAGCCCGGTGGACCACGTCAGCTTCTTGACGCCCGCGGCGGGGTCGTCGGGAGTTGGGGTTTCAAACGCGTCGGCATTGAAGGATCGGACATAGGCGGCGACAGCGCTCGCCTGGTCTCGGGCGGGGTTCCTTTTAGGCTTCCCTGGGCGTTCCGTGAAAGACCAGGATCTCGCGATCAGGGCCAGTTTGGCTGAGCGTGTGAAATAATCTCGGCGCTCCTTACGCTCACTGACGTGCGCGGCTCAATAACACTCTGAAACGGTTGGACAGAGTTGCAGAGCCGCGACGGTTACGGAGCGCTCACGGGCACTGTCTTGCTCCTGTTCTTCAAAAGATTGCGAGTGGATTGAACGGCGATCCCGTAGCGCCGGGAACACGCAACGGGGCGACGCTTATGCAGAAAGTGGAGCGCCGTAATTTCGCAGCCTGCTCGCTGGCCCGTTCCAGATCGCAGTTGTCGAACAGCGGCGTACCAACGGCTACCAGGAAGAGCTGATGGATCGGCTGGTTGACGCCTTCAACTCGCGACGGGCGGACATCCTGAACGACATCGCTGCCGAGCAGCGCGATATTGCGTTCCTTCAGCCACTTGGCGCAGGACGCGTAGAGGCCGGGCGCGGCCACGTTGAGATCGAGAGTGCCTTTTTCCGCGACTCGTTTCCAGCGGCCGGTACGCAGTAACACGCAATCGCCACTCTCGATTTTGACACCGGTCTTCTTTTCCCACTCGCCGAGATCTTCGGCGTAAATGGCCTCGTCGTCGCCCATATAAGGAATGTTCTTGAAGCGCGGCCAATCGATCAAAACGCCGCGCGTGAACAGACCATCCTTGAACGGCATCGCGTCGTTCTCTTCGGCGCCCCATGCGGTGATGCTGCTGGCGGGAAAGCCGTTGTAAATTTTCCCGTTGAAGATGAAGTGGGAGAGCGCGTCCAGATGCGTGGTGTTATTGCCGTGAAAAGTGACCGAGATCGAATCGACGGCATAACCGCTCGGTCCTTTCATACTCAATCCCGTCGAGTGCATCTCATGCTGCCAGGTATAGCGGTGCGCGTCCGCCTGCGGGTTTTGCGGCGGAATATCGGCGTCCAGCGACATCGAAATGGAGATGCCTTCCTGGACCAGCGCGGCCGCCTGCTTGCGCTTGGCCGGCGTAATCAGGTTGACCGTTCCCGCTTGATCGTCCTTGCCCCAACGGCCCCAATTGGAAAGCTCCGTCATCCAGCGGCCGATATCGTCCTTGGTGAGACTGCGCGAATACTCAGTTGTCTGAGCTTCGCCGCTGCGGAGGACTTGAGCCGCTGCCGCCGCGCCGATCCAACGAAGACGGTCCCGCGCACTGTATTTCATACGTCGACCCGCGTGGTCATCTTATCCAGCGCATCGCGATCCAAGGGATACCCGAGTCCCGGGGCTGTGGGCGCCATGATGTAGCCGTCCGCATCGACGCGGAACTTGCCTTTGTGATAGGGACGGTCCGCATACTCGGCCGGATGCGGCATCTCAAACCAATAGGCATTGGGCAGCGCGAGCTCGAGATGAAAATGTACCGCCAGATCGAGCACGTTGCCCCAATTGTGCGGCGTACATTCGAGGCCGAAGGCGTCCGCCAGCAGGCCCACGCGCATGGATCCGCTGATGCCCCCGACGTTGTCGGCAATCAGGCGCACCACGTCGACGGCGCCGCAATGGATGTACTCGGCGAAATCGGAAATGGAGGCCAGAAATTCACCCACGTGCAGCGGCACATCGAGAGCTTTCGCAAGTTCCACGAGACCTTCGAGGTCCGTGGTGCGAATGGGATCCTCGAACCACAGATAATCGAGTTCGTCGAGAAGCCGGCCCACCTTCAACGCTTCGAAGCGATTGTAGGCCTGGACGGGATCGTGCGCGAGAACGTATTCATCGCCGAGCGCGTGACGCAATTGCTTGATCTCTTCCATGTGGCCCACGTAGGAAGGAATGGGCGGACCGTCCTTGTGCTGGCCCGATCCAGGATGAATTTTGTATCCTTTGTATCCCTGCTCTTTCGCCTTCATGGCATCGGGTACGTAGTCTTCGATGGAAGGCAAATGCTGCGAGCTGGCGTAGGCCATCATGCGGTCTTTTTTTCCGCCGAGGATTTTATAGATGGGGCGGTCCACCGCTTTGCCCAGGATGTCCCACAAACAGATGTCGGCGGCGGCCGCTTTATAGTCGGGCCAGGAGCCTCCGCTACGGCTGGCCACAGCCACGAAATTTCCAGAGGAAGGCCGCGTCGCGCCCATGGGACGCTGCCCGGCGCCGCCGCCAGTGCGGGCGCGCGTGTTGAATCCTCCCGAACTCTTCATGCCGGAGGTAGCAGTCAGTACCGGCAGCAGGTCGACCACGTTCTGTCCGACCAGCGTCGCCTTGGCCCATTCGAGCCAGCCCGTGGTTCGCTCGCGGTTGCCGATGGTGTAGTTGCCTTCGATGCCGCTCTCCGTCACTACGGCGAGCACCTCTCCGGTTTCGCTGCCGTTGAGGCGATGAATGTTCTCGACGGAGGTGACGTAAACCTTCACCTGCTTTATCGAAAGGTCCGGCAGATCGGCCTTCTTAACGCCGACCGATTGTGCGGCCGCCACGCCCGGATCGGCGAGCGCCGCGAAACCAGCGGCTGTTCCCGCCGCCATGGCAGTGAGGGCGTTTCGGCGCGTCACGGGATCGCGCAACATCCGTTGTTGTTTCTTCTTGAACATGGATCACCCCCGCAGATAAGGTTTGAGATAGGTGTTCAGAGCTTCGCGGATCTCTTTCTTACCGGCCTCGTCGAGCGGCGCGGAGCGGCGGGCGCCCACTGCCACGCTCCCAGCGGGCAACGTCATGGCTCGCGTAATGGTGTCCTCTTTGAAGACGCCCCGGGCGATCAGCGCGTAAGAGCCGGCGTTCGGAATGCTTTCGAAGGCTAGTACGCGTCCAAACATATCGAACGCTTCGCGTTTATTGCCGGAGTGCCATAGATCGAACGCCTGCGCGTAAATATCGGCTAGGCCGGTGGTCGGGCAATGCCCGAGAAACCCGCGCTCCATCTCGGTAATCATCGTCCGGACGCCGTTACCGGAAAACACGTTCAGCTTGCCGGCGGTTCTCTCACGAATCTCGGCAACGCGTTGCAGCGGGTTCCCGGCCTCATCCTTGACCACGCGCATGGTGGGAATCTCTTTGAACATCCGGACCACCAGATCCACGCTCATGTCGCCGATGCTCTGCACAAAGAGCGGCAGATCGGTGGCTTTGCCAATGGTCTTGTAATACTCGAGCATCGCGTTCGAGTCCGCATTTTCGGGAGGCAGCGAGATAATGGCATCCGCGCCATGAATGTCCGCGTGTTTCGCATACTCGATGGCGGCCTCGATTTTGCCCCTGGTCTGCACGCCGATAACAAGCGCCGTTTTTCCACCTTTCCCGGCCGCCAGGATCGCTTCCACGCCATCGCGGCGCTCTTGTGGAGTGAGATCGGCCCAGCCACTGGCGATCTGCGGCCACACGAAGCCGTGAACGCCGCCGCGATTGCAGAACGTCACTTCCGCCGCGAGGCAATCGAGGTCCAGCTTGTTGTCGGGCGTGCAGGGAGTCTGTCCGATGGGAAAGAGGCCGCGCAGAGGCTTTCCTTCCGCGGCGAAGTTGGTATCGGCGAAGGCCAGCGATAGCGCGCCCACGCCGATGCTTCGAAGGAACTCCCGGCGACCCCGCCGATTGAAGCCGGCGTTGGCTAAGCAGTTCGTCATGGGTAGTCTCCTAATAAGCCGGTTACTCGTCAATCGTACATGGCGCGGCTCCCGCAATCAACTCTTAAACCGCGCGTCACCGTTCCGAGCCGTGACCGGAAGGGAGCGGTCTTCTGCGCGCATTCCCGGACGGCGCGCGCGAGCAAGCGGACATCCGCCAAGAGTCATGGCGTTATGTTTAGTTCAAATGCATAGTTTCTGTCATTTGATTGCATAGTCACGGCTATGCCGCCGTCCGTTCCCGCATGGGATTGTCGCTGGTATCTGCCCTCCGGCGTGTGGTATACCGAAGACGCGAGTTCAAAAGGGATGTCTGTTCATTCATCCCGTTCTTCGTATGCTCACCAGACGCCGATCGCACAGAGCTATCGTTCGATTATTAACCCTCTTTGCGTTCGCCACGGAATCCGTTCTTGCGGTCGATCCGAATCAGCCCGTAAGAAGTTACATCCGGACCAGCTTCACCGTCGAAGACGGGCTGAGCTTCAATGTCGTGAACGCAATTTTGCAGACGCGCAACGGATTTCTATGGATCGGCACGGATGCCGGGTTGGACCGCTTCAACGGCAGACACTTCACTCCCATCTATTTTCGAGGGCCGCGATCGACGACGCAAGGCATCGTGAACGCACTGGCGGAGGGGCCAGACGGCGATCTTTGGATTGGGACCAGCGCCGGACTGGTGCGGATGGCGAGCGCGGCGTTGAATCAGCTCGAACGGTCCCCGCCGGCCTTGCTTCATCCTGGCGCGGGCACGAGCGACCAGATCACATCTCTTCATTTCAGCCGCGACGGCACATTGTGGGTGGGCACTTACGGGGGCCTTTATAGGCTTCGGGGCGATCGATTCGAAACTGCGATTCCTCGATCTTCCATCAGCCGCATTGAGGAAAGCGCGGATGGTCATATGCTCATCATGACCGGCCAAGGATTTGTCGAGTTGGATGGGACGCGCGTAGTCGGCCATCCCGGTTTGGCGGAACAGCTAGGTATTCGTCCCGACACGCTATTTCACGTTTTTGAAGATAGCAAGGGTGTGGTTTGGTACTGTTCGGGAGCCGGTCTGGCGCATCGCGTGAACGGGTCGATTGCACGATTCCAGCCTTATGGAGTTCCCGGCGTATCTGGCATGATCCGAGTGTACGAAGACGCCCAAGGAAACGTATGGGCGTGGTACTTAACTGGAATATTTCGGGTTTCCGGCAGCGGGCTGGAGCCATTGGACCGCAACATCGCTGTGAGGACGACCTACGCGGATCGTGAGAACAATCTGTGGGTCGGCACTAACGGACAGGGACTCGTGCGTTTCAAGGACCGTCCCATTCGGGTGTTCACGAAGGCCGACGGATTGCCGAGCAACATTCCCATGGCCGTGGTGTCGAGACGCGACGGCAGCTTGTGGGTCGGCAATAACTGCGGCGGGCTTTCAGTGCTCGAAGGAGAGCGCTTCAAGACCTACAACGAGAAGGATGGCTTGTCGAACTCCTGCGTTTGGGCATTGGCTGAAGGAGAGGGCGGCGAGTTGTGGGTAGGGACCTGGGGAGGCGGCCTCTTCCGATTTGCAAATGGCCGTTTTACGCAGTTTAATAGGCCGCAAGGATTGCCCAGCGCCGTCGTCCGGGCGATCGCCGCCGCCCGCGACGGTTCATTGTGGGTTGCAACGGATCAAGGCCTGAGTCATATGCAGAATGGACAGTTTCGTACTTACACCACGGCCGACGGACTGTCCGGCAATAGCGTCGTCACTGTTTACCAGGATCGCAGCGGCGGCATCTGGGCCGGAACCAGCCGGGGGATTAGCCGCATGACCGGCGGCCGCTTCACCCCCGTTTCATCGGCGCTTGAAATTTTCGATCCGCATTATATGAGCATTGGAGAAGACTCGGCCGGAACGCTCTACGCGCTTTCCGCGCCGAGGGGAATCGCACGCATTCAGGGCGATATGCTTCGGGACTTGAATCACGATCTCGATCTGCTCAGCATGAAGCCTTTTCAAAACGATCTATGGTTCAGCGGGGGAAACGGTATCTTCCGAATGCCGGCGGGCGTTCTTGAACAAATCGAGGGCAGCCACGAAGCGCCCCTCGATTACGAGCAGTTTGGCAAGTCCGATGGCCTGGAATCGGCGCAATGCAGCATTGGGTCTCCCAACATGGCCATAGCGCCCGACAACAAGCTCTGGGTCGCGACGGTACAGGGTCTGGCGATGATCGACCTCAAGCGGCTGCCAGGCCATGCCGCGAAACCATCGATCTTTATCGAACAGGTGACGGTGGGACGGGACAACCAACCGGTTGGCCGTGATCTCGTTTTGCCGCCGGGCACGCATCATGTGGAAATTCATTTCGATTCCGTTTCTCTTGCGTGGCCGGAAAAGATTCGCTTTCAGTACCGGATGGAAAATGTCGACCCGGTTTGGCTGGACGCCGACAATCTTCGCACCGCGGTGTACACGAACATTCCAATTGGCAGACACGCCTTCCACATTCGCGCCTGCGACAGCAATGGCGTATGGGATCGCGCCGGTATCGCTTTCGATGTCACGCAGGAACCTTACTTCTACGAGACAATCTGGTTCCGGCTGGCGGCCGCCACTGCGCTGGTCCTCATTTTGATTGGAGGGTACCGGCTCCGCCTCCGGCAGATCGGCGCCCAGATGCAAGCCCGGCTGGATGAGCGCGTAGCGGAACGCACTCGCGTGGCGCAGGAACTGCACGATACTCTGTTGCAGACCATTCAAGCAAGCAATCTCGTCGCCTCTGAAGCACTGGAGGATCCTTCCGATGCGGCTCGCATGCATCGCGCCTTGGAACGGCTCTCTGTCTGGCTGGCTCAGGCAATGCAAGAGGGCCGCGCCGCATTGGGTTCTTTGCGTACGTCAATGATCCAGAGGAATGATTTGGCTGAAGGGCTGCGGCGCGCGGGGGTTGAGTGCGGCCTCAGGAGCGCAATGACCTTCGCGTTCACGGAAGAAGGGGAGTCTCGCGACGTGCATCCGATGATTCGCGACGACGTCTATCGCATGGGATACGAGGCGATTCGCAATGCCTTTACGCATTCCGGAGGCAGCCGTTTAGAAGTGGAATTAAGCTACGTCCGCGATTTGATCCTGCGAGTACGCGACAACGGCCGCGGAATCGACACGGAAATTCTGGTCAAGGGGAAGGGCGGGCATTTCGGAATCAAAGGAATTCGGGAACGTGCCGAGCGCGTGGGGGGACGTTTGAGCTTCCACTCTTCCAGCGCGGGAACAGAGGTCGAGTTAATTGTTCCGGGTGGTCTGGCGTTCAGCCGGCAAGAGCAGGTCCCCCAGAGCGCGCTCGCGAAGCTGCAACGGTTTTTCCGATTGAGCGAATAACGTCTCGGCCGTTGCCCAGTCCCCTTCCCTCACTCGAAACTGAGCACCTGCTTGGCATTCGCCTGTCCGGCCGCTACGCGGCTATACGCGTCCACGGCTTTCTCAAACGGAACGATTTCGACCGGCGGCGGTTTCAAAGCACCGGTATCGAAACCGAGTCCGAGCTGGGCTGCGATTTCCACTGCCTGTTGCGGAGTCAGCGCGTTGCTGTCTACTCCCAGCAATCGGGAGGAATTGTGATAGAAGTCGACGAGGTCGAAACTGACGCGCCGGTCTGCCGTGCTTGTGATTACCACCTGCCGCCCTCCGAACG
>JBEKUT010000125.1:0-17482 GCA_049514735.1 Bryobacteraceae bacterium
AGTTGTTGAAGGGCTACCAGAAACCAGAGGACCTGATCGGCGAAAGTGGGTTGTTGAAGCAACTGACGAAGGCGCTGATCGAGCGGGCGCTGAAAAGCGAGCTGACGCAGCACTTGGGATACGAAAAGAATGGGGAAGCCGAAGGGAGGGGCAGCAATCGGCGGAACGGGAACAGCGCGAAAAGGCTGAAAGGGGATTTTGGGGAGATCGAGATCAGCGTGCCGCGGGATCGGGAGGCGAGTTTCGAACCGCAGATTGTAGGGAAGCACCAAACGCGCTGGACGGGGTTTGACGACAAAGTGTTGTCGATGTATGCGCGGGGGATGACGACGCGCGAAATACAGGCGCATTTGCAGGAGATTTACGGGGTGGAGGTGAGCGCGGCGCTGATCTCGCAGGTGACGGAGGAAGTGCTGGAAGACGTGAAGGCGTGGCAGAGCCGGCCGTTGGAGGCGGTGTATCCGATCGTGTATTTAGATGCGCTGTACGTAAAAATGCGGCACGAAGGGCGGGTGGAAAACCGGGCGGTATACGTGGCCCTGGGGGTGACGTTGGAAGGCCAGAAGGAAGTGCTGGGATTGTGGACCAGCGGCAGCGAAGGGGCCAAGTTCTGGTTATCGATTTTGACGGAGCTGCGCAATCGCGGAGTGAAAGATATCTTTATCGCATGCGTGGATGGGCTGAAGGGCTTCCCGCAGGCCATCGAGAGCGTTTTTCCGGAGGCGCAGGTGCAGCTATGCATCGTGCATCTGGTGCGAGCCAGTTTGAATTACGTGAGCTGGAAAGATCGAAAGGAGGTGGCGGCGGCGCTGAAACCGATCTACCGGGCGGCCAATGCGGAGCAAGCCGGAGAGGAGTTAGACAGCTTCATTTCCGTGTGGGGATCGAAGTATCAGGCGATCGGAAGACTATGGCGCGAACAGTGGGAGCGAGTGATCCCATTCTTCGCCTTTGCGCCGGAGATTCGGAAAGTGATTTACACCACGAACGCAGTGGAGTCGCTGCATATGAGTCTGCGGAAAGTGATCAAGAACCGGGGCTCCTTTCCGAGCGAGGAAAGCGCGCTCAAGCTGCTCTTCATGGCACTACGGAACGTCTCGGCGAAATGGGATACGGTGCAGAATTGGCGCCAGGCGCTGAATCAGTTTGAGATCCTGTGGGGCGAGCGGCTGCGAAAGGCGCTGAGCACGGCGGCTTGAGCAGGCCGAGAACCGGACGATACACGGACTGACCAGTTAGCGCGGCAACGCCAGATCGGGGACTCTGTCCCCGAACCCCTGGGATTTAACGCTTTCGGGCCAGAATGAATGTTTTAGACTGAAAGGTACTGGAACGGAGGATAAGGCTCCGCAGGGATGCGACCTGAGCGCCGAGTCCAGCGCCGGAATGGCGAACGGGCGGCTCTCACCAGCCGCCCGCAGCTGAACTGTAAAAGTGGATCGCGGAGAGCGTGATTACACAAAACTATTGACACCACCGTAAAGAACTCAAATTCTCGCACGCAAGGATCATGAGTACACACCTCGCCGGCAAGTGTGCTCCGCAGGCGTTGCCGTCTTCCGTCTGGGCAAACCAAATAATATTCATCTACTCCATAGCCTGTCGCGCGGCTGCTACTCGTCACGACGAATCCGGACTTCGGAACCCGAATTAGAGTCTTGAGACCCTGTTGTTTGAATGCTGGCTCGCCGCCGACGTCATAACGTATCGCCACCCAGCCTTCAAAATCGCAAGGGATTAGAATCACACTACCAGCGCGTATCCGGCACGATGCAGCTATAAACGCCAGCACAGCGTTGCCGAGCCCCACTCCGAGCCGCGCCCGTGAGTGCGTGTGAAATAATCTCGGCATTCGTTACGCTCGCTGACGCGCGCGGCTCAGTAACACTGGGAAACGGTTGGACAGAGTTGCAGAGCCGCGACGGTTACGGAGCGCCGGGGCTCTTGCCTCCACGGAAGCCTGCGACGCAATCACCCTTCACTCCACCACCCGACGCTCCCCCATTGGCGGACCCAGCTCCTTCACCCGCAAATCCACCTTCCCCCCACGCACCTCCGCCTGCGCCCATTGATAAAACCACCCCTCCTTAAACCCCGACCATCGCAGGTGCCCGCCGGAACTTCCGACACTCAAATAGACCACCCCATCCTTCTCGATCCGCGTGTACTGATGCGCGTGCCCACTCACCACCGCCGCCACATGATACTTCCGCACCAAATCATGCAGCGGGAAATCGCTCTGAAACTTCAGCGGGATCAGCCACACCGTCGGCCGATGGAAAAACACGAACTTCGGATTGCGATCGCGATTGCGCTCCAGATCCTCAGCCAGAAACCTCATCTGCGTCTCGCTCAAGTTCTCCGTCCGGCTGTTATCGAGAATCGTGAAATGCGCCTGCTGCCAATCGAAGCTGTACGCCGCCGGATGCCCGGTATATTTCTCATAGATCTTTTCCGACGCCGCCGACCATATATCGTGATTGCCCGGCGTGAAGAAGAACTTGTAACTGTACGCGGTCCAAACCTTGCGCACGCTCTCCCATTCCTGCGCGGCAGTCGCGTCGTCCCCGCCCTGGATGGTATCGCCAACATTGACGACGAAGCTGGGATGATAGCGGTCCACTTCGCGCCAGACCTGCTCGTAAACTCCGGGCTGCGCGTCGCCGGTTCGATCCCCTACAATGGCGAATCGAAACGACTGAGCGTAGCCCAGGCCCGCTACAAACAATATGGCGGCGATGCGTCTCATCCGATGAGATAGTAGTACCATGTAGTCATCCTTACTATAAGGAAGGAGTACTTCCTATGTGGAACAAGAAAAAAGAAGAAGAATATCCGCCGAAGCAGGGCGCCAGCCAAGCCCCGCCGAGCTACGGAACCAGGGAGGGTGTTTCAAACGTGTCAACTTCAGCAGCGCCAGCGTTTCATGCGCCGGAGCCGGTACGTAACTCCGCCATTATCGGCAAGTCGGTGTCGATCAAAGGCAACATTTTCAGCCAGGAAGATTTGACAATCGAAGGAGAGGTGGAGGGCTCCGTCGAATTGAAGGAAAACCGCCTGACGGTCGGACCAAACGGGAGGGTCCAAGCAGGAGTGAAGGCACGCGAGATCGTTGTTCTCGGCTCAATTAACGGCAACGTCGAGGCGACGGAAAAAATCGATATCCGCAAGGAAGCGCGCCTGGTCGGCGACATCAAGACCTCACGCATCGTTATTGAAGACGGCGCTTATTTCAAGGGCAGCATCGACATCGTCAGGCCCAATGAAAACGCGAAGCCCGCGCCGAAGCAACAGAGCCAGACCGCGCCACAACCCGCTGCGCAACCTGCGCCTCAATCCGCGCAAGCTCAGCTGCCGCAGGTGGCCGCCCAGAACACGTCAAAGTGAACGCCGGTATTTTCCGGAAGGAGGGACGCTTGAATTCTCGATTTCGCACCGAAACGAGCGCCCCTTCCGCGTCCCTGGGACGCACGGGGCCCGCTACGGCGCAGACGCGCAACAGCAACGGGCTCGATCAGTTCTTCAGTTCTCTCGAAGGCCGCGACACGCTTTCGATTCTCGACTTTTCGGGCGCCAGCCAAGCCAACGTGTCGTTCATCACGAACCTCGGCCATCGCATCTATTCGGAGGATGTCCTCTCAAGTATCGACGAGGTTTTCGGTTCCGATCCCGAAGCGCATTCGAACCCGGTACGCATTGAGATGTTCCTGAACCAGGTGCTGGACTTTAAGGAAGAACAGTTCGATGGCGCGCTGGTGTGGGACGTTCTTCAGTTCCTCTCGCCCGCCACCGCGCAGGCCACGCTGGACCGCTTGTTCCACATCCTCAGGCCGCCGTCCTATGTGCTGGCCTTCTTCAACGCCAGCGAGAAGATTACATCCATCCCGTCGTATCACTACCGCATCACCGATTCGAAAACGCTGATGCTCTCACAGCGAGGCAATCGCGTACCCACGCAGTTCTTCAACAACCGCTCTATCGAGAAAATGTTCCAGCGCTACGAGTCGATCAAGTTTTTCCTGACGCGCGACAACCTCCGCGAAGTAATCGTAAAGCGCTGACCTCTTTGACGCTGCCGGGCACCGATTCCGAGCCGCGCCCGGCAGGAAGCGGTTGCACAATGCGTTCGAAAAAGTTTGCCCGCGAGTGAAATATGAGCAATGTCGGCTCCGCCGGAAGACTTAATATGACCTGGAGCAACCGCTCCCTGCCGGTCACGCCTCGGAAAAGGTGTCGGAACGAACCACGAACTACGAACCAACAACGCAGACGTAGCACGCTACCGCCCCGTTCTTATCCTCATCATCATCCACGTGATACGGAACGGCCACCGGCTTCAAAATCTCCCCCCGAACCTCGTGATTGGAACCGGGCGCGGGAGGAAAGCTCCTCGTTGTTCCCGCATATCTGTGGCCCGCACGGCCGATGAAACCTTTGACATTTCTGTTATCAATCGCTTGGCGGCCAGCTCTTTGAGAGCCGTGACCGGCTTAGGCGTGAACCTCTTACTAGTGAAGCCTCCCTCGCCTTGACATCCCTCTCGTATTGACGATACTGTAAATACATTGCGCATCGAATGGGATCGTGCAAAGAACGAAATAAACCTGAAGAAACACCGCATCGACTTTGAGACAGCGCAACTCGTCTTTGACGATCCCTGGTGCGTGACGTTTGTGGAGCGGGTCACGGATAGTGAAGAACGTTGGCATGCGGTCGGCTCGCTTGAAGACAACATAATTGTGGTTGTTGTCCACACATATCGGTGAAAGGACACTATATGGCCAAGCTATCGGCTGAAAAGCGAAAGGAGCTTCGCGATCTCGCTGCCCGGCCGGATCATGAAATCGATCTTACTGATATTCCTGAAATTCAGGAGATCCCTTCCGATGCAGAAATTGGAAGGTTTTATAAACCCAAGAAAATCACCGTAACCATCCGGCTGGATGCTGATGTCGTGGCGTGGATTAAGGCATCGGGCGAAGGGTACCAGACTCGGATCAACGCGCACCTTAGAGAACTAATGCGACGCCAGCGTTCTGCTTCCCGCCGCAAGGTTCCCGGAAACCGATCTTGAGGCGGTAGCCTTTGAAGCAAGGCTGAACAACTAACAACGACGAACTACGAACCAACAACGCCTTTTTTACCTCCCCATCCTTATCCTCACCAAATCCGTAAACGACTTAATCCCCTGTCCCATACTGACCTTCGTCCCTTCCACATTGGCCCAGTGCACCGGCACTTCGATCGCCTTCACACCGGCCTTCTTCGCGAGATACAAATCCTCGACGTCGAAACTAAACCCGTCCAGCTTCTGCCGTGAGAACACCTTCTGGGCCGCATCGCGCCGATACAATTTGAACCCGCACTGCGTGTCGCTGAAAGGCAGCCCCGTGATCGTTCTCATCACGAGATTGAACGCGCGCCCGGAGTACTCGCGGAAACTCGACTGATGCACCGTCACAAGCGACCGGTCCACCGCGCGCGATCCAATTGCGATCGCCGCGCCGCTCTTCATGGCAGCATCATATAGCCGATCGGCTTCCTCAATGGGAGTGGAAAGATCGGCGTCACTATACAGCACCCAATCGCCCCTCGCGTCCAGCATCCCGTGGCGCACGGCATAGCCTTTCCCGCGATTGCCCGGGTTGCGCAACACGCGCACCGGCGGCCGGCTCTCCGCCACACCTGCGGTATTGTCGCGCGAACCGTCATCCACCACGATCAGTTCGCTGAAGCCGAGCGCTCGCCGATCCAACCACGCCAGAACCCGGTCCAGCGTGCCCGGCAACCTCTTTTCTTCGTTATATGCGGGAATGACGATGGATAAAGATCTTAGGGGCTCAAACGTCAAAAGATGCGCTCCTGGCGTTTGAGCGTACCGAATGTCCCGATGTTCGAGATCGCGAAGGCGAAGCGAATCTGGCTCTCATCGCGGGTGCCGAAATTCAAACGGCGGTATTGGGCGCTGATTCCGCAGCAATCGGTATTGTATGTCACCTGCACAGTGGCAAATTCCAGGACGCTCCTCTTGTAATCGTAGTAGGCGCTGATACCGGCGCTTAAACCTTTACGATTCGGATCGCCCCATCCCAAGGTCGCACGGAACTGATTCGACGGCGCTGTCAGCACCGGATCGGTATTCACCAACGTATGTCCCGCGGAAATGAAATAATTTGCGAACCGCGTATCCACGCTCACGGAGCTATTCGTAATGCGGTTGTACAGCGGATCGAAATCGGTACGCCAGTCGATCCCAACCTTCTGCTGGAAACGCAAGGTAGAAGAGATCGGCGAATAATTCCGCGGACCGTCGAGGAACGCGAAACCGGTCAGGTCCGCCTCGCTCTGAACGACGTTGCGCTGGCCGGCGATCACTGCGCCGCCAAAAGTAGGATCGAAATAACGGCTTTGCGCCAACTCCCAACTCAGCACTTCGGCGATGTTGCCATCCTTGTTCTTGACGTAGAGGCGATTGGTGAGCATCAGTTCCACCTCGTTGGTATCCGACATCAGGTCCGTTTCATCGAAGCGAATAATGCTATTGAAGTTGTCGATGCCTGTGATGTACTTGTATTTCGCGCGCAGCTCGATAACGTGTTTCAGTTTGTCGTTGCCGAGCCATTTCGGCGCTTTGTAGACACGGGCGAGCGGCGGGGGCATCAATTCCAGGTCCACTTCGCGCGCGTTTCGAACCAGGTCGGAGCCAACTACCTGGTTGTTCGCAATGGACGATCCGTACTCGGTTTCCCGCAGCGCAACGGTCGGGACAATATCGATACCCAACCAGTGCAAGGCGCTCGAGAGATGCGGATACAGGTCGAGCCGGTCCACGAATCGACGCGTCTGGAGCCACACCGGCGTGGGAGCGGCCGGGTTGACTTCGGTCGCCGCGGTGGGAAAGGGCGAGCTCCGGTCGAGAAATCCGGCCGTCGCATCGAGCGAAAAATAGAGCGGAATTATGAAATTTGAAATGGAGCGCTCGCGGCCTAAGAATTCCACTTCGGGCAGTTTCTTGATGAGAATCTTGTCCTGCGTTGAAGTGGCGTCGAGGAAGTTTTCATCGCGCTGCACTACCACATTCACCCCCCAATTCGACCAATGCTTCGTCAGATATCCCACCGAATGCGATTCCGATGAAACGGCCTCCTGGAACGATTCCGTGAATGTCTGGCGGAACAGGAACGAGCTGAGATAGTCCAGGCGTCCCCGAAAGAACCAGCCGTCGCCCAGGTCCGACCTGCCATCCACGAGGAGGGTGTAACCGCTGGCCTTCTGAACCACCTGGCCCGCTGAATTCTTCAGCCCGCTGTCGTCCACGCCGAAAAGCGCCAGGCTGTATTCCGTGCCCGGCTTCACCTTTCCGCGAAAACCGACCTCGTGGCCGATGCCGCGCAAACTGGTGTACTCAATTGCGTAGCTCAGATCGTAGCTGCGATTGATCGCCCAAAAATAGCCGACGCGGAGCATATAGCCGCGAATCGTGCTGTGCGTCGGGCTGGGCGTCAGGAACCCGCTCTTGCGCGGCATCTTTTTGAGCGACTTGTAAATAACGGGAGAATAAAAAAGCGGCAAGCCACGTATTCGGAAAATGGCGCGATAGGCCAGAGCCCGGTCGTTCTGGATGATGTCGAACTTCGGCGCCGTCAGTGTCCACCACGGCTGCGGGATTTTGCAGTCCGTGATGAAACCGTTATACAAGAAGTATCTGTCCTCGTTGCGCTCCGCCCATTCGCCCTGGAAATAAAAAGGATTGCTGGTAGTGAGGAGGCCGGGACGCGATTGAATCTTCGAGGGCGAGGTGCCCCGGATGTCATAAAATTTCCCAGTCTCGTCGTCGATGTTGTACTCGGCGCGATCGCAATCGATCACGTCGCCGTTCACATAACCTTCATAATGGACGTGACCGCGCGCATACGCGATTTTCGTGTCGTCGTTGATATCCACTTCATCGGCAGTGAGCAGCGAATCGTTGGTCTCGATATGAACGGAGCCGCGCAAATGCCGCCACGATCCGTCCACTTCCTCGGTCACGGCATTTACGTTTACGAAAATTGCCTCGGGCGCACCGGGGTGCGGATTGTGGCTGGGGATCTGCTGCCCATAGGCCGGAAATAGTAAGATCCCCGCAATTAGGGGTAGCAACACCCCCCAACGACCCAAACAAAGTTCGTGACATTTTTGATAGATTATGTTACGAAAGAAAGTAAGGCTTTTTAGCGGCGAGCTGGCGTTACTGACGGATACGGACCTCAACCGAAGACCGTAACACGGATTCGAGGAAGCCGCAACGAGAGTGTGTCGAGTGGGGAGCCAGGAGGAAGCAAGGTGAACAACACCTGCAGCTATTGTCACGCAGCCATTGGTGAGGACGATCATCGTTGTCATCGCTGTGGCCGCCGTTTGCACCTATCGCCTTCGCAGGCCATCGCGGCAGCCTACGGTATTAGCAACACGGCAACCGCCCGTGCGATCCGGCCCGCAACGTCTTTATCCGATCCCGTCGCTGTAGAAGAAGCGGCACAGTGTCCCGAAAACGCGCCAGAATCCAACCCGCGCCGGGTCGCCTACCAGCGCCCGCTGTTCAGCTCCAAGGAAGTTCCGCACGTGGTGCCTTTTGAATCGATTGCACCCAAAGTGGAGCGCAAGCGCAACCGCACCGAACCGTCCAAGCCACGGGCCAAACGGCCTATTCCCGGACAGCAGACGCTGGAATTCACGGCGCCCGCGGAACCCATGGAGACAGAAGTGGAGGCATTTATCTACTGCGACGCCCCGGTCGCGATTCCGGCGCACCGGGTGATGGCCACAGCGGTCGATTGGAGCCTCATAGCGATTGCTCTGGGAGTCTTCCTAGGCATCTTCCAGTTGCTGGGCGGGGAAGTGATCCTCACCAAGCAGACCATGCCCCTGTTCCTCGGCATTGCCGCGGTGTTTGGGCTTTTCTACAAGATCCTGTGGTGTCTCGCCGGGAGCGATAGTCCTGGCATGCGGTGGGCGCATCTTCGCCTGGTGAACTTCGACGGACAGTCTCCGGAGCGTGAGCAGCGCATGTTCCGCATCGCCTCGGCTTGTTTAAGCTTTATGGCCGCGTGCCTCGGAATCATGTGGGCGCTGGTGGACGAAGAATCGCTCACTTGGCACGATCATATTTCGAAGACCTTCCCGACCCCGTACTGAACCGCGATCGGCAGGTTCTGTAACCCTCGCGGCTCAGCAACAATGTGAAAAGGTTGAACAGAGTTGCAGAGCCGCGACGGTTACGGAGCGCATTCCCGCGGAGGGCTACTCCGCGCGCAGCGTTTCCGCCGGGTTCAACCGCGTGACTCGCAACGCCGGAATCAGACTCGCGGCAGCCGCCGCCAGCAGCAGGAAAATCGCTGCCGCCGCGAACGTCGCCGGATCGGTTGGCCGCACTCCCGCCATCAAATGGCTAACCACACCCACGCAGGCACGTGCCAATAAACAGCCGACGATCACTCCGGCCAACGCCAGCATAAGGCCCGGCATAGCGACCGCTCGCATCCCTTCCCATGCCGAAGCTCCCAGAGCCATGCGGATGCCAAGTTCACGCGTACGTTCGATCACCGAGTTTGCGATCAAGCCATAAATGCCGATGGCCGCAAGCAACAAAGCCAACGACGCCAAAGCGCCCAGCAGAACGGCCTGGAATCTCTGATCGGCGAGCGACGCTGAAATCACTTCGTCCATACTTCGGAAGGACGCAAACGGCAACTGCGGATCGACGGTTCCAACCGCGCGCTCGATGCCCGCGATCGCGCCGTCCCGCCCAGCTCGTGTACGCACGATCCACGAAGGGGAAAACCACGTATGCACCAATTGAAGCGTCTTATCGTCCATCTGCGACGCCGGCGCCAGGATTCCGGGGCTCGTGCTGAGAGTGCTGAATCCCACCCACGAATCGTTCAACTGCACGTTGCCGGCAATGCCGACAATCACTCGCACTGTCTTGCCGCTCGCGAGATGACTGCCAATCGGATCCTGGTCTCTTAAGAATCTGCGGGCGAAGGCTTCGTTCACCACTGCAACCGGCTGCGAACTGGCGTTGTCCGCATCCGTGAACGCGCGTCCGCGCAAAACTCGAATCTTGAGAGCTTCGATGTAACCAGGTGTCACGTACGTAAGGTTCGCCGAAAACGCTTCCTTGTCCGCGTGCGGCCCGTCCACTCTCGAAACCCCCATATTCAGCGCGCGCTCATAAGGCAGCGTCAGGGCCACTCCAGCGGCCTCCACGCCGGGCAGTTCGCGAATCCGCCGAAGCGTCTCGTCATAGAGTCGATTGACGCGTTGCGCAGTCGCGTAACGGGCATCTTGAAGCGAAACCGTGGCCGTGAGAACATGGCTCGCATCGAATCCAGGATCGAGATTATGAACGAACGCGAAGGTGCGGATAAACAAACCGGCGACCACCAGCAGAACCACGCCCAACGCAAATTCGGCGATCACCAGCCCGCGCCGCGTCCATTGATTCCTTCCTCCGGCGACCCCGCGCGTGCCTCCCTCCAGCAGCGAGGTACGAATATCCACGCGGCTGGCTTGCAGCGCCGGAACCAGACCGAATAGCAAACCCGTCAGTAACGAGGCGCAAGCGCCGATCAGAAGAACGCGGCCGTCGAGCGTTACGTTTCCGAGATCGAGATGCTTGCTCGCGAGCAGCTTCAATCCTTCGAGTCCCCAGCGGCCCAGTGCAATTCCGCACGCGCCGCCAATCAGCGAAAGAACCAATGTCTCGGTCAGAAGCTGCCGTATCACGGCGCCGCGTCCGCTGCCCAGAGCCATCCTGGTGCCGATCTCGCGCGTGCGCGCAGCTCCGCGAACCAACAACAGCCCCGCAATGTTCACGCATCCGATGATGAGCACCACTACCACCGCGGCCCACAGAACCAAGAGTGGCGAGCGGACGTCGCTGTTAAACTCCAGGGCAAGGGGAACGACGCGCATATCGACGGAAACGTCAGGCCCGTATCCCTCCTCCTTCGCTGCCGCCGGCCCGATCGGCCCCACCTCGGTTTGCGCTTGCGCCATGCTCGCGCTTGGCTTCAGACGTGCAATGACACCGTAATTCGTGCCCTCGCCTTCACCCGTTCTAGCAGGCCGCAGCGGCGTCCAGATATCGGCGTCTTCGAGCGGCCGGAAAGAGGGCGGTAGAACGCCAACGACTGTGTACGGCTCGCCGCGAAGTTGGATAGCGCGTCCGGCCGCTGCGGGATCGCCGTGGAACAGGCGGTTCCACAGACCGTGGCTGATAATGACTGCCGGAGGTCCGCCGGCGCGATCTTCTTCGGATGTGAATTCCCGTCCGAACGCCGGTTGCACTCCGAGAACGTGAAAGTATCCGGCCGTGATACGTTGCGCGCGCACATTCTCCGCGCGGCCTCCCGCAACCAGATTCGATCCCGACCCGGGGACGTATCCCGCAGCCTCAAGGGCGGCCGAAGCGCGCAATTGCTCCAGCGTGTGACCATCGACCGAGAAGTCCTCATTCACTTCACCCTTCGAACGGTAAACAGATTCGATCGCCACAAGGCGATCCGGCTGGGGATAAGGCAGAGACCGTAGCAGCAGCGCGTCCACGACGCTGAAAATCGCCGTGTTTGCTCCGATGCAGAGTGCCAGTGTGGCAATGGATGTGATGGTGAAGGCCGGACTCTTCCAGAGAACGCGCGCGGCGTAACGAAAGTCGCGGGCGATCTCGAATGGCCAGCGCAGTCCGACGGATTCGCGGCACTCGTCTTTGATTGCGTTGACGGTGCCGAACTCCACGCGCGCGCGGCGTATCGCGTCCTCGCGCGGGATGCCCTGCGCCATCAGATCTTCGGCGAAGGTCTCGATATGAGCGGAAAGCTCGGCCTGCATGTCGCTCTCGAGGCGGGAGCGGCGCAACAGAGAATTGAGGAAGGACCTTGTCCTGGCAAACACGTCACACCTCCTCCGGCGTGGCGTTCAGCACCGACGCGATGGCATCCGATAACTTAGCCCACTCCGTGGTTTCGGCGCGCAGTTGCCCGCGTCCGGCGGCGGTGAGCGTATAAAACTTAGCCTTGCGCTTGTTATCGCTCTCGCCCCATTCGGACGCGATCCAGCCTTTATGTTCCAGGCGGTACAGCGCCGGATAGAGTGAGCCCTGCGGAATTTGCAGGGCGTCTTTCGAGATTTGTTGGATACGGAGAAGAACTCCGTAGCCATGCAACGGCCCCAGCGACACTGCCTTGAGAATCAGCATGTCGAGGGTGCCTTGAAGGATATCGACAGATTTGCCCATGCTTCTCCTAGTGATCCTAGGAGAAGCATACCACAGCTTATTTCCCCTTGCTCACGCGCGGGGTTCAGTAGTCCGGATCGGCGCGGACCGCTTCCTGCCGGGCGCGGCTCGGTTACGGTTGAGATTCTTCAATCACCTTGGGTTGGCCGCATGCCCATGGGCACTCGACCGTGCCCGACGCGGAAACGGAATTGGGAAGTTACTGCTTTTCGAAAACCATTTTCTGATCGGCTTCGCCCATGGCGCTCGAAAGATGCGTCGCGACGTTCACGGTCTTGCCGTCCGGAGCCATGGTATAGGCGGCCTTGATCAAAACCTCGTTGTCCTGAAACATCAGCTTCGTCAGAACGATCAGCGCGCTGCCTTCCCACTGGGCCGTGGTCTTGACGTCGCGATCGCCCAGCTTGTGAGCCTCTTCCTGGCCGTTAATGTTGATGGCGAGTTGATAATTCTGCTTGCCCTGCGCACCCTGCTGCGCCACCGCCAGATTCAGGACCGGCTCCTTGTGATCGATAGTATCGACCTCGCTCTCGGGTCCCGGGATCGGACCGAAATCGCTCTTATCGACGTTTAGTTTCCAAACGCCGGATAAGTTCGGCTTGGCGCCCATCGCGGAGGTCGCGGGAGCGGTTGCGGTGACAGCCGGCGCGGGCGGAATGGTATTGCCGGACTGTTTGTCGAACACCAGCGTCGTGTCGGTCTCACCCATCGGGCTCGTGATGTGCGAGGTTTGGGTCCAGGTGTTGCCATCCGCCGACAGCGTCCAGTTGCTTTTTATCAAAACGTCGTTGCCATCGAAGTCAAGCTTAGTGGTAACGGCCAGCGCTGGCCCCGCCCAGGCAGCCGAAATCTTGACGTCGCGTGGTCCGAATTTCGCCGCCACTTCCGTGCCGTCCGTCTTGACATCCATGGCGTAATTCATGGCCCCTTGCTGGCCGTTTTGCGCGACGGTGTCCTTGAGGTGGCCGCCACTCTGCTCAATGACGTCCGTGCGCGAGTCGGTAGGAGGGACCATTCCGAAGTCGCTTTTAGCAACGTTCAACTTCCAGGTACCGCTGAAGTTCGTCTCGGCGAAACCGGATAAAATCAGTGCGAATGCAACTAACAAGGTGCGAGTCATCGACATTCCCGTAGTATACAACCAGGCTAGTCTGGAACGATGTGAAGTTCGTATTAACGAAACCCTACGCTTCAGCCGATTAGACTACTGGAGGTTCTTAGCCAGGCTAAAGTGCAGATTCTAATAGCGGATGACAGTCTCGTTTCGAGGCACTTGCTCGACGCCACTCTGCGAAAGTGGGGCTACGAGGTCGTCATTGCCTGCGACGGAGCCGAAGCTTGGGAGATCCTGCAGCAAAACGACTCTCCACCACTGGCCATTCTGGACTGGATGATGCCTGGAATGACGGGACCGGAGGTTTGCCGCCTGGTGCGGCAAAGGGCTCGTGAACCATACACTTATATCCTCCTGCTGACCTCGAAGAGCCTCAAGGAAGACCTCATTGAAGGCATGGAATCGGGCGCCGACGACTACATCATCAAGCCGTTCGACCAACACGAGCTAAAAGTGCGCCTGCGGGCCGGCACTCGGCTAGTGGATTTACAAGCGCAGCTTCTCTCCGCGCGGGAGGCCCTCCGCGAACAGGCCACGAAGGATTCCCTGACGCGTTTGTGGAATCGTTCCTCGATTCTCGAGATCATGCAGCGGGAGCTATCCCGAGGGCACCGCGAAAACAGTCCTTTGGGAGTGGTACTGCTCGACCTGGATCACTTCAAGGTAGTCAACGACACCTACGGGCATTTCGCCGGGGATGCGGTGCTTCGGGAAACTGCGCGGCGCATGCAAAACTCCATCCGGCATTACGATTCGCTTGGGCGCTATGGCGGCGAGGAGTTCCTGCTCCTGCTGCCCGGGTGCGACGGGCTCTCCACTCTGGAGAAGGCCGAAGCGCTGCGGACGTATCTGTGCAGCGAGCCTTTGCGTTTAACTGAAACCAGCATTACTCTCACGGCGAGTTTCGGAGTCACTTCGATACAACCGGCCGCCGAAAATACCACGGAAAGCCTGATTCGCGTGGCCGACGAAGCGCTCTACCGGGCGAAGAACCTGGGCAGGAATCGAGTGGAGCTGCTGCTCGAACACAGCGCGTTTCCGCACGCGAATGCGGCGGAATTAGCCGCCGCGCCAGCCGGGTAACCGCGAGTTCTCCTGTATTGCCAAAGTAGAATCGCCCGGAACGATTCGGTTTCATGGACCGCATTCCAGCACGGGCTCGTGTTACTTTCTTTTTGTTCCCCCGGGAGTCAAAACCTTCATGAAACTCTGGATGGTTCCTGTAATTGCATTAGCGCTTGGGGCGCAAGATCGCCCACCCAAGCTGAAGATCGCAACGGCCGAATTGCCCAACGGCCTGAAAATGGTAATGCACGAAGATCACAGCCGGCCGGTGATCAATCTACAGGTCTGGTATCACGTCGGATCGAAAGACGAGCGCGAAGGCCGCACGGGCTTCGCTCATTTGTTCGAACACCTGATGTTCCGAGGTTCGAAAAACGTCGCGCCGGAAGAACACATGAAATACGTTCGGGAAGCCGGCGGCAATGTAAACGCCTACACTTCGTTCGATCAAACGGTTTACTGGGAAACGTTTCCTTCGAACTATCTTGAACGAATGCTGTGGCTCGAAGCCGACCGCCTTTCCTCGCTCAACATCAGCGAAGAGAACTTCACAAAAGAGCGGGAAGTTGTGAAAGAAGAACGCCGCCTGCGTTTTGAGAACCCTCCTTACGGATTGCTGCAGGACGACCTGTGGAGCATCGCCTACCAGAAATATCCTTACCGGCACGCTCCGATTGGCAGCATGGAAGACCTGAACAAAGCCACCACGGCCGATGTCCAACAGTTCTTCAACACGTTTTACGTGCCCAATAATGCGACCGTCGTGATCGTGGGCGATTTTGACGCCGCCGACGCGGAAGCATGGGCCAAGAAATACTTCGGCCCGATTCCATCGAGCAAGAGTCCGGTGCCGCGCGTTGCGGTCACCGAACCGCCGCAGACGGAAATGCGCGACGTAACGAAGAAATACGCTAACATTCCTCTGCCCGCCGTTCTTGAGATGTATCATTTGCCTCCGCTCGGAAACCCAGACGGTTACGCGCTCGACATTGCTTCCGATGTTCTTTCGAATGGCCAGAGTTCGCGCCTCTACAAACGGCTGGTCTACGACGAGCAGGCCGCCGTTCAGGCTGCCGGACAAGCCTTTTTCCTGGAGGGGCCTTCGCTGTTCTTCGGCATCGCGATCGCCAACCAAGGCAAGAACATCAAAGAAGTCGGAAGCAGCATGGATTTCGTTTTCGAGCAAATGCGGAAAGCTCCGATTTCCGATGAGGAATTGACGAAGGCGAAGAATCAAACGACCGCCGGTTTTATCGTCGGACGCCAATCCATGCAGGAGAAGGCCGACTTGCTGGGGAAAGTTTCCGTGTTGGAGAAAAATCCCGAGCTCGTGAATACTGAGCTCGAAAAATACCAGGCGGTTACGGCCGCCGAAGTACAGCGTGTCTGCGCGAAATACCTGGTATCGACGAATGAAGTCCGGATGTGGGTTCTTCCCGAAGACGCCAAGCCCGGTGCGGCCAAGCCGGAGGTGAAGAAATGACTCGACGCGTTCTCCTTTCCGTAATTCTGCTGTTCGCTCCGGCGTTCGCGCAGCCGCCTAAACAGAGCCCGCCGCCACCCGGTCCGGCGCGTCCGTTCCACTTTCCGAAATATGAGACCAAGAAACTGGCGAACGGCCTGACGGTATTCGTCATTGAAGATCATCGTGAGCCGCTGGTGTCTTATGTACTGGAACTCTCCAGCGCCGGATCGAGCGCGAACGAACCGTGGAAGGCGGGGCTCGCCGCCACTACCGCGCAACTTCTCAGGCAGGGCACCAAGACCCGGACCGCGCAGCAGATTGCCAAAGAGATCGACCTGAGCGGCGGCAGCCTGAACAGTTCCGCCGGTTATGATTCGGCCAGCGCGGAATGCACCATGATGAAATCCCAGGCCGGCCTGGGAATCGAACTGCTCGCCGATATCATTCTCAATCCGACGTTTCCCCAGGCTGAGTTCGATCGCATGATGCGACAGACCCTGTCGGGGCTCCAGGTGGAATATGGCGACCCGGCTTCTCTGTCCGGATTGCTGACGCGCCGGATTGCGTTTGGGAACCATATTTATGGCATCCCAGTGGAGGGCACGCCGGAAACCGTCGCCAAGCTGAAGCGCGACGATATTGTGAAATTTTACGACGCGCATTACGGACCCGAGTTCGCCTATCTGGCAATTTCGGGCGACGTGACGCCGGAAGAAGCGATGTCCAAAGCGGAGAAGTATTTCGGCACCTGGAACCATCCGGCTTCGTCGGCGGGGATTATGATGCTGCAAAAATCGACGGGCCGGCGCATCGTTACCATCGACAAACCGGACGCGGTGCAAACGCAATACAGCATCGCGCAAGTGTCAATCGCACGCAACGATCCGGATTTCATCCCGCTGCAAGTCGCGAACCAGATATTTGGCGGCAGCTTCAACAGCCGGCTCGGTTTGAAACTGCGCGCCGAAGAAGGTCTGACTTACGGCGCGAACAGCGCGCTGGAATCGCAAAAGCAGGCCGGCCTTTTCGCGGCACGCAGCTTCAGCAGGACCGAGAAGACCGTCACCGCGATCAAAATGATGTCGGACCTGCTGGCCGATTACCGCGAGCATCCGGTCACCGAATCGGAATTGAGCGACGCCAAAGCATACCTGGCGGGGTCGTTCGGCCTCAGCATCGAGACGCCGGCGGCAGTCGCTCAGCGCGTTCTCTTTGCGGCGATCATTGGACTGCCTCCGAATTATTGGGACACCTACCGCGACAGAATCCTCGCGACTACAGCCGACGAAGTGAGCGCGGCGGTGCAGCGCCATATCACGCCGGACAACATGGATATCGTAGCGGTGGGGAACGTGACTCAGATTTCGAAAGACCTGGCCGCGCTTGGGAAGGTCGAAGTGATTCCGCTAGCGGAGTTCGATCTGACTGCTAGAACTCTGCGAAAAGAAGCCGCGCCACCGGCGACAGCCGAAGCCAAAGCGAAAGGCATGAAGCTCGCGGAGCAGGCCGTGGACGCGATCGGCGGGAAGGCCGCGATTGATGGGGTGAAGGACATGGA
>JBEKUT010000126.1:0-28576 GCA_049514735.1 Bryobacteraceae bacterium
TTCGTGGTTGTTGGTTGTTAGTTGCTTACTCTCGGTTGCCTCAACAACGACGAACCAACAACGACGAACCAACAACGCTTTCTCTCAGTCTCGGTTGCCTCGGACGATTGTGGAGTCGCGGAGTTTTCCTAATTCTCGTTTGGCTATGGCGGCCCAGGAGCTGTTGGGGTCGATCTTTAGATATGCCTTCCAGTGGCGGACGGCTTCCATCGTTTTGCCTAGCGATTGATAGAGCAGGGCGACGTTGTAGTGGGCGTCGGCGTAGGTGGGATGGATTTGGAGGGCCTTTGTGTAGTGGCCGAGGGCTTTGGTCCGGTCGCCTTTTTCGTCGAACAAATTGCCGAGGTTGAAATGGGCTAAGGCGTAGTTGGGGTCCACTTCGAGGGCCCGGCGGTAATGGCGTTCGGCGTCGCGCATGGCGCGCGCGTTGAAGTACACCGTGCCCAGATTTACCAACGCTCCAGCGGAGGCCGGGTCCAGCTCCACGGCCTGTTCGTAAGCGTGAATGATCTCGGCGACGGGTGCGCCGGTCTGTTCCAATTCGAGACCTGTCTCGAACCAGCGCTCGGCTTCGAGACGCTGCTTGCCGCTCTTCTCCGCCTTTTCTTTTTTCGGCGGGAAGGTCAGAAGCTTTTCGATCTCGGCCTTGTCGAAGTCGAGCAGAAGCTGGCCGGAGACGGACTCCATCTTCGTGCCCTCAAACTGGACGTGGATCTTCTTGCCCACAGAATACAGTTTCAATTCCGTAAGGGGGTTGCTGATGTCTCTTAAACGGTCGCGCAGAGCGGCGATGGCGCGGCGGATTTGCGCGACCGGGATTTTAGCCTTGCGAAGACCGAGCAGGGTTCGCAGGGCGAGAAGATCCGGGAAGGTATAAGAGTCCGACGGCGGGACAAAACTCTGTTTTTCCCAGCTCTTAACCTGGCGCGCGGAGACTCCGAGAAGCCGGCATACCTCCTTGCGCGAATAGGCCTGCTTGGTAATCGACGCTGCTGCGGCCACGGACAAAGTTTAACAGTTTTAACTAGTCGGGAACATATTGCCGCAGGTAGCGATGGGCCATCTTGAAGCCGGTGCGGTATTCTTCTGTGAAATCGGCTCCACGATTTGGCGAACCGTAAAACGGATCTTCGTGTTCGATGCTCATGGCGCCTTGATAGCCGGATCGCTGGAGCACGCCGAAGAATTCAGCCCAGTTGATGGAACCCAGGCCGGGCAGGCGATAGAGCCACCATTGAGCCCGATCGACGGGATTGATGCCGCCACGTTTGAGAATGTCCCAACGTATTTCGGTGTCCTTGAGATGTACGTCGTAGATCTTGTCGACGTAATCGCGGGCGGTCTGAATGGGGTCCATGAACTGGCGCACGAGGTGCGACGGATCGTATTGGAGGCCGACGTAAGGCGTGTTGCCGAAGCCCTTGAATAACGCGTCGTAGCCGGCCGGGCTGGTGGCGATGTTGGGTCCTTCGGGCCAAGGCTCCCAGAGAATCGCGACTTTGCTTTTCTCGCACGCGGGGAAATAGGCTTCCGTGTAGACGCGGACCACTTCATCCACCTGCTGCTGGAAGGATTTGTTCTCGTCTTTGCCGGAAGCGGTTCCGATGTAGGGGATGCCGAGTTTGCCCGCGAGTTCGATGAGCTGAACGAAGTAGGCGTTGTCCCGTTTGCGGCGATCGGGGTTGGGCGCGATGTGGTTCAGAGTGGCTTGGAACGCGGAGACGTGCAGGCCGGCGCCGTCGAGGGTCTGCTTTACGGCGGCGATCTGGCGATCGTCTAATTTGGAGGCGTCCATGGAAGATCCGGGACCGCCTTCCAGGATCATATTCGTGAAGCCTTCGGCCTTCGCGAATTGCACGTTCGCTTCGGTATAACTTCCGAGTATGCCGAGGCGCGGCTTCCACTCGGGGGGACGGGCAGGGCGCTGGGCCTGCGCGGTGGCGGCGAGGGCGAGGCCGCCGATCACGGTACGTCGTGTCATATATGAACAGTATGGCAAAGTGGAGAGTTTCGCAGAAGAAACCGCTCCCTTCCGGTCACGGCTCGGTTAGGAGGGTTGGTGCGGGGAAGCGTTCGTGGTTGTTGGTTCGTGGTTCGTCAGGACCGCTTCCTGCCGGTCACGGCTCGGTTACGGTGACGGCTCGGAATAAAGGAGTTAGTTGGGGAGGGTGGCGGTGCTGGTCCAGAAATCTTCCACATCGCTGATGATGCGGAAGAATTGAAGGACGTCGACCGGTTTGCTGATGAAGCAGTTGGCCTGCAGATCGTAGGCGCGGGTGATATCGGCGTGGGCCTGCGAGGTGGTCAGGACGACCACTGGAATACTTCGCCAGCGGGGATCGGACTTGATTTCGCGCAAGACTTCCTTGCCGTCCATGCGAGGTAAATTCCAATCCAGCAGTATTATGTCCGGACGATTCTGGCGATTTGCGGAGCTCTGCCGCAGAAATTCCAGGGCTTTTACTCCATCGGCAGCAACGCTCAGGCGGTAGGGACGGCCACTCTCGTCAAGAGCTTCCCGAGTGAGGCGAACGTCACCGGGGTTATCTTCTACAAGCAAGATGTGGAGCGTGCTCACTTCGAAGTTCTCTAAATGTATGACCCACCGAACGGGTGAACTGTTACTAAAATCCCTAATTTACAGCCAAAGCATGCGGAGTTCCGGAAAGGCCGTTGCGGACGGCGCGGGCGAGCGCATCGATATTAAACGGCCTTTGAATGACGGCAAACGAAGGATCAAGGGCGCCGTGACGCCGCAAGGAATACTCCGAATAAGGGGACATGAATAACAGTCTTGTGCCGGGGCGGAGGGACGCGAGGCGGCCGGCCAGTTCCGCCGCGGTCATGTTCGGCATCATGACGTTACTCAGGACCAGATCGATTCGCTCCTGAGTTTGCCCGCATATTTTAAGCGCCTCGGACCCGCAAGAGGCTTCTATAACTCGATAGCCGAGGTCGAGCAACATGTCGCGCGCGTTCGTACGAGCCTCCGAACTATCGTCCACGACGAGGACTGTCTCAGTTCCGAACAGCGAGCGCGGAACGGCCGGAGCCGCACCAGCCTGGGGCAGACAGACGCTGAAGGTAGTACCTTTTTTCGGTTCGCTTTCAAACCAGATATGACCGCGATTCTGCTTAACCAGGCCATAAGTCGCAGCTAATCCGATGCCGGCTCCACGGGCCCGCTCTTTCGTGGTAAAAAAAGGCTCGAAAATATGCGTCTGAGTTTCGTAAGTCATTCCCATGCCGCGATCGATTACGTCGATTCGCACGTAGGAACCTGCGGGAAGGTCGACGAATTTGTTCGCGAGACTATCGTCCACTTCCATATTCGAAGTTTGAAGCGTAATTACACCACCCTCGGGCATGGCGTCCCGCGCGTTCGAGACAAGCGTGGCGAGTATCTGATCGAGATGTGCCGGGTCCACCTCGATTTTCGCGGCCTTGCTTTCGAAGTTATGCTCCAGTGCGATGGCAGGATTCGAGGTGAGTTTCAGAAGATCGGTGCTGCTGGCGACAGCCTGATTCGTATCGAGGATCTTGAGATTGAGCTGTTGGTTGCGGCTGAAGGCCATCAATTCGCGCGTGAGATTGCTGGCGCGCTCACTGACCTTTTGGATGGTGCGCACATCGCGGAAACGAGGGTCAACCGGCTCGATACTGTGGGCGAGGGACTCGGCGTATCCGGAGACCAGCGTCAGGAAATTGCTGAACTGATGCGCCAGTCCGCCCGCAAGACGCTGCATATTTTCGAGATGCCGGGTGCGTTGGTATTGTGCCTCGAGGCGCCGCCAGGAGGTCACGTCCCGAAATACCAAAACCGCGGCGCGACGGTTGGAAGAGGGTTCAGCCATGGGAGAAACGGCGCCGCAAACAAGACCATGGCGGCCTGTTTTGGGAAAAAACACGCGGCAATCGACCATTTCGCTCCCCACGTTATCCTCAATCGCAGTGCGAATGGGACATCCCGAAGTGCCCGCGGGATTTTTTTCAAACAGCATGAACTCGGACCAGTGGTTGCCGAGCGCGCCGGTCAACTGGACGCCGGTGTATTCTTCGGCCTGCGGATTCATCATGCAAATCAGGCCGCAATGATCTGTTGCGACGATCGCGACCTGGGTACTGGACAGGAGGCCCAACAGCCACTGCTCGTTAGTTCGGAGACGGCGTTCGCGATTATGTTTATGAAGCGCCAGCTCGATGGCGGTTTGTAGCTCTTTCTTGCCGAAAGGCTTCAGAACATATCCGTACGGCTCCGTGTTTTTGGCGCGTTGGAGCGTACGATCGTCGGCGAAGGCGGTTACGTAAATGACGGGAACGTTGAGGCGCGTTTGGAGGATCTGGGCGGTTTGGATACCATCGATGCGGCCCTTGAGCTGGATATCCATCAAGACGAGGTCCGGCCGTGTCTCCGCCGCGCTGCGGATGGCATCCTCACCGGTGGCCATCACGCGTGGAACCGCGTATCCAAGTTTCTCCAAGTGCTCCTGGATGTCGGCGGCGACAAGCCTTTCGTCTTCGACTACTAGAACCTGGGGTGAAATAATTACCTCACTAAATATCGACGGCTAACCCCGATGCAACGATTCTACGCTCAAGCTTCCATTATTACAACGTATAGCTAACCCATCCTGGCCGTCACAGTTGCGGTAATAGCACTTTTGAGTCCTTAGTTGAACGTGCGGTTTACAATCGGATTAAAATCCGATGTTTCGAATCGCTGTAGTTCTAGCGGCGCTGATTAGCACGGCAGCCGGACAAACCAATGTCAACGGCATTCTCGACGCGTTGAGCAAGACGCACAAGGTTGAGGAGTTGTCCGCTTCGCGGGACGGGCGCAGGGCCGCATGGGTGCAAGACGGTTTGTTCTGGTGGGATTTCGCCGGTGGGTCGCCGCGGCGAATCAGCGCCTGCGCGGGGAAATGCGCCGAAGGAGGAGCGGCCTGGGCGGTTGATGGCGGACGCTTGGCGTTCTTGTCGGACGCGGAGGATAAGGGTCAGCAGCAACTCTATGTAGCAGCGCCGACGGGAAAGAAATCCGGAAAACCGAAACGGCTGACTCAGCTCAAGGGACAACTGGCGGATGCGCGTTGGTCGCCGGATGGACGAACGATCGCCGTACTGTTCACGGAAGATGCGCCGCATTCGCTTGGTCCGGTGGAAGCGATCGTACCGGAATTGGGCGCGATCGACGCGAAGATCTTCGTGCAGCGTATCGCGCTAGTGGACGCGGCTACCGGAGCCGTGCGGCAGATTTCGCCGGCCGGCATGTATGTCTACGAATTCGACTGGTCGCCCGATTCGAAACGATTGGTATTCACCGGGGCGCCTCCTCCTGGCGACGACAACTGGTATGTCGCGCGAATCTACACGATCGATGTGGCCACTGAGAATCTCGAGAGCGTGCTTGAACCGCACATGCAGGTTGCGAATCCGCGATGGTCGCCGGATGGAAAAACGATTGCATTTATTGGCGGCCTGATGAGCGACGAGGGCGTGACTGGCGGGGACATTTTTACGATTCCAGCGAACGGTGGAGAGTTGAAGAACATCACGCCCGACAGCAAGAGTTCGCCGGGCTGGTTTTCCTGGCTGCCGTCTTCGGATGGTTTTATTGTGCTAGATCATGCGCGCGGATCGACGATGGTGGAGACGCTTGATTTGGGTGGCGCGAAGAAGGTGTTGTGGTCGGGGAAAGAATCAATCGTGTTTTCGGGGAATGCGGAGACGAGCGCCGTGGTGAGAACGTCGTGGTCGCGCGCGCCAGAGATTTGGGCGGGGCCGACAGGACGATGGGAGCAGATCACACACGTCAATGCGGAGCAGAAGCCATTGTGGGGCGATGCGAAGTCGATCGAATGGAAGAGCGATCAATTCGATGTTCAGGGGTGGTTAGTTTTTCCGGTTGGTTTTACGCCGGGGCGGCGATATCCAATGGTGGTGGTTCCGCATGGCGGACCGAGCGCCGAGAAGCGGCCGTCGTGGCCGGGGCCGTTCTTCGACCTCACCGTTCTTTCAAGCCAGGGATATTTTGTGTTCTATCCGAATCCTCGCGGGAGCTATGGGCAAGGCGAGGCGTTTACGCGGGCGAATGTGAAGGATTTCGGGTATGGCGATTTGCGGGATGTTCTGATGGGCGTGGATCGGGTGCTGCACGATTATCCAGTGGATGAGCGGCGGGTTGGAATCGCGGGATGGAGCTATGGCGGGTACATGACAATGTGGGCGCTGACTCAGACGCATCGTTTTCGTGCGGCCGTCGCAGGGGCGGGCGTCTCCGACTGGTTGAGTTACTACGGGGAGAATTCAATCGACCAGTGGTTGATTCCGTTTTTCGGCGCATCGGTGTATGACGATCCGGCGGTGTATGCCAGGAGCTCGCCGTTGACGTTTATCAAGAACGTGAAGACTCCGACGTTGATTTTAGTGGGGGAGTTGGATGGCGAAGTGCCGTCGCCGCAGTCTCGCGAATACTGGCATGCTTTGAAGACGTTCGATGTGAAGACGCAGTTTGTTATTTATGCGGGTGAGGGGCATGCGTTTCACGATAAGGAACACATTCGCGATGTTATGCGGCGGACGGTGGAGTGGTTCGAGGCGGAGATGAAGTGAGGTCGCTGGCCGACGCGCGTAATCTCGGCGGGGAAGTGTTCGTGGTTGTTGGTTCGTGGTTCGTTGTTGGGGAATGGGGACCGCTTCCTGCCGGGCGCGGCTCGGTTACGGGCGTTGGTGCGGGGGAAGCGTTCGTGGTTCGTTGTTGGGGGATGGGGGACCGCTGGGGCGGGGAAGTGTTCGGAGTTGTTGGGGAGTGGGGGACCGTTTACTTTTGCGCGGTGTGAACCGGATGTGGGGCCGTCGATTTGTGCGCCGCCCCGGCTGGCTCCTTGGTGAGGCTTTCGATCATCTCGCGCCAGTACGGCTCTTGATAATGGTCGGTGTCGGTGCCCAGCGCCAGCGTCTTTGCACGAATCATCCCCTTGCGGTCGATCCAGACGATCTGCGGCACCACGAAGCGCTCGAACGGGCTAAGCCCCAGGAAGGTGGTCACTTTTTCCCGATCGCTCCACCCCACCGGATAACCCACGTCGAATTTCGACACGAAGTCGCCGACAATTTTCGCGGGCTCGGTGTCCTTCGCAAACAGCTCGTCATTGAACGCCACGCCGACGGGCTGGAATCCTTTGGAGCCGTATTCCTTGAACAACTGCGTGAACACCTGCGAAGCGTGCTGGCAGTGGGGGCAGGTTGTGTAGAGGCACTCGAGCACCACCACTTTGCCTCGCAGGCTGCTCAAATGCATGGTCTTGCCGCCCGGCAAATTGACCACGAAATCGGGGGCCGGGGTGGGCGGAAAATCAGCCGACGGAGTGCCGGCGAACAGGAGGGCGGCCGAGGCGACCGCGGCGGCGGAGACGATTGCTGGATAACGCATTTGACGAGTCCTAATTTTCAGTTTAACCGAGCCGGCATGCCTTCCACACTCTCAAAGCGCTTCCCCATCACCAGCACTTTGAAAAAGCCATATTCATTGTGTCCATAGAACGCCGTGTCCCCGGTCTCGTCGAACTCGCAGCCCTTGGATTTGCCGCTCAGGACTTTGCGGTAATCGCGCAGGAACCGGGCGGCCGCGTCCGAGGTGTCCCAATTAGCGGACCATGTCAGCACGGGACGATGGTCCTTCTTACCCTCGTCCAATTCGTAAATTCCACCGGTCACGTGCGGCGATAACGATCCCGATTCGTTTTTCCCCGCGTATTCGTCGAGGAGCGCTTGAAAGTCGAATTCGCCGAGCGTGCCGTCGCCAATCTTGCGGAAGCGTTTCGGACCCGGAAGGTGGGGAAGCATGGGGACCTCCGGATCGACGCGGTCCAAATACTTCTCGGGATGCATGATCTGCTGCGTACTCTGAGGCGGCCGGAGGAACACAGCGCTGAAGGACTCTTTGCCGAGTTTCTTATAGATGGCGTTCTGAAATAACATGCCGCTGGTGTAGGGAAACACCAGGGATTCGCGCAGATATAGGGGAGCCTTCGAAAAAACCGGGTACTGCGAGGCGCTGCTTTCTACGGCATTCGACATCAGTTCGAGAACGCCGGGTGGAAGCGCGGCCTGACCGGTGGAGAGCTTCGAAAGATAGACCGTCATTAGCCAGGAGGCCTGTCCTTCCATGACCGCCAGACGGGCCGTGGAGCCATCGTCGCTGTGCGCGCCCTCTTTAATGAATTTATCGAGGTGGAACTGCTGATCGGCCAGGGCGTGCCCCAGTTCATGAGAGAGCGCCATTTTTTCGGCATCGGTGTGCAGATCGGGAGTGCTTTCCTCGGTTTCGAGGACAAAGAGCTTTTTCTTGTGATAGTCGTAGAACGCCGCGGCCTGTTCGGTTAACAGTTCGACGGTAGCTTTCTTCAGGTCGTAATCGGCGGGCAGGAAGCCGAACATTTTGAGCGTGGTTTCTTCGGCGTGAATCTCGTCGGGTTTTACGGCATCCCGCATGCGGTCTTCCAGAAATTTATGGAGCTGCCGCTTGTCGATCACGGCGTAGGGAACCGCTTTATGGAATTTGAGGCCGGTGATCTCGGTGAGCGAGGCTTCGATGTCCGTCAGTTCCTTGGCGATGGCCGTCTTGTCGACGTCCGGCGCGGAGGCTTGCGCTGCGAGGGTCAGGGATAAGAAGAACGGAAATACTTTCATTCGAGAGGTGGCACTTCCATGGTAAACGACAAGCTTCTTTCGCAGTCCCGCAAACTACTAGTACTTCCGCCTCAAGTAAACCTCGCAGGCGCGGATTAGAATGATCCAGGTCATCATGCGAACCTTGACTCCAACCGCGGTTATTGCCCTTTCGTTTCTGACGCCAGCCATGATTTTCGCGCAAAGCGCCCCAAGCGTCGCTCCGAGCGTGAATACGGCCGGGCTTACGGTAGCGGACGTCACCGTCGGCCAGAACCTGGAAGCAGTTTCCAAGATCAGCCTCAATCGGCCGGTACCGGCGGAGGGATTAGAGGTCACTGTGAAAAGTGAAAACCCCAGCCTGCTGCTGCTCTCCACCGACGCATCAACGGCTGGTTCGGAAGCGATTGTTTTCAAGCTGCGTCCGGGTTTCAATGCCACACCCGAGTTTTACGTACAGGCGCTCGGAAAAAGCGGAACGGCAACTTATGCCGCGACAGCTCCGGGCTTGGGCTCGGCTACGGGAACCGCTAAGTTAGCTCCGTCGGGCATCATTATCGCGGGACCTGCCGGATTCGGGCTCGCTGGCTTCCAGAGCAGCATACGGGGAGCGAAAGTGCATTTGAAGATTTACTCCGCGCTGCTCGATTCCGCGCTGAACTTCGTGGCATTCCAAGCGGTGGCGGGAGGCTCGCCGGTAAGCTTTAGCATTGCCAGTTCGAATCCGGCGGTTGGAGTGGCGCCCGCCGAGGGGCTGGAACTGCGGCCTGGCACAAGCACCGTCACCACTTTGTTTAAGCCAACAGCTCTGGGCGAAACTACTTTGGCGTTGAATGGTCCGGCGAATTTCAGCGTTCCCGCGAAGTTTGCGTCCCTGGTCGCTACGGTCGCTTTACCCACGTTCGCGATTCCTAACGGGATTATGATCGGGAAAGACCTGGAGGCGGGCGCCGCAGTAGGTCTCGGCCAGGCAGCCCCGCCGGAAGGTGTTGAAGTGACTCTGGCCAGCGCCGATCCTAGCAAGCTGTTGATCGCGCGTTCGGGGTTGGAGAAAGGATCCGGATCGCTGGTTGTGAAAGTACCTGCCGGAGCCTTTGGGGTTTCCATTTTCCTCCAGGCTTTGGACAACAGCGGCAAGGTGAGTTACACGGCGAGCGCGCCCGGTTATCAGGCCCGCTCGGCAGATGTGCTTCTGGAACAATCCGGATTTGTGATCGCCGGCCCGCTGTCGTTTCCTCATTCGGGATTCAAGAGGGAGCCTGGATTCTACACAAGCCTCGCTGGGCATATGAAGACAGCGATCACGGTGTACTCCGCCTACCTCGACCCGGAAACTCACCGAACGGCGGACGTCACGGTGCAACCGCTCCGTGCCGGTATTTCGGTGACGACTACGATCACCAATAGCATGCCCGAGATCGGGAGCATGAGTGAAACAAAAATCGTGGTGGAGGGTGCGACGGACGCCGGTAAATCGGAGTTTACTCCCTTGAGCGCCGGACAGACGATCCTGAGCCTGGTCACTCCGGATGGATTCTCGACGTCGGCAAACTCCACGTACCTGCGCGTCACAGTAACCCCTTAAGAGGCGGACGGTATAGTACTCAAGTTTTAGGGAATCGCCCGAACCGGGACATACAATAAGAGGTGCAGTATGCTCCTGGTTCGTCGGATAGCAACCGGTATTGTAGTCGCGGCGGCCTTGGCCCTGCTGATCCTGTCTGTGTACTTGTTGTGGAACGCCCGGCAGTGGGATTATCTTCCGCTCCACACCTCCTACACATCGGATCTGGACGCGCGGGCGCAATTATTCCAGGATAAACTCGAAATCTATAGCCGGCGGGTGAACGATATGGAAAGTCTCGTGATCATTTTGCTTGGAATCACCGGTCTTTATACGATCGTTTTCATATTGACGGCCGATTTCAACGCGCGCAGCACCGGGCGGCAGGTGGGGCGGGCGATGTTAAACGTGAAAGAACAGATGGCGACGTCGATTGGGAACCTGCGGGAGCTGAAGGAGGAAGCCCGCTCGGCATTCCGGGCGGAAGCGAAGAACGCGTCGGAGCGGCTCGATCAAATCCAGCAACGCGCGCACGACATGATCGAGCAGGTGCGTGCGGAAGCGCAGAGCGTGGCCCCGGTTCCGGGCGAAATGGAGCGCGATCTGGAGGCCATCCAGCGCCGGCTAGCCGAACTTGCCGCTACGCCGCTGACGGAGGAGGAGCGCCGGGAGCTGGTGCATTATGAAACGGCGCTGCCGACCATCGAATTGTTCCATAGCCGGCGCTTGGGCGTGCAACTCGCCAGAATATACGGGACTTTGGCCAGGTACTATGGAACGGGCGATCCGATTCGCTCGCGGTTCTATCTGAATCGCGCGGCGGTGTTGGCTCCCGGGGATTTTGAAACGGCAAACAACGCCGGGGCGCTGGCGATGGAGGGCAACCCGCCCGACCTGCGCCAGGCACGTAGACTTTTCGAGCAGAGCCTCGCGACGCAACCCAATCAGCAGCGCGCAAAATACGAGCTGGCAAAGATTGCGCGGAGCGAGCCCGATTTTGAAAAGGCGCTGGGCTTACTGGAGAGCGCGCTGCGGTCCGAAAAATGGGAGACGCAGCAGGACGCGCGCAATACGGCTCTGGTGCAGTACGAGCTCGCGTGCGTGCTGGCGCATCGGGGGCCGCAGAATTATGAGCGCGCCATGGACTGTCTCACGGGCGCTTTTGAGCATCCGTCGCCGCAGCTTGACGAGTGGCTGTTGCGGGACACGGAAGAAGGCGGGGATCTGTTTGAGCTTGCGAGCACTGCTCCTTATTCGAAGGCGATCGATGAATTGCTAATGAATATGAGTGTGGGGGCGGTATAAGGCAAGCGCTCGGTGGTTTGGGGCGCTCGCTTACGCGCGCGGCTCTGTAGTCGAGGTTGGTGGGGGACCGCTTCCTGCCGGGCGGCTCGGTTACGAACGTTGTGGGGCGTTGTGGGACCGGGTTTTCACGGACGCTTACGCGCTTTCCGCTCGGTTACGAAGAAGCAGGCCACAAACCCCGATGGCCTGCTCTACCTAGAAAATGAAGCTTAGGCCGCCGCGCAAGGCGCGGGGACTCTGCATCATCGTGACGCGCCGGCCGGAGACCGTCAGCGGGATATAACCTTGCGCCAGGACGTTGCGAAGGTCCACATTGGCTTCGAGGCGGCCGGGCAGACCCGAGAATAGCGGGATCGGCTGCCGGATTCTGAAGTTCAGTCCGGGTTCCGGGTCGGCCTTCTGAGTCATGTAATAATGCGTGGGCATCACCGCCGAATAATCGGTCCACTCATAGGTGGTAATGACTTGCGTTGCCGCGTGGGGCACCGTTGCGGAAGCCCGCGCGGAACCCCAGAAACGCTGTCCATTGTGGATTTGGGATCGCAGGTCGTCGGCGCTGGCCACTCCGAACGATTGTTCGCCAAGCGTGAGGACGCCCGCCCGCCCGGCCGATCCACTCACTTCGAGCTTGCTGCCGATTCTTTGCGTCAGCGAAGCCGCATATCCGAATCTCTCGTAACCGCCGATATTCACGATGCTGCTGTTCGAAGAAAGATCGGGCAGGACGTCCTGAGGCTGGAAGAGGCCGTCGGGAGACATCATGGTGAGCGCGGCGTTCGAAACATTCTCGTGGTAGCCGCTGAGGTTGAAAGTACTGCTGCCCATCACCTTCTCATACCCGATTTCGAGATTCTGGGTGCGTTGCACTTTCACATGATCGTCGCGCATGGAGACGCGCGGTATCTGGGCCAGCGCCGAAAGGTCGCCCGCAAGCTCCGCGGTGCCGTTGCGGCCCTCGTCGGAATTCAAGGCCTCGGAATCCGCGGCGGCGTTCCCATATGCCACCAGCTCAGTGGGAGGAGCACCGGAGCTGTAGCCGAACTGAAAGGCTCCATAGGCGCCCAGATCGTAAGTTAAACGCGCGAACGGACTGTAATAATCCAGGTGATCGCCGAATGAGACGGAGTCGAGCGAACCGCCATAGACAAGCGTGAGATTGGACAGGATCGCCAGGCGGTCCACCGTCGCGGCGGTGATGCTGCGCAAGGCCGGAAGGCCATCCGTGGTTGTTGTAGCGGAAATTCCGGCGCGGGAAGGCAAGTAGATTTGCCGCATCGTGATGGAAACTTCCGGACCTATGCCGTCGCGGCTGTAAGCGGTGCGGAAGCCGGCCATGGGGAGCCCGGTGGCGCCATAGCCAACGTTCCCGCTTACCTGCAAAAGATTGCGGCCATAAAGCGAGGTCGCAAGCGCGAAAGCAGTGCCGAGGTCCTGTTCGCCACTGGGAGATGCCAGGGTTCCGGCGTCGCCGCCCGATAATTTCACGAGCCCGCGGGTGTCAGAGAAGATCGGCGTGCCAGTTTGTTCGGGATCGGCGATTTGAGGACCGAAACGCATGACGGGACGGGTTGCAGTTGCGGTCTTGAGCGTCCAGCGCCAATCGTCACTCATGAGCGCGCCTTGTCCGGGCGCCGCGTAGACCAACTCGACCGAGCTCAGCATATTGGCCAGGTTGATATAGAGCAGGCTCTGCATGCCGGGCTGAACGGCGATCTTGTGTTTCATGGCGGGCATGAAGCTCGCCAGACTCACGCGGACCGAATAGAGATCGGGGTTGAGGGCAGGGAAGCCGAACGCGCCGCGCTCGTTGGTGAGGGCGCGCTGCAGCAGCTTTTCGTATTTATTGAAGAGCAGAACGCTAGCTCCCATTTGCGGGATACCGGCGGCATCGCGAACGATACCGGCAATACTACCCGAGATTCTGGGAGAAGTCGCAGGGAAAGCCGGGGTGCTCGATAGAAGGAGCGCCGCGACAACGAATCCGAATTTCGGCTTTCCTTTCAGCATACCGGAAGGCAGGCCCATCCTCCTGCCCTGCCTTATATTACTTTACCGTAAATGTGGCGGTTGGGGAGATGGTCTGGTTTCGACCATTGTCCGTCACCTTCATAGTCAATGTGTACTCCCCTGGCAGTAACGTTTTCAGGGGCAACAGCTTTTCTACCGTCACCTGCTGGGCCGACGCGCCCGGAATCAAGCTCACGTCCTCGGTGTAATCGAAGACTTTGTCGGCCGAGCCATTTTTCACCACCGCGTATTCAATGGTAGCGTTCGGCTTGTGCGTCTTCTCGTCACCCTCGAAGTTGTACAACTGCGCGTAGATGCCGAGCTTCTCATCGCGTCCAAAGACGTCGGACATGCGGGGGCGAACTTTGGAGTCGCCAATCACGAACTGGCCAGTCCCGATACTGCGCGTCGGTACTTTTTCGATGGTGTCCGCAAGGATCAGAGAGCTGGAGGCTAGCTTCTCCTCGTCATAGTGGGGAACGTTCAGAGCCACTTCGTAGCTCACCATGTTGCCACTCACGATGTCCTTCGCGACCACGTTCAAGCGGTACATACCGGGCGCGAGAGGAACGGTCTTTTGATAGATCGACGGCCCATTGACGGCCTGCTGCAGCAGCGCACTCGAAACCTCGATGGTGACCGGTTCTTCGAACACGTTGACCACGCGGCGCGACATTGAGGTGATGCGGCCATAGATATTTACGGTGGCCTTCGCGACGCCGTCCTTGCTCTGGAAATTGAGATCCTTACGGTCGAATTGAATCGTGATGGGCGTAAGAACGGTAGACTCCGTAATCTTGATGTAATCCACCCGGACCTTGATCGGCAGGGTGTTGAACCGGATGTTCGAGGTGACCACGGCGTCGAGGTCCTTGAATTTGATTACGGGAGGCTTCTGCAGTTTTGCGAACTGTTCCAGACGCGTGAATTCGTTCATGCTCTCCGGAAGCGGCGAATTGCCGGTGCCGAGGTGGGTACCGTCAGTACGTGTGAAGCGATCCGTTTTGCTCGACAGACCCATTTGCTCGTTCAGCGTGAGGCCGGCGCCAGGAACATAGAGGAGGGCGTCCTTTTCGGAGGGATCCATCGACATGTGATATTCGCCCGACATCGTGGTGTCGACGAACTCAATGTTGATGTTGCTGCCGATCCCCTCAATGTAGCGATAGCGCCATTGTTCAAACGGGTAGGTGGACGTCTCGCCGCCACCTTCTTCGATGGGCCGTTCATAGCTGCCGCCTGAAGGGTGGGAATCGATTTCGTCCGGCGGCCCGTAGGTGATATAGATGCGCCCGCGATCGGTCTTCCAGCCCGGGATGCCCGAAGCGTAGTGTTCGTTGGCGTACGCAATGCGGCGGTAGTGCTCTTCCTTGAACTCGTTTTCTTCGGTGTCGGGCGTGGGATCGCGGCGCAGCCAGAACTGCTCGATAAAGTTTTGCCGCTCTTCGTCGGTGTTCAATTGCTTGAACGCCCGGCGCTCTTCATCGGTGATGATGTAGGCGACGTCTTCGGTAAGCCATTTCTTGTAAGGCGTTTCAAGCTCTTTGCGGAGCGCTTTTTCCTTCTTCTTGCGCTCTTTCTCTGTCATGGGCTTGGCGACTGTTTCGCTAGGATCGTCGCTGCTCTTTTTGTTGTTGTCGTCGGCCGACACGCTGACAAGACCGGTCAGCATTAGGACAGCAACGGAACTCGATATCACGAGAAGCTTGGCTTTCATAAAGACACCACCGGGACCGACCTCAATTGTATGGCCCTTCGCGAAATACCGTCAACGCAGGGACGTACCCTGGGATGGACGGGTTTCTGGCCTTGCAACCTATTATCCTACATGCGGTACCAAACGGAGCCGTTATTTTGGGGAGGGGGCGGGACTGGGCGTTTTGAGTGACAGAGTGCCGGTTTTTCCACACGGGTTGCCGATCCCAAAGATCCAGCCGTGCTCAATCGTCGCCGCGCCGGAATTGGTCGTGTCTTCAACCGGCTCTCTCTGCGCTGCAGTTCCTCAGGCGGCTCGCCGACACGCTTTCTTTGCCATGAGTTCGCGGTGCACGCGCAACGAGCGGGCGATCTTCTTCATCGGCTCGATTCGGGATCGAGTGGCGCCATTCGTCGAGGAACCTTCCGGCCCAGGTGGGTGAGTTGTAATCCCAGAGCTGCTGAAAGGCTTCCTTAAGAAGGTAAGCGCGGACGGTCTTCAGGTTGTAGCGGAGCAGATCGCGAAGCCGGAAGCGCTGCTCGGGTTTGCGATTCTCTTCGCGTTTGAGCAACAGCCAGCGCGATTTCTTCAGTACGGGCGTGCGGCCCTCGCTCGCCATGCGGCGCGATTCCCCGGCGCGGATCTCGTCGAGCGCCTTGTTCATCTTCGCCACGATGTGGAAGCGGTCGAGGATATGCAGGGCCTCGGAGCACTGGTGAGCTCACCATTTGAAGGTGAATGGCGAGGAGCCAATAATGCGGAGGAAAACGCCGTTGAGCAACAAGAAGGGGTTTAGCGACCCAATTTGCTCATCATAATTTAGACCGTGCAACTCTGGACCGTCACCTGGAGGTGCACATGTCAGATCGGCATTTCAGCCACGAAGTGTGGCTTTCAAAATTGAGGGATCACTTGACTGAAGAACGGTACGCTGCCAGAACCTCGCGTCAGTGTATCGCTGTGGCGCGCCATTTTCTGCGTTGTCTCGATAAGCAGAAGGTTGACGTCAGCATGGCGCAACCTGCAAGCGTCGAGGAGTATCTGCAACAGGCACGACGGATGTATCGCCGCCGCCATGGCCATCCGCCAGGTTACAAAGGTTGGCAGTGTCTCCACACCAATGGCATCCACATGCTCTTGCGCCTGAGGACCAGTGGCCACCAGCACCGAAAGCCGTCACGCCTGTCGAGGTTTTGCAAAGCGAGATGCGCGGAGAGCACGCCCAATGGATGGCCGGCCAGCGCGGCCTCGCTCCGGGAACAGTGTCTCATCGCTGTTGCGAGGCAGGGCGTCTTCTCGATTGGCTGGGGGAACGAGCAACCCGAGAGGAGCTTGCGACCCTCACCCATCTCGATGTGGACGGCTATCTGAAGTACCGAGCAGCGGCGGTAGGCAGGCGTTCGCTCAAAGATGTGACGACCAAAATACGCAGCTTCTTGCGGTGGCTTTAGATGACGGAGCGAACTTCCCGCGATCTTTCATCCACCGTGATCGCACCCATGCTCTACGCGTTCGAAAGTATTCCCTCTGCTCTTCGATCCGGGGACGTGGAGAAGATTTTGGCTGCCACTCGACAAGATTGCACGCAGAAAGGGATACGCGATTACGCGATCCTGATGCTGATCTCGAAGTACGGGATCCGCTCCGGGGAGATTGCGACCCTTCGGCTGGACGACGTGGATTGGCGCAAGGAAGTCATTCGGATTCGCCACAGTAAGACTGGTGCTATATCCTATCTGCCATTACTGCCCGAAGTCGGTGAGGCGGTGTTGAAATACCTGCAGGACTCGCGGCCGAAGACGTCTTTTCGAGAAATATTCATTCGCGCTTGTGCCCCGTATCGACCCTTCCGATGCGGGTCAAGCCTATACCGACTCGTCCGGCATCGGCTCGAAGCCGGCAACGTCATCACTACAGGCAAACGAGGCCCCCATGCTTTTCGTCACGCACGGGCGGTGAGCATGCTTCGTGCGACGGTATCAGTGAAGGATATTGGGGATCTGCTGGGCCACCGTGCAGCGGATTCAACATTGGTGTATCTGAAGCTGGCGACGGAGGATTTGCGTGCAGTGGCCTTGGAGATTCCGACTGGGGTGAAGGCATGAAAACGACATCCATGTCTAAGGGATCAACGCCCGAGAATTACGTCCGAGAGCTGCGCTTGCGCAGTCCGGTGTCATCTCAGGTTTACCTGAGCATCCTGAACGGATTCCCGCTTCGTCGCCGAGCAGGCTTAAACCTGCTCCGGGACGCGTGGGGCCGCGTGTACACGATCTTCGTCATGCCTTCGTCGCAGGCCGCATGCTCGCCTGGTACCGCGAGGGTATCAATCCTCAGCCGCGCCTCCCGTACCTGGCCACCTATCTCGGGCACAAAGATATCAACTCGACGCTGGTTTACCTCACCGTTACCCAGAATCTGCTTCAGCAAGCCAGCGAGCGATTTCGCGCGCGGGGCGCCCGACTCCTGCAGCCTCTGACAGAAGGAGGAAACGCTTGAAGACAAATCAGTTTCCTCTACTGCTACACGCCTTCTTCCACGACTGGTTGGTGCAACAACGCAATGTCTCCCATCACACCGTGTTGTCCTATCGGGACAGTTGGCGGCTGTTTCTGCGCTTCGTCGCCGCACAGAAAACGAAGTCGGTTGCCAGGCTCGGCATGGACGATCTCACGGCAGTCGAGGTTCTTGCGTTTTTGAAAGACATCGAACAGATTCGCAAGTCCTCGATCGGAACACGGAACTGCCGCTTGTCGGCGCTGCACAGCTTCTACAGATTCGTCGCCGAACGTGAACCGTTGGCGGCTGCACAATGCGCCGCGGTTCTGCGCATACCCACCAAACAAGCACCGGTAGTGGAGGTCCGCGATCTCGACGAGGACGAGATCAGCGCGATTCTCGCACAACCGAACCGCTTGAAGCTCGAAGGCCAGCGCGATCACGTCTTATTGGCGTTCCTATATAACACCGGTGCGCGTATTCAAGAGGCGTTGGATCTCTCTGTCCAGGCCCTCCGTTTGGAATCGCCCTATCAGGTTCGCCTGTTCGGTAAAGGCAGAAAAGAGCGAATCTGCCCTCTTTGGCCCGAGACTGTTGAACTGCTGAAGGCTCTGTTGAAAAGAAAGCCTCGGCGGGAAGATGAACCCATTTTCGTGAACCGATATGGAAATCCCCTCAAAGCCTCCGGGGTCCGCTTCAAGTTGAAACAATATGCCGCTGCGGCGGGCAAGAAGGTCCCCCTTCCCTGGTCAGCAAGCGAGTATCCCCACACAGGTTCAGGCACGCCACGGCCGTGAGTCTTGTCACGGCAGAGGTAGACGTGACAGTGATTCGGAGCTGGCTTGGGCATGCAAGCCTCGACACGACCAATATCTATGCGCGAGCCGATGTTGAAGCCAAACGCAAGGCTCTGGAAAAAGTGGACGGGGCTGCCAGATCCTCCAAGCCTCCACGCTGGAAACGCGAAGTGGAGTTGATGGCGTGGCTCGACTCGCTCTGAAGAACCGTCTAATTATCACGAGGGTAAACGCGGCCGGACGCCAGCAAAAACAGGCGTCCGGCCACTTCCTCCGCATTATTGGCTCCTCGCCATTCACCTTCAGATACGGCTCCCACATGTCGGAGCAGACGAATGCGATCCGGGAGGCCACTTCGCCGCCGATGACGGTGAAGAATCCCTGGAACGATTCGATGGTTCTTTCCTTCCCGACCCAAAGCAGGCGCGTGACGCCGAGATCGATCTGGTAAACCAGCGTCAGATACTTGTGGCCTTTGGCGTATTGAATCTCGTCGACCCCGATGGCGTCGATCTCTCCCAGCGTCCGATGTTCGAGTCCAAAGGTAACGACGTGCTCGACAGCGTCGAAGACCTTGTCCCATGAGGTGCGAAACGCCGCAGCCGTCTCCTTCCATGAAAGCCGGCGCGCCCAGCGGGCCAGAAACAACATGTACGCACGGGTCAGGGTGCGCTTGCCGTCGCCCCACGGAACCTCCTCAACGAACACCGTATTGCAGCGGCGGCAATCGACGCGGCGCATGCGGTAAAGAAAGAAGACCAGAAAACCCCAGAACGGAATGAACTCGAAGCGCCGCTACGGAAGACGATCGTAGCCGGGGGCCGGCTGGTGGCAACCCGAGTAAAACTGCCTTCGAGCCCGTGCGCGGGCGCACCGCGATCTCAATACTCTTGTGGTCGGAACTGAACCGGGCATCCTGGTAAACGAAACCCCGGAAACGATGGCAGCGGTTTAGAATCGTGAGCAGGTCCATGGCGAAAAGGGCAGTAGGGATGAAAACCTCCACCATAACCCGCACCACCCCTGCGCCGGTTGCCGACGTTGAGCGTTACTGCCGGGGCCTGGGCGACTGGCCGCGCTCGTGGATGGGTTTGGAAAAAGATGTGCCGCCGGGCCAGCGGCTTGTGACGTGTTTCCGCCCGTTCATCGAATACCTCGTGACGTCTTCGGATCTATCCCGGAGGACCATTCAGAAACACGTTGACAATCTTTGGGTGCTGGGCGGGGAGATCATCCGCGACCTGCACGAAACCCCTTCTCTAAGAAGAAAAGACGCTGTCGACGTCCTCCGCGAGGTAATCGGCGACGATGGCGGACCGCTGATCCATGGCGGCAGCTCTGAAGAAGCCCAACGCCACTTTGATTCCACCTGCCGTAAGCTTCACCGGTTCCTCAGCCTCTCGCCTCGCTGAAAAACCTGTCCGATCACCCACAAATTTCCCTGACGAGGCGAAAATGTATGGTCCAACTTCGCGCGCACGGGCGCGGATGCGTTCCTGTAACCAGTCGGGAACCCACGTATACACGTGCGTGCCTGCCTTCGTCGTCCTTATCTGAATCTCGCCGCTGGACTCCATGCGGTCTATGTGAAACATGCACACGTCTGATATACGAAGTCCCGTGTAGACGGATACGGAAATAAAATCGGCGAGATCCTGGCCCGTCCATTCGAAGTTGTATCGGACATACTCACCGGAGACGCGCTGATGGTGAATTTCGCGAGACCACTTGATTTCCTGTTTGCCGTACTTCGTTTCGCATGCGTCGTACATCGTCCGGAGTTCCTGATCGGAAAACGGCAGCTTCTGTTCGGAGCGGCGATCCTTTGCGTCTCGCCCACGTTGCCTCTTAATTAGCCGTGCGGGGTTGCGCGAGATCCACTCGTCGACAGGCAGAACTCGAAGAATGTCTTCACGGTGGCCAGGTTTTTCGTCGCGGTTTGATGGCTGACGCACCATGACGAGCGGAACTCGCGAACGTCTATGGGCCCCCATTGATCGAGCATGACGTAGCCCCTGCTTTGGAGAAGTCGCTGAGCTTTCTCAGGACGAGCTTGTATTTCTTCTGGGTGTTCGGCGCGGCATACTCTGAGAAATCGGAAGTGAAAGCTTGGATCGCCCGCTCAATCGTAATCGAATTCGTTTTGGAATCGTCGCTGGTCATGCGGACATCTGACGTTTCCAACACAGGTTGAACATCCGTTGTGCCGGGACCATCCCACGTCTGAGCGTTTTCCCAAACCGCTGCGACGGCTCTAGCCTCTTCCCACTTGGTTTTCCCGGTCTGCTTGCGCTTGAATTTTCCGCCGAGCGTTCCGGAAACATGGATCAGGCAGCCGCACTTTTTCCAGCCGCGCCGGCCCTCGTCGAATTCGCCGGAACGCAGGTCTTCGGCGTACCGAGCTTCGCATTCCTTACGGTGCCGTCTGTAAAGGATGAGCGCCATCTTCGAGGTCCATCCTATCACATCATTGCACGCTGGAAGGCTCTGTTTTTCTGTAAGTTATTGATTCTATTATGGCGGAGAGAGAGGGATTCGAACCCTCGATAGAGTTTCCCCTATACACGCTTTCCAAGCGTGCGCCTTCAACCACTCGGCCATCTCTCCGGGTCAGTCCTCAGTCTATCATGCGAGCGCCGCGGACTCGCCTCGCACCAGATCTTCGAACGACTCGCGCGCGCGAATGATGCTCCAAGCCGCCCCATCCACCAGCACTTCCGGCGGACGAGGCCGGCTGTTGTAATTCGATGCGAGCACAAACCCATACGCGCCCGCAGTGCAAACAGCCAGCAGATCGCCCGGCATGACATTTGCAACCTCGCGGTTGCGCGCCAGAAAATCGCCCGATTCGCACACCGGCCCCACCACGTCCGCAATCACCGTGCCCGTATCATTCCGCCGCACCGGAATAATCTCGTGGTGCGAGTGGTACAGCGCGGGACGAAGCAGATCGTTCATCGCGGCATCCACGATTACGAATTCTTTGTGACCGTTCGACTTCCGATACAACACGCGTGTCAACAGCACTCCCGCCTCGCCAATAATCGAACGCCCCGGTTCGATCATGACCGACAAATCGCGTCCAGCCACCTTCGAGACAAGCGCGTCCACGAAGTCGCTAACCGAAGGAGTCCGGTCGCTAGGCTTGTAGCTCACGCCGAGCCCTCCGCCCAAATCAAGCGTGCCGACCGGAATGCCTCGGGCCCGCAGGCGATCCCCAAGTGCGATCACCTTTTCAAACGCCTGCATCATCGGACTGGTGTCGAGAAGCTGCGAACCGATGTGGCAACTGACGCCCTCAAGCCGCAAGCTGTTCAACGAGCGGGCGCGGCGGTAAACCTCTTCCGCCTCGGCAATGTTTATGCCGAACTTATGCTCGCTGAGACCCGTCGAGATGTAAGGATGAGTGGATGCGTCGACATCCGGATTAACGCGAATTGCCACGCTGGCCTTCACTCCTTTGCGGCACGCGAGAGAATCGATGAGTGCCAGTTCGGCTTCCGATTCGCAATTAAAACTGTGGATACGGTTGTCAAGCGCGTAGTTGATCTCGTCCGCGGTCTTGCCAACACCCGAAAATAGGACCTTCGCCGGATCTCCGCCAGCACGAATCACTCGAAACAACTCGCCGCCGGACACGATATCGAAGCCGTAGCCCGCGTCCGCGACTAACTTCAATATGGACAGATTCGAGTTGGCCTTCACCGCGTAGCAAATGCGATGGGCCTGTCCGCTGAACGCCTCGTCATACTCGCGAAGGCGTCCCAAAATATAGCCCCCCGAATAAACGTAACAGGGCGTCCCCGCGCGCCGCGCGATATCGGCGAGCGGAACGTCTTCGCAGTAAAGCGTATTCTGCCGATAATCGAACGCCACCATTTACAGGACCTTCATCGCAATGATGGTCTGATCGTCAAAGGCGCTGCCATCTTCGGTGAATGCGTCCAGATCCGCAAGTATCCCGTCGACAATTTCACGCGGGGATTTATGACAGACCGCACGAATCGTTTGCGGGAGCCGCGTTTCCCCGTATTCTTCGCCTTTCGGGTTAGGTTGATCCTGAATGCCGTCGGAATAAAGGAGAATAACGTCGCCGGGATGCGTTTCCACCGTCACTTCGTCGTATTCGCTTCCTTCCATCAGTCCCGCCGGTATTCCCTCGACATGCGGTTTGATGATCTCACCTTCGCGGCAGATCACCGGCGGTATGGCGCCGGCGTTCGCGATCACCAGACGGCGTTCCGGAGGCTCCCACTCGATCACGGAGAGCGTCACATAATGCGCGTCCACCTTACGCTCCAGCAGCACATCGTTGATCAGCTTCAGCAACTCCCCCGGTGTCCGCCTGCGATGCGCCAGCGTTCGCAGCAGGCCGCTGACCAGCGCTCCGTAAAGCGCGGCCGCCGCTCCTTTACCGCTGACATCTCCGAAGGCGAGAACAGCGAAATCGCCGTGTTCGAAAAAGTCGTAGATGTCGCCGCTGATCTCACGCGCCGGGCGCAGTCCGATCGCAATTTCGAGGCCTGCGATGGGAGGGGCTTCCCGAGGCAGCAGCACCGATTGCAGTTTGCGCGCCGCTTTGAGATCTTCCTCCATGCCCTGTTCGCGAATTGCGATTTGCTCGTAAAGCCGGGCATTCTCCACCGAGCTTGCGATCTGCGGTGCGAGCAGCGCCAGCAGGCGCGCATGATCTTCGGTGAAGTAACCGATGCGCTCGCTTTCGATATCCATGACGCCGACAACGCGATCCTGCACGATCAGCGGAACCGCGACCTCGGATCGAATGTCGGGATGCGAAGCGATGTAACGCGGGTCGGCCAGCGTATCGACCACGCGGATTGTCTCGCGCGATTCCGCGGCCGCGCCCGTAATGCCTTTCCCGATCGGAATGTTATCGACGTCAACGCGCTGATCGTAGCGCGCGCTGAAGCGATGGCGAAGTATCTTTTTTTCGGCATCCACCAGCAGGACGCTGAACGCGTCGTAGCTGATCAAAGAGTGAACGATCTTGGCGATTTTATCCAACAGCTCGTCCAGCGCCAGGATAGAGCTGAATTCCTGGGAAATATACGACAGCGTGCGGAGCGTGCGGTTCTGGCGCTCCACACGCCGGTAGAGCGCCGCATTATCGATCGACACCGCCACGCGCGTGGCGATCAATTGAAGCAGCGTGCGGTCCTGTTCGCTATAGGAATTGAGCCGCGTGGATTCGACGTCGATCACGCCGACCAGTTTGCCGCGCGCAATCATCGGCGCCGCCAATTCGGAACGGACGGGGTCGAGAGCGATCAGGTAGCGTGGGTCGTTACGAACGTCGTTCACGAGAATGGCTTTGCGCGTGGATGCGGCCGCGCCCACCAATCCCTCATTCAGCGACAGCACCAGGCTGCGCACTACTTCATCGCGATGCCCAATGGAATAACGAATCTTGAGACCGCGCGCCCGTTCGCTATAAAGCATGATGGCGAAGAGGTCGTAGGGAATGACCTCTTTAATCATCTCGCCCAAACTGACGAGAACGCGGTCGAGATCGAGCGTTTCCGAAGTCACCTCGGAAACTTCGAGGAGGAAATCGAGAAGCTCCTCGCGGTCTTCGAAGACGCGCGTCTTGCGGCGGGACGCTCTGCTTGTCGCGGTGTGCGTAGTGGCCATTAATATCCGGACGACGCCGTTGTGGCAGGAGATCCTTGCACGATTTTCACGCTGGCGCTGGCCCCAATTCGGTTCGCGCCCGCCGCGATCATATTCTTAAAATCCTCGGCGGTTCGGATGCCGCCCGACGCTTTGACGCCCACATGAGGTCCTACGATGGCACGCATCAGTTCGATATGATGCGCGGTTGCACCGGAAGGACCGAAGCCCGTGGACGACTTCACAAAATCCGCGCCAGCCCGTTTTGCAAGGATGCAGGCAACGGCGATTTGTATGTCGTCGAGGAGCGCCGTTTCAAGAATCACTTTGACGATTGCGCCCGCGCGATGCGCTTCGTCGGCCACGGCCTGAATATCCGCGCTGACAGCGTCGTAATCGTTGCCGCGCAGAGCGCCGACGTTCATCACCATGTCGATCTCCCGCGCGCCAAGATTAATCGCGGCCGCAGCCTCAGCAACCTTAATAGAGGTGAGCGTCGCGCCAAGCGGGAAACCAACTACCGTGCAAACCTTGACGTTCGTTCCAACTAGTTCCGAAGCAACCAGATCGGTCCAATAAGGATTCACGCACACGCTCGCAAATCCGTACTCGCGCGCTTCCCCGCAGACCTTGATAATGTCTTCGCGCGTGGCATCTGGCTTGAGCAGTGTATGATCGATAAGGCTCGCAGGATTGACACCGGCCGCGACCACGGGACCACGTGGGCCCAGTTCAACGGGGAAGCCCATGCGGGCCAATGCAGGTACAATTTCGGGATCGATCATAGGGCGCAAATACCGTGAAATCAGTTGGTTCCAGGGGAGAAACCCTATAATAACACTTTGCGCCCCGGCCGATTACTGAGCGATGTTCTGCCCCTCCGAAAACGTCTTGATCATCGCTTCCAAATTCTGCCGATTCAATGGATCCGGGGCTTGCGGCAGAGCCTTTTGAGCGTGCTCTAAAGCCTGCTTTATATCGCCGTTCGCGGCGTACGCGCGCGCCAATCCGACATGCACCGGCCAAACATCGCCAAAACGCTCCGCGTTGTATTTGAAAACCGCGATCGCTTCATCGGTCTTCTTGGCGGCCTGAAGCTGACGCCCATAACCGTGGATTTTGATAGGAGTCGCCGTGGGATCGTGGAGGGCCGCCTGCATGGTCTTCTTCGCTTCCTCATCCCGGCCCATCTTCGAAAGCACCTGCGACTTGACGCTAAGCGTATCGAAATTGGCTTGACCTATGAACGGCATGCTGACAGCCGCCTCCGACCACTTCAGGGCGTCTTCCAAATGAGTATTCGCCTGCAAACAATACTGCGCCGCCGCGTCGTAGCCTTGATAGCTGAATCCGGGTACAGTAGTCAGTTCGTGCCGCAGGTGCGTGATGTAAATCTCATCGGCGTTGTTGACCTTGATCGCGAACGGCACGGCCAGTTCTTCCCACTGCAGTTCCGCGGTCGCTTCGGTTGGATGCCGCTCCGTGAATTCATAGGTGAGGTACTCGCGATAGTCATGCTTCTTGGGTTTCACCGTGACGCGCAACGCATCTTCCGCTTCGTCGTAAAAGAAGCTGCCCCAAGCGCCGGAGTTCTTCGACAGAATGAGCGTCCACTCGTCCGGCCCCGGAATCATGTGCAGGCCATAGCGGCCCGCAGGAAGCGGTTTGCCCTCGATCTCGACGTCGTTCGAGACCACCAGAACCGTGTTCTCGTTCGCGCCGGCGCGCCATGGATCGGGCTTGTTGTTTCCAAATCCCAAATTCGTCATGCCATAGGGGACGAGTTTTCCCCAAATCTGACCACGCCGGTCCTTTCCGTCAGGACCATGAACTGCCGGGCTGGAGTAGTCGATTCGCACTTGAACCGGCCCGATATATTGGATTGCGGACGCTTTTTGGTTGTTGCCGCTGGGTGGGAGTGTGAGTCCCGGGTATTGTGCGAACATCGCTCCACTGAGAGCGAAAGGCAGAGAGAGCCTCAAAAGCATTTGCATATTTGGAACAGACGGGGGTCTCTGAAAAACGTTTGGACGGGCGCTAAAACCAATCGAAAAGCTGGCAGCTTGAACGGCCTCAACTGAACCACTGCTGCTGTCCGATCGCGGAGACTAATTCCTTGGCTTTCCCCAATTCAGACGGAGAGAAAATGGAAAACCATTAGTGAGCATTTCGTGGAGTGCGGCCATCGACACCGAGGAACTCCGAAGTGACGGGAGGCGTGTAGGGTAGCATCGCCTGTTCCAGTTGCTGCTAATTTTGGCATCGCCAAGCCGCCGGGTTCTCGGTAAAAGCTCCGCAAGAAACCGATAGACCTGATCGGCGTAAATGGGCTGCTGAATCATGCGGTGCTGGCGAGCCTCATCAACAATGATAGACGCCCGCCAGCCGCCGCGCCGAAAACGCCGCGAGATCTCGAAATCCAGCAGAAGCGGAGGGCCGCTCGGCCCGCGCCTCCCGCAAAGCCTTCGGAACCGTCATGCGTCTGTGATATCCTGGATGCTGAACAAAGAGAGATTAAGGTAAGACGAGGAGTATCTATTCGATAATGGCACTGGCGACAGAGGTTAAGAAGAGCGTAATCGCGGAATACAAGACCCACAAGACAGACACGGGGTCGCCAGAAGTTCAGGTAGCGATTCTGAGCCGCAGAATTACCGAGCTCAGAGATCATTTTAAAACCCATCAGAAGGACCACCATTCACGGCGTGGATTGCTGTCGATGGTGGCGCGCCGCACTCGCCTTCTGAAATACCTGAAGAGCCGTAATCCGGAGAGGTACAAGAACCTGATTCAGAGCCTGGGACTCCGTCACTAGGTCAGCGTATAATCAGGCATACCCGCGCGGTCGCGGGTCGCCCTTCCAGTTCATTCACTCCAGTCTCCTCTTAATCCGGGCACCACGGGTCCATGCGCCCGTGACAAAGGAAAGAAGATGGTACACACCGTTGAAATCGACCTTGAGGGTCGAAAAATTACCCTGGAAACAGGAAAGATTGCAAAGCAGGCGAACGGGGCCGTAGTGGTCCGCTCGGGGGATTCGGTTGTTTTGGTCACCGCCTGCGCGGCTGACGATCCGAAACCGGGCGCGAGTTTCTTCCCGCTCACCGTCGATTACCGCGAGTATACGTATGCCGCGGGTAAATTTCCGGGAGGCTTCGTAAAACGCGAAGGCCGCCCCTCCGAAAAAGAAATTCTCACCAGCCGGTTGATCGACCGGCCCATCCGCCCGCTCTTCCCCGAGGGCTTCCAACACGAGACCCAGGTCATCGCCATGGTCCTTTCGGCCGATCCGGAGCGCGATCCCAGCACCTTGGCCATGATCGGGGCCGGCGCGGCCCTGGCCATTTCGGACATTCCCTTTTTCAACATGCTTGGCGCGGTCCGCGTGGGCCTGGTCGACGGCAAGATGATTCCCAACCCGACCTATACCGAGACGCGCGAAGCGGATCTCAGCATCGTGGTCGCGGGCATTGAAGACGGCATCGTGATGGTCGAAGCTGCCGCGGATGAAGCGTCCGAAGAGCACGTCGTGGATGCGATCGATTTCGGGCATGAATGCTGCAAGAAGGTGATCGACGCGATTCGAGAGCTGGTGGGCAAGGCCGGTAAGCCGAAGAGGGAGTTCCCCAACCCGCAGATCGACAAGGAAATTTATTCGCAGATCGAGAAAACGGTTCGGGTGGAGCTCGCCGACGCCATGGACACGGCGAAATACGAGAAGCTCGAAAGTTACTCTCGCGTCAAGGCCGCGAAAAAGAAAGCCGTAGAGGCTTTCCCCGAAGAGAAGCAGCCAGTTGCCAAGGAACTCTTCGAGCGTCTGATGGAGCGGATTTTCCGCGACCAGATGTTGAAGGATCGCAAACGTCCCGATGGACGCAAGTTCGATCAGATCCGTAAAATCGAAATCGAAGTCGGCGTTCTCCCGCGCACCCACGGCTCGGCCCTATTTACGCGCGGAGAAACCCAGGCACTGGTCACTGCAACTCTTGGAACGAAGGATGACGAACAACGCATCGAGATGTTCGATGCTTCCGAAACTTCCAAGCGCTTCATGCTGCACTACAATTTCCCGCCGTTCAGCGTCGGCGAAGTTGGGTTCATGCGCGGACCCGGACGCCGCGAAATTGGTCACGGCGCATTAGCCGAGCGCTCCATTGCGGCCATGTTGCCCTCCGACAAAACGTTCCCGTACACGATGCGCGTGGTCAGCGACATTCTGGAATCGAACGGCTCGAGTTCCATGGCGAGCGTCTGCGGTGGAACCATGGCACTGATGGATGCCGGCGTGCCGATCGCCGCGCCCGTCGCGGGCATCGCGATGGGTCTTGTCAAGGAAGACGACGAGTACGCCATCCTCACCGATATCGCCGGCGCCGAAGATCACTATGGCGACATGGATTTCAAAGT
>JBEKUT010000127.1:0-15921 GCA_049514735.1 Bryobacteraceae bacterium
AATGCCGCGGGCACTCACGGCGCTATCGTGCTCTTCGCGACCATGCAGGCAGTGGCATTGTTTCCAGGGTCGACGGTGTATGCCGGCGAGAAGGCCGCGCTGTTGCATGCCGCGCGGATACTGGCGAAAGAGTGCCGGGGCGCCGCGAATATACGGTTGAACGTCGTCGCGCCAGGAGTGATGGCGGCTGGCATGGCCGAGGCTAGCATCGCGTCCGGCAAGTACAACCGCTATCTCGACGATGGCGTGATTTCACGGTTTGGGAAGGCTCTCGATGTCGCCCGCGCCGTCCGATTTTTATTGGAGCCGGACAGCTATATCACGGGACAAGTATTGTCTGTCGATGGCGGCATCACGCTTTAAGATCGCCGAGCCAGAGATCGAGTAGCTGTAACTCGGCGCGATCCACTAATTCAAGACGCACTAACTGCTCGTAACATGTCAGCAGATTGTCACCCAGGTTTTCCGGACCGCTACGCAGCGAGAGGGCATCCAACGTTTCGGCAAGGCGGGCGTTGTTCAGGTAGCCGGGAATTTCATCGCGAAAATCGCGCAGTAGATCGTGGTCATTCCTTACCTGGTCAACGGTGGGCCCGTGATACAGCACCGACCAGCCGTTTGCCCAGGCGATACGTTGCGCGATGAAGCTTCTCCAGATATCGGTCATTCGGAAGGTGCAATAGGAGGGAAGGTAGAGCAACGGAAAAGCGTCGGCGAACCAGGTGGTGTTTTGGCTATTAAAGGCGCACCACGATCCCCTTGCGAGAGCAACAGGGGCATCGCGTTCAAACTCGACGGGAAGCTTTCCGACGAAGCGATAGACGGCGTCGACATCCGGGTTAGCGGCGGCGAGCCCCTGCTGGATGGGCGCGGTCACGGACTGCATCATGCTTTCGCCAAGCTCATCGCGAAGGTGCTCCAGCGGGAATCCGCGGGGCCAGACCGGTTCATCGGTGAACCAGCGGTAGACATTGACCCAACGGTTGCCTCGTAGGACTGGCGCCGTGTGTTGCAAGGTTCTCTCACTCCAAAAGCCGCATCGAGGCAGGTTATCGTCATCGGTCTCTATAACGATCCGGGCGCCGTCCCGAATCGCCAGGAGATAGCCGATGTTCTTACGAGCGTAATGCCGCAGCGGGCAGCGGCCGGCGAAGCGAAGACCGGTCTCACGCTGGCGCTCGAGTCCGAAGAAGTTGCAGCCGTCGAGATGGAAATCCGCCGGACTCGCGGCGTCGCCGATCAGGTAGAACGGAATGTCGCGGTCCGATGCGCCTTGGGCCAAAAGCCGGAGAGCCGCGTTGGGAGCAGAGATTGAAGTTACAACCAAAGCATAAGGCGGCATTTAGAGCGTAATGCGGGATTCGAGCGGCGCGGCTTTCGATTCCTTATATAACTCCCAAAGGTTCCGAAACGACTCTGTTACCTGTCGGGTTCCCACGCTGGCGGTGGCATTGCGATACGTGATGGGCACTTCCGCTACATTCAGGTGACGGCAGAAAAACTTGATCTCAGTCTGGAAAAATGGCCCGCGCGAACGGATACCGTTACTCAGCACCATGCGAAGTACGTCGGCGCGGAATAACTCGAAACCGCTGGTCATATCGGTTAGACGGGTGCCCAGCGCCAAGTTAGTAACCACGGTGCCTCCGCGGCTCACAAACCTTCGCCACAGGGAGCTGTCGCGAATAGATCCGCCTCTTATGAAGCGGCTTCCGAAGACACAGTCATAGCCCTGTTCCATGCGGTCGAAGAACTGGCCTATTTCGCCGGGGTCGTGGCTAAAGCCGCCGTCTATTTCGAGAACCCAATCGCTTGGGGCCTCGAGAGCCGCGCGATAACCGCGCACGTAGGCGTCCACGACGCATTCGTTTTCAGGGGCCCAGACCACCGCTAGCCGCGGTTCAATGGCAGCGAGGGCCTGCAGGAGCTGCAGCGTTTCATCCTTACTGACCTTGTCCACGACAGCGAAGAAGCGCACCGACCCGAAGCCTGAGCAGGCTGCGAGAACGGCCTCGACGAAACGAACGCCGCTTTCGCCTTCGTTGGCCATGGGACAGGCGATGCCTAAATGAATATCGGACCTGCGCATATAAGGACATTTAAGTGTATCCTATCGTGCTGCTATACTCGGTCTCGATGCAATTTTCGGGGTTCCTTAGAGTGTCGATATTCGCCGCCGTAATTCTGGGAGCGCTCGGTCTCATGACCAACCAAATGGTCCCGAAATTCGACATGGCCTACTACATTGACATTGCCAATCATGGAATTCTGAACAATCCGAAGCTGGCGGCTCCGTTCGCGTACCGGTTTGCCGCGCCGATATTAGTGGGGCTAATGGCGCGGGTCCTGGGCCTGGCTATTGTCGCGGCTTTTCGAATCTCCGCCGTTGCCGCCTCCTTCGCTTTTATCGTCGCGTGTTATTACTTTGCGGCGTCGCTGAGGCTGGCAGAGAGGTTCGCCGCGGTAGCCGCGCTCGCGTTCGCGCTCGCCGTGGTTGTCGTGAAGTGGAACATTTTCTCGGGCGCCATGGTCGACATCTATGCCTATCCGATTCTCCTTCTCGCGTTCTGGGCCATGCTACGCGGACGCGTGCTTCTCTGTGTGCTGATATCCGGCGTGGGGCTCTTATTCAAAGAGTTCCTCCTTCTACCACTACTCACTCAGGCCGCAGTCATCGCTTTCAACAACGGGATTAGAGAGTGGCGGAAAACCGTCTGGCCTCTCGCTCTCACGGCCGCGGCGCTGGGCATCTTCTTCGTTCTTCCCCGCGCGCTGATTCACATCACCGGCAGCTTTCAAAATGTCGATCCAATTAACAAGCCCGAGTCTCTGAACAACCTGTTAGCGTATCCGCTTTCCTGGCAGCGCGATTTCAATATTGTCTATTCCTATCTCGCTTTCTGGCTGCCCGTGTTACTGCTCCTGACCTGGGAGCGTCTGAAAATCGTCCGCGAAAGATGGCGCGGCGCCTGGAGCGCCATCGCGGTCTTTATGTTCCTCCATTTCCTGCTAGTGATGTATGGCGGCACTAATATCATGATTTTTGTCAGTTACTCCGTCCCGGTTGCAATTCTGGTATTAGCGGCCGTGCTTCACGGCGGACGGGTAGCGTGGTGGGAGCCGATCCTTATGCTAGCCGTGGTGTTTGTCTTCAACCGCGACTGGGCTCAGATCCCTCTGCCGTCGAATTACGATGAGTTTGTCGATTTCTTCGGCGGCTATCATGACAGAGTCAATATGAACTCTTTTCGACGCATGGCGGAACTGCTTCTATGGATCGCCGGCTTTTGGACGTTTCGCAGTTTGGCCTACTTGGGCTTGTAAGCGATGCAATCGATTTCGACTTTCATCTGTGGGTTGGCGAACTTGGTTTCCACCGTAGTGCGGGCAGGTTTGTGGTTACCAAAGAACTCGTTGTAAACATCGTTCATCTTAGCGAAATCGCGTCCGTCGCGAAGGAAAACCGAGCATTTCACAACATCGGCCAGGCCCGCTTCGCAGCCTTCCAAAATGCTCTTGAGATTGTTGAGAACCAGGCGGGTCTCCTGCTCGATATCGCCGTATTCGAACTGGTTCGTCTTCGGATCGATGGGGCCTTGTCCGGACACAAATATGAAATCGCCGGCCCGCACAGCCGGCGAGTAGGGTCCGCGGGGCGTAGGTGTCCCCGCGGGTGAAATTCGCTCGATCATCTAGTTAATCCGTCCTTTTTTTGCGCGGCCGCCGTTGCGGACGATCGCCCGTGTTGGCCGCTGCTTTGCGAGTGCGCTTGACCGGTTTCGGCTTGACCGGCGGAGGATTCGGCTCAAGCAGCGACGGCTGCCCCTCGACATAAGGCTGCGGCTCTTCCTCTTCCTCTTCCGGTGGCGGTGCGGCCGGCGGTTCGGGAAGGGCGGGCGGATAAAACTCCGCGCCGAGATGCACGACGAGCCCCTTTTCTTCGTCCGGCTCGACGCGAACCACCAGCTTGTCCTGCGCGTAATTGAGGAACTCGGCGAATTCCTGATAACCGTAGGCAGTGTGATTGAAATCGGGATGGTCGGCTTGCATCCACGCCTGTAGATCGTCGGCGGAGGCGCCTTCCTCCATCTCGAGACGATGAGTTTCAAGTACGTCGCGGAGCTTGGGAAGCACTTCCTCGGGTTTCGGCGTCGGACGCTCCGGTTGATTTGAGGTCTTGCGCTCGATGACGTAGCGGCCGCCCTGGCCGCTGACGTTTACGAACTCACCCTTCTTGAGTTTTTCGACAAACTCGGAGAAGCTATTCGCGCCGTATGCTTTTTCGGTGAATGCCGGGTCGAGCTGCAGCATGGTGGATTTCAAGAGACCGAGCTGCGGCTGCACTCCTCTGCGTTCCAGGACTTGAAGTGCGCGTTCGACGAGCGGCATCGCTTGGGCGAGCTCGAGCGGAGCGGGGCGCTGCCGCCTCTCTTTACCGCCGAACCGATCCTGACGATCCGGCGGACGGCGTTCGCCACGGTTGTCCGGACGGGGTCCTTCTAGCGCGGCAACGGGAAGCGGCTTCTCGCTGACAGCGGTGTCGGACAACAGCGATTCATAGCTGATGAACTCGTGACAGTTCTGTTGCAGAATCGTGCTGGTGAAGGCTTTGCCGCCGACCACGAACACGATCTTGCCGTATTCCTTGAGTTTGTTCACGAGCGGGATGAAGTCGCTGTCGCCGCTGATGATGGCGAACGCGTTTACATGACTGTGCGTGAACGCCATTTCGAGAGCGTCGAGCGCGAGGTTGATATCCGCGCCGTTCTTGTCGCCGCGGGGCGAGGGCAGCCGCTGTACCATCTGCACGGCGTTTTCGGCCATTCCACGAGTGGCGCCTTCCTGCCTTCCCCAGTTTGCGTATGCGAATTTAGCGACAATGTCGCCGCGCTCTTTGAGAGCTTCTATGGCCACGGCGACATCGAATTCGCGCCGCAGCGTGGTCTTAACGCCGATCTCTATATTGTCGTAATCGACAAAGACGGCTATGTTCAATTTTTCTTGCATTGATTGTCTCTGGCGGGCTCCAACCCGCCGTTTCCTTTAACTTGCCCGCGCTCTCTCCGATCGACGGGGATGAGCGTGGAGCCTCCTCTACGCGGTCTGCTTCACGGACGACCGGATGAAGCCGATTATCTCTTCCAGTGATGCGCCGGGCTGAAAGACCGCCGCAACCCCGAGCCTTTTCAACTCCGCAGCGTCTTCATCGGGGATGATACCACCAACGAGGACCTGCACGTCATCCATGCTATTTTGACGCAACAGTTCCAGCACGCGCGGAACGATCGCCTTGTGGGCGCCCGAAAGGATGGAGAGTCCGATTACCTGGACGTCTTCCTGCAGGGCGGCATTCACAATCATTTCCGGGGTTTGGCGCAGGCCGGTATAGATGACTTCCATGCCTGCGTCCCGAAGAGCGCGCGCGATCACCTTCGCGCCCCGGTCGTGACCATCCAGGCCTGGTTTTGCCACCAGGACCCGGATGTGGTTTTCCATATGGGAATTATAACGTTATGGCGTTGGTAGTTCGTAGTTCGTCATTGTTGGTTCGTGGTTCGCGCGGCGTTCTACGTTCAACGTTCAACGTTCCGCGGGTCGATTCCTACGTTTCTATGTTCTATGCTTCGCGTTGGTTGTTCGCCGTTATTGGTTCACGGTGCGCGAACCACGAACCAACAACCCACGAACCACGAACGCCAAAACGTAGAACGTAGAACGCCGCGCCGTTCGTACTCACAGGACGCTGGTTTCGGTATACGTTCCGAAGACTTCGCGGAGAGCGTCGCAGATTTCGCCTATCGTCGCGTAGGCACGGACGGCGTTCAGGATATGCGGCATGGTGTTTTCGGTTCCTTCGGCGGCTCGGCGGAGGGCGTCCAGGGCCTTCGATACCTGCTGCTGATCGCGCCGCGCCCTTAATTTCGCTAGTCTTTCGAATTGATGTGTCTGCGCGGATTCATCTACTTGTAAGAGTTCGATGCCCTTTTCATCCTGTTCGGCGAAGGCGTTCACTCCTACGATTTTTTGGCCGCCAGTCTCGATTTCGTGTTGATACTCGTAGCTGGCGTTGGCGATTTCGGTTTGCGGGTAGCCTCGCTCGATGGCCGCTATCATTCCGCCCATATCGTCGATCCGGCGTATGTAGTCGTTCGCTTGCTTTTCCACTTCGGCCGTCAGCGATTCGATAAAGTAGCTGCCTCCCAACGGGTCGGCCGTATTTGCGACGCCGCTTTCGTGTGCAATCACTTGTTGGGTTCTCAGAGCGAGCGTTACGGCCTGCTCACTCGGGAGGGCGTAGGCTTCATCCAAAGAGTTGGTGTGCAGCGACTGTGTTCCTCCCAGGATCGCCGCCAGGGCCTGCATGGTGGTTCGAACGACGTTGTTATAGGGCTGTTGCCAGGTGAGCGAGCAACCGGCGGTCTGGGCGTGGGTGCGGAGCTTCAAGCTGCGCTCGTCCTTGGCGCCGAAACGGTCGCGCATGGTGTTGGCCCAGATGATGCGGGCGGCCCGAAATTTGGCGATCTCTTCGAAGAAATCGTTATGAGAGTTGAAGAAGAAGCTGAGCCGGGGCGCGAAGCTGTCCACAGGCATGCCGCGATCGAGCGCCCACTCCACGTATTCGATGCCATCTCGCAGCGTGAAGGCCAGTTCCTGGACCGCCGTCGAACCGGCTTCGCGGATGTGATATCCGCTGATCGAAATGGGGTTGAAACGGGGGACGTAATTCGTCGCGTATTCGATTACGTCGGTGACCAGGCGCATGGACGGGCGCGGCGGATAAATGTATTCCTTTTGCGCGATGTATTCCTTGAGAATGTCGTTCTGAAGAGTGCCCGATATGAGCGGCCAATCGACGCCCTGCTTTTCCGCGACGGCCAGATACATGGCCCAAATGACCGGGGCCGGTGAGTTGATCGTCATGGAGACGGTCACATCGCCGAGGGGAATGTCACGGAAGAGAATCTCCATATCTTCTAACGATGAAATTGAGACGCCGCACTTCCCGACCTCGCCGGTGGACGCGGCGTGATCGGCATCGTAGCCCATGAGCGTGGGCAAATCGAAGGCCACGGAAAGGCCGGTCTGGCCTTGGGAGAGCAAGTACAAATAGCGGCGGTTGGTCTCTTCGGGGGTGGCGAATCCCGAGAACTGCCGCATGGTCCACAATTTGCCGCGATACATGGTTTCGTGGATGCCGCGTGCGTAGGGGAATTCTCCTGGGGCGGGTAGCGTGGCAGAAGGCGCATCGTGCGGCCCATAGACCGCTTTCACGGGAATTCCACTAAGGGTCTTGAAGCTGCGGCGTGCCTGCGGGGGGACGGGGACCGCAGGAGCTAAGGGTTGCGCCATAATTAATGGTACCGCCCCGACCATTGGCCTAAACGTTCGCCGTAGTTCGCGCGTCATAATGGTTGTACAAACGTATGCAGATCACACGTCGAAGAAGAACAAGTTCCAGCGGCTTCTCGCTGATCGAGCTGCTGATTGTTATTGCGATCATTTTGATCATTGTCGGTATCGCCGTTCCAAAGTTCAACAGCGCTCGCATGAACGCCAATGAGACGGCCGTGATTAACGAAATCAGGAGCATTCACACGGCGGAGACGCAATACCTGTCGCAGTTTGGCAAGTTCGGCGCGACTCTTGCCGAGCTGGGTCCGCCGGCGAGCGGGGGGCCGGGTCCTCAGGCCGCGGATCTGCTGCCGAACAGCCTGGTTTCGGGCGACAAGGATGGTTACACGTTTACGCTGACCGCGACGCCGGCAGGGTATAACATCAATGCCAATCCGAAGACATATAACACCACCGGCCGGCGGACGTTCTTTTCGGATCAGACGATGTCTATCCATCAGAACTGGAGCAGTGAGCCGGCGAATGCGACTAGTCCGGAGATGAAGTAACGGGGCGTTGGTGGTTCGTACGGCGTGCGGCGTACGGCGCGGCTCTTAACGGGCGTCGAGTCACGCTTGCTCCGTATCGTCGCGGGTTGGGTTTGTTTCTGGGGTTGTTTCTGGTTCTCCCTCCTTGTTTTCTTCCTCTTGTGGGTTCGTTTCGTAACATTCACCGTTTCCACCGCCTCCAAGGCGCGGTGGAAGTGAGCCGGTGCGGAACAGAACGAGGTCCTTGATCTCCTCGTCACTTTGGCAACCGAACTCGCGAAGTCAAATTCCGACTGCTCCTCGAAGTTGACACCCTGTGAGGTGAGCCGTACCATCCGGATATGGGCCCGATCTCGGAAACCTATCGTTACATCGTCCGTTCCTCCGGTGTGCGAAGTGGGAACGCAATAGTGGAAGGCGCCCGAATTGCCGTCCATGACGTCATCGGCCTGCTTCAGAACGGCGAAACGGTTGACACACTGAGGGAGAATTGCTTTCCGCAACTCTCCAAATCTCAAGTTTACGAGTGCCTTGCCTATTACGAGGACCACCGTGGAGAGATCGATTTGCTCGTTGCCAGGCAGATGGCGGCGCAGACAAATCTGGAACTCGACTATTGAGACATCTCGGTAATCACCTTCAGTCCAGGAACACCTGAGTAGTCGCTCCCATTGTGGGTTATCAGAGGAGCATCATACACAATAGCCGTTGAGGCGATCCACGCATCGGCAGTCTCCACGCGCCGTCCAAGCCTCCGAGCCGCGACCATCACTTCGGCCCATTTGAGGACCAGATCCCGAGAAGAGGGAATGATCGCGAATCGTCCTAGAAAGATCCTGAGCCAGTCAATCCTCTTGGCTTGCCAGTTCGCCAAAAGCGCCCACTGCTCTAGTTCCGCCTCCGTCATGAAGGAGATTAGCCATTGCCGGTCGCGGAGGTGTGGAAGATAAAGCTGCGATCGGCTGTCGCTCTTGAAGAGAAATGAAACAACGTCGGTGTCGAGTACGACCGGCCTCATGCCGCTGGATCGGTCTTAGCGTGACCCCGCCATTCACGCAGGGCCGCGAGGAAATCGTCAATGGATTCCTCTTCCGGCCAGAAGTCGCCCAAAAGGTCACGTGGGTCGCGTGGGAAGGCGATACGTTGGTCCGCGATCAGCTCATCTACCGTGGGATGCCCCTCTCGCGTGTATTTTTCTGCCAGCGACATAGACGATTCAAGTTTAGCGCAAATCGGTATTCGTCAGACAGACAAGTCCGAATGCTGGACTGGACTGCTGGGAGGCTTCAGGGTCAAAAGTGGCGATGTTGAATGGCGTCGCAGCCTTGACATATTTCGAACTCTGCGGCCCAATCGCCAGTTCGCTCGAATTGGTTTGGGCGCTCACTTATCGCCCGTCATAATGCTTTTTCACCTGAGGGTCGTACAAAGGACATTCGAAGTTATTAGCAACCTCGATAAGGCGGTTCATATCCTCCCCTTCCATCCCATAACAGTCGAACCTGAAGAACTGCGGGGTAGTGACGATTTGAAAAATTCCGCGGTCTCCACCTTCCCAAGATTCTTCATCTGTGTGTTCCCAGCCAAAAGAAAAAGCCGAGTTCACCGCGGAGACGATCTCGGGAATCGGAAGGGTCTCAAGACCGTCTACGTGTTCTCCATTGGATCTGATCGGATTGCCGGCTGATGCTGACCCGGGAAATAGCGTCGCCGTTAGCAAAGACTTGGAAGCCGATTCCTACGGCTCCCTCAGGCTGAACCCGCTGTCTTTACGAATTATGATCCCCGATCGTGCAGCGGCCCTCTGTCGTTCCATAAAACCAGGTCTCGCCGTCAGGTGCCTCAGGCAATTCCCCCGAAACCAATGCGATGATTGCACGACCAAGTTCGACGACAGGAGCTGTGAGCATTTCCCCGTCGCCTCGAGGAAAGATGCGTAGATCGTCGAGCAGCCGCCAGGATAAGATATCCTCGGGCGGTATCGATTCTCTTTGTGCAAGCCTCGCACATGCGTCTTCGGCCAGAGCAATGAAAGTCTGTCGCTGGGCTGTCGACCAACTTGCGTCGAGTGTGAGTCCATAGTCCGAGATGCACGCCACCACGCGCCACGACGAGATGGCATTCGATAGCCACGACGAACTTGCCATACCGCTCGCCTCGGCCGCATCAATGAGGTACTTCAGGAAAATACCAAGCGCTACGTCGTACGCCCAAAAACCGCGAGTCGCATATTCGACAAATTGAGTTTGGCTCACGCCAGCGACTCACCGTGTCGAACTCCGCCAACACCCGGAATCGGAGTCACAAAAATCTTTAAAATTTTTCGTTCTCGCAAATCCAAGCTGCTCTGTGACTTACGCCGCCCCGCCCCCGGCCCAACCATCCCAGTCCTTGACCCCACCTCTTACAATTGAATCGAAGTTAGCCACCGTCTCTAGCGCTACCTGGGAGGCCGGGTCCCACTCGGCGCCCGCCATAACAAATCCCACCCGCTGCGGAGGCAGGACCCTGATTCCAGCCTCCGCAAGGTCACTTCAAAACAAATAACCATCGCAGTTTCAATGGTTTAACTCGGTGTACCCACTCTCTCATCGTCGAAGTAAGGCGCAACGACACCTACCGCACCCGCTGCGGACGAATAGAACGCAGAATCAATCCCAAACCGCCGAAAAGCAAAATGAACATGACCAGCGTATTAAAGAGACTCGTCGGCTGAAAATAGATATGCAGATTAGCAATCACACCGGCCAAAATGAAGATCGCGCCGCCCAACGCCAACAGCCAACCAATAATGTTGCGGCCGCTCCAAAAGATAATGACAATCCCCGCCAGCATCGGCACCAAAGTAATCCCGAAGCTGGCGCCAAAAAAGCTCCAGTACGAACTCGCCACCGTCACCTGATTGGTCAGCCAATAGCCTCCAAAGCAGACCATCACCAGTCCAATCAGAAAATGGAAGAGACCGCCCGAAGTTCCACCCACATCGCGCAGGGTGCGATTCGTCATCATTCCGAGAATATCAAAGCCGCCGCCAACGGAACAAAACGTGCACCTTTTACGTCCCTAGCCTCTTGAGGCCGTTATGACACGCCGATTCAATCCGAGCGCCTCATTCTGGGAAGCCACCCGCATCGCCATGACGTCGCTCGGCCGCAACAAGCTGCGCAGCTTCCTCACCCTGCTCGGCATCATCCTCGCCACCACTACGCTAATCGCCGTTACAGCCCTGATCCACGGCATGGACCGCTATATCGCCGACAAGGTCTCGAACATGGGCGCGGATGGATTTCGCATCGTGCGCATGGCCTGGTTCGGTCCCTGGGACCCCAAGAAATTCTTCGAAATGCAGAAGAGGAATCCCCAGATCAAACCCGACGAATACGAATTTGTGAAAGAAAAGTCGAGGTTGATCCGCGACGTCGGTATGATGGCGGCGCGCCAGGCACGCGTCTCCTTCAAGACCGAATCGATCATGGGCGTCGACGTGGAGGGCATAACGGACAACATCCCCGCCATCAACAACCTCAACGTCGATACCGGCCGCAGCCTCGTAGGCGAAGAAGTGCGCCGTCATGCGCGGGTCGCGTTCATTGGAAACGATATTCGCACGAAGTTTTTTCCAGGCGTTGATCCGGTGGGCAAAACCATCGAGATCGAGGGCATGCCATACGAAGTCGTCGGCGCGGCCAAGGCTCTCGGTAGCGTTTTCGGACAGTCGCAGGACAATTTCGTAATGATTCCCATTGAGAGCTATTTCAAAACCTACGGCTCGCGCAATGGAATTCGATTAATAGCGAAAGCGATCGACCAAAGTCATCTGATCGAAGCGCAGGACGAGGCGCGTATGCTCATGCGAGCGTACCGGCATTTGCGTCCGGACCAGGATGACAATTTCACGATCTTCGCGTCTGAAGCTTTTGTGAGTCTCTGGGAGCGCCTTACATCCACCATCGCTGGCATGGCCGTGGGCATCGTGTCGGTGTTCATGGTGGTGGGCGGGATCGTCATTATGAACATCATGCTCGCCGTCGTCACGGAGCGAACGCGTGAGATCGGCGTGCGCAAGTCGCTCGGCGCGCGCCGCCGCGACATCCTGAATCAGTTTCTGGTCGAATCCTCCTTCCTCGCTGGCGTCGGCGGATTCATCGGAGTGGCGATCGCGTGGCTCGTTGCGATTGTAGTGCGCAATGCGACTCCCGTCCCGATGGCCCTGCCGTGGTCGTCGGTGTTCATCGGTGTCGGGCTATCGGCCGTCGTAGGCCTGTTCTTCGGGATTTATCCCGCACGGCGCGCGTCGAAGCTCGATCCTATAGAAGCGCTTCGCGCGGAAAGATAAAACATGATTCCGGTCACTCTATCGAACGGTATGCTGCTCGCGCTGCAAACCATCCGCGCCCATAAACTGCGAGCGTTTCTCACCATCATCGGAGTGATCATCGGAACCGGCACCATCATTGGCGTCGCTGCGATTCTCACCGGTTTCGACTCATCCATGACGGCTATTCTTCGCAGCTTCGGCCCGAACTCGATCATCGTATTCAAGTTCCCAGTCGGATTCCGCGTCAACAACCTCAGCCCGGAGGAACGCGTTCGTAAGAACCTGACTTACGAAAACGCGCAACACATCAAGGAGCGCTGCAAGTCCGTGAAAGAAGTCTCCGCGATGCTCTTTCCCAACCAGGACACCATCAACGTTCACTATCAAGGCAACGACATGTACGACGTTAATGTTTTTGGGACCGACGAAGGCTACGCCAACGGTGGGCAAGTGGACATACACCTGGGCCGGTTCTTCACGGAAGAAGAGAGCCGCCGCAAGATGCCCGTGGTGGTTGTTGGCGCGGACATCGAGAAAGGCCTCTTCGCTCACGTCAACCCGATCGGCAAGCTCATCGTCGTGGACGGTCATCAGTTCGAAGTGATCGGGACAATGTTTCGGCCCGCCGCGTCCTTCTTCGGCGACACCGATAACCGCGTTCTCTTACCCTACTGGACCATGCAGCGGATGTACCCCAATGCCCACGAGAATGCCATTGTCGTGACGGCCGAGGAGGGCCGCCTTCCCGAGGCGATGGATGAAGTGACCTCGGTATTGCGCATCGACCGCCGCGTTCCCTACGGCAAACCCGATAATTTCGCGCTATCCACGGCCGATCAAATGGTCTCCGATTTTCGCCAGATCACGTCGATGACATTTCTCGTAATGGCGGTGCTTAGCTCCATCGGATTGTTGGTGGGAGGCATCGGCGTCATGAATATCATGCTGGTCTCCGTAACCGAACGAACCCAGGAGATCGGCGTGCGCAAGGCGATCGGCGCCCGAAGAATGGACATCATTCTGCAATTTCTAATTGAGGCCTCGCTCCTGACTCTGATGGGCGGAATTGCCGGCGTCGCCTTTGGATGGATTATCGCCCTCGTGAGCCGCCTGGTATTTGAATCGCTCCCAGCCGCAGTGCCGTTATGGGCAGCCGTTGTCGGCATCGTCGTCTCCGTAGCCGTGGGACTATTCTTCGGTATCTGGCCCGCCAACAAGGCCGCTCGCCTCGATCCCGTGGAAGCGCTACGCTACGAATAGCGGATTGCCGCGAAGCGCTCGCCCAGCGAAGATGGCTCATTGACAACTGAATAAGTCGGCGCCCACCAACGCACCGAACGCTCCATTCCGAGCCGTGACCGGCAGGGAGCGGTCGTGGGGCAGGCCATCGGGTTTTGTGGCCTGCCTGCTTCTTATACCGTCACTCCTGGGATGCCATAACTTTTTCGACAGGCCCTTCAACGAAACGTCCTCTGCGCATTTCAGAACCGCGCGCGAGCAAGCCGACATCCCCAAAACGTCATGACGCCAAGTTTAATGGCTATTCCGCGAAAGCCTTCTTCAAAGAATGCAGCGCAGCCGAAGCAGCCTCGTCCGCTGGCATCTGGCGAACCGCTTCATTGAATGGCTCCGCTCGCACCGGACCATCGTAGCCGATCTTTTCGAGCGCACCCAGAAACGCCTTGATATCGATCACGCCGGTGGCCGCGGGAAGTTCGCGCTTGTTATCCACTTGCTGGTCGACCGGAACACCGGCCGGCGCATCGTTGAGGTCCACCGATACGATGTCCTTGCCCCGCAGCGTGAGCAGATCGTCCTTCGTTTCGCCCGACGTGTACCAATGCCAGCTATCGAGCACAAAGCCGACGTTGGGCTGATTCAGGTGAGCGAACAGTTCCTTCATCTCGGCCATATTATGGATGAAAGGATATTTCTGCGAAGCCCATGCCGTCTTCGGCCCGACGTACTCGATGCCGAGGCGGATATCGTACTGTCCCAACACCCGTGCAACCTCGCCCAGACGCTTGGCGTGAACGTGGAAATTTTCAAGATAGGTCAACTGGGCGCTGGCCGGCGTGAGCCACGTTGTAACGCGCCGAACGCCCGCGCGCTGCAGGCCTTCAACATAGGCTGGAAAGGCTTTCATGCCATCCGAAAACGCGGCATCGTCGCGCCGGAAGTCCACCGGCAGGCCCGCCATGGCCCATCCAATCTTCTTGGATTTTGCGTAATCGAATAAGGTGGCCAGATCTGAAGGAGGGAGACCGGCGAGGAAACGGCCGTCGGCGTCGACTACATCGAAACCGATCTTCGCGGCCAGATCGATGGCTTCTCGCTGGCTGGCCTTGATTCCCAGCGCGCCGCAACTCAGGTGGAGTTGCATGCCGCGTTCGGTTGCTCGCGCCGCGGCGCTTGCGGCTACGGCGGAGGCGATCAGGAAGGTGCGTCTTGTAACGGGTTGCATGGGGGCCTGAAACCGAAGTGTACACCCAATGCGTGCTGAAATGGTGTATATTCATCCGTGACTTTCCACTTCGAGCGAGCGAATACAATATCGTGAAAAGGATTGAATCCAAGCACCCGGCTGCCATCCGATGGTTTCATTGGGTCAACTTTCCTTTGATCAGCATCATGATCTGGAGCGGGATGCTGATCTACTGGGCGAACGACGTGTACCGCGTCGGCGTCGGCGATTTCACCCTGTTCCATTTCTTCCCGAACGTGTTTTATAGCATGTTCCACATCAACAACCGCCTCGCCGAGGGCATGGCGTGGCATTTCGCGTTCATGTGGCTGTTTGCCATCAACGGCGCCGCCTACGTGATTTACACCGTCCTTTCCGGTGAGTGGCGTTATCTCGTGCCGAACCGGAATTCGTTCAAAGAGGCGCTGCAGGTGACCCTCTACGATCTGCATCTGAGCAAGGTGCATCCGCCCCCGCGTAAATTTAATGGAGCCCAGCAGTTCGCTTATACATCGATTATTGTGATGGGGCTCGGATCGCTCCTTACGGGTCTGGCAATCTGGAGATCGGTGCAGTTCGGTTGGCTGACCACGCTTCTGGGAGGATACAAAGCCGCGCGAATCGAGCATTTTCTCCTCACGCTCGGCTACGTAGCTTTCTTCGTTGTGCACATTGCCCAGGTGATTCGTGCCGGATGGAACAACATGCGGTCGATGATCACCGGCTATGAGATAGTCTCAGTTGACGAGGTGGCGAAATGAGCGAACCGGAAACTCCCACTCCCCCAGTCCCCCAGGAGGCAGTTTCGGAACCTGCGCCCGAGCCCGTCGATTCGACAGAGAACGACGCTGCCGTGGATCGTGAAATCGCGCGCAAGACTCGCCGCAGTTTGCTGGTCGGCGGTCTCGCGGCCCTCGCCGGTGGCGGCATCTGGGAGTGGCTTCGTACGCGCCGGAATGAGGACGGTGTCCACTGGCCGCTGCGTCTCGCGCTTCGTACCGACGAAGAACTCTCGAGGGATTATTTCCGGCAAGCGCGGTTGGCGAGAACTTTCGGTGCTGGTGACATTGAGGAACTCCGTGAGAATGGCGATATCGGGCTCGACGACGATGTCAGCCCGGACTGGAAGCTCGTCGTCGAGGGCGTTGGCCAGCCGCTGACTTTAACCATGGACGATCTCAAGGCGCTTCCGAAGGTCGAGCAGATCACGCAGTTCAAGTGCATCGAAGGTTGGAGCCACGTTTGGAAATTTGGTGGCG
>JBEKUT010000128.1:0-15852 GCA_049514735.1 Bryobacteraceae bacterium
CCCTGTTGCGGGAGCGTTTGATGGCCACGCTATCGAGCTTCTTCGGGTTCTTAGCCGTGATGCTCGCCACCATCGGCCTGTATGGCGTGATCTCCTATATGGCGGCGCAACGCCGCAACGAAATCGGTATACGCATCGCGCTCGGCGCCGATCGGCGGGACGTGCTCGGCCTGATCCTCGGCGAAGCTGGTAAGCTGCTCGGTATCGGCGTGGTTATAGGAATCGTGTTGGCGGTAATTGTGGCGCGCGCGGCCGGCTCTATGCTCTACGGTCTGAAGTCGCAAGATCCTATAACGATCGCCTTCGCGGCGATTCTGCTTTCAACGGTGGCGTTGCCGGCAAGCTTTCTTCCCGCACGGAGAGCCGCCGGTCTTGAACCGATGGCGGCTCTCCGTGAAGAGTAGCGCGGACGATGCCCGGCGTCGTCTGAGATTTTTTGAGAAGAGACAGGCCACGCAAGGCGATGGCCTGTCCTACGTTGTCTAGCTGCCTGCCGCCACAGCGGCTTGTGGCACGGTCACAACGGGCTCCAACCCATACTGGTTTGAGAGAATGCCAGCCTTCGACGCGAGATTCTTCGGCCGATAGGTCTGATCCTGCTCCCAACGAAAAGTGACGCTGTTTCCAATCACGACCGTCGGGCTAATGGAGCGTTCTTTGGGAAACCCATTGATCACTGTCCACGAAGTATGGAGCTTGTCGAGCGCATACTCGGCCGCCAGCGGCATCGTGTATTGTTTGAGAGTAGCAGCGTCGAAGTCAATCCCCAACGCGCTCGCCTTGTTCATGATCCAGCCCAGCGTGATATCGGACAACGCGGTCGTCTCAGACCCGTCGACAGGCTCTCCGCCACCGACGTCGCTGTGGACGCCGCTGAACCAAACTTGTTCCAGGGTTTGGCCAGGCTGTGTGTTGGTATCCCACAGAGTGGGCGGAAACTGCGCGCGCTTCTCGTCAATCGCTATCGCCTGGTAAGCGTTTAAAACATCGGGGTGAAGAGATGTATCGAGAAAACCGTAGAGCAGCGGATCCACCGCTCCGAAGACGGAAGGAATGCCGAGCGCGCCAACGGTTTCCCAGACGCCCACCATCGTCATTTTCGCGTCGAACATGCTGGCATCTTTCAACTGCGCCAGCAGCGACGCGCGGTTATCTTTCTCGCGATACGCTCGAAAGGCAATGTCGACCAGCCCGTCCGTGAAGTTCTGCGTCGGGAGACCGGATATCGCGATCATGCCGGCAAGGCTCCGCGCCGTGTAAGCACCGCGGCTGAAGCCAAACAGAAATACCTGATCGCCAGCTTCATAGACCTGAGCAATTTTCGTATAGGCTTCTTTGATTTTTCCAAACAGACCGGCGCCAAACGCGCCCCCAACCAGTTTGATAATCGGGTTTTCACTTGCGCCGACGCCGTCGTCGTAAAACGGCATTTGGCCGGCGCCGACCGTCATTGACTTGTAAAGCTTATAGACGTTGGTGTGGCTCGCTGCGTTGTCCCAGGTGCCATCCGCGCAAAATATAATTCGTTTACTCATGTTTACTCAGCCCCTCCAGGCTCGCTGAAGATCATACCGGAATTGCGAGCCTTTTGGAAGCGGAGACTTTATTGGCCCCGTATCAGGCCGTTTTCGCTTTGGCGCTGTCGTAGCTTTCGCCGTAAATTGCAGGCACTTTGGCACCCATGGGGCGGAGATACATAGAGAGCTGGCCGCGATGGTGAATCGTGTGACTCATCACGAACTGCAGATACATGACCGCTGGAAGTTGGAACATGCCTCGAAAATCGACAATCTTCATGAGTTGTTCGCTGTTGAGCTGCGTTAGAGCGGCGGTCTTTTCGGCGAACATCCCGCTATACCAGGCGCCGAGGTCCGCCGAATTCTTCATCGCTTCGGGTTTCGGAGCCGGCGTGAAATCGAACGCTCCGGTTGCAACCGCCTCGAAAAAGCGCTGCTCCGTCGCGGCGATGTGCCACGCAAGTTCGAGCGCGCTCTTCGAAACCGTGTCGGGACGGTAGTCGCCTTTATCGAGCGGTATGGCTTCAATCACTCGCCGAGTTAGCGTGTGCTCGTTGCGGAGCGCACCAAGCGTCATATGGAGCAGAAATGTGGCTTGCTCTGGTTGTAGAGGGGGCATTCCTCAATTATAGATGGGCTCTGGCGGTTGATAAAAGTCTTATTCAAACCTTATGACTTCTTTACGAGCCGAGCCGTAACGTTGAGAGTAGGAAGGCAGGAAAAGGTTCCATATGATAGTCATGAAATTCGGCGGATCGTCACTGGAGTCGGGAGAGGCCATTGGCCGCGTTACGCGAATCGTCAAGTCGCAGTTGACCCGCAAACCGATCGTGGTTGTCTCGGCCATGGGTAAGACGACGGACCGTCTGGTAGAACTCGCGGATGAGGCCGCGCGTGGCCACAGCTACTTCGTCTGGAAGCGGCTCAAAGACTTGCAGGAGTTTCATTTGGAAGAGGCGGCGAAGTTGACGAGTGGAGGGGCCTTCGAGTCTCTGGAGCACTCGCTACGCAAGCAATTCTCGCATCTGTGCCGGGTTATATTCGAGACCACGGACGAAGGCGGGGAGTTCACGGCAGCCCTGCGGGATGAAATCTTGAGCCTCGGCGAGCGGGTTTCGAGTGAGATTATGGCGGCCGCGTTGAACAGCGCCGGCGTCGACTCTCTCCATCTCGATTCGCGAAAAGTAATCCTGACCGACGACAAACATACGCAGGCAACGCCGCTCTACTGGGAGTCCTATGCCAGGCTGCGCCGCGCAATTCCTTACCGGGCTGAGCATCACACGGTGGTGATGGGCGGTTTCATCGGCGCGACCGCTGCCGGCGCGACGACTACTTTGGGCCGCGGCGGCTCGGATTTATCCGCTTCCATTGTGGGAGCCGGCATATCGGCGGAAGAGATCCAGATCTGGACCGATGTCGATGGCATGTTGAGTTGCGATCCGAGAGTCTTCGCTGGCGGCTACCGTGTGAAGTGTCTTTCCTATGAGGAAGCCGCCGCCATGGCTCACGCCGGGGCCAAAGTGCTGCATCCCGCCACGGTTCTTCCCGCCATCCGGCAGAGGATTCCGTTAGCGATTCGGAACACCCGACGCCCCGAAAGCGAAGGCACGAAAATCACATCGCATGCCGGCTTCTGTACGAACCCGATCAAGTCCATCGCATGCAAGCCCGACGTCACGGTTCTGGAACTGCGCAGACCAGGCGGGGTTCCGGACTTGGTGGAGAGCCTTGGACAGTTGTGTGAAAACTTCGGTGTGACGTCCGAACTCATCGCGCAGTCTGGTGACGCCGTGTATCTCGCGGTTAAGAGTCAAGACCGATTTGACGATCTCCAGATGAAACTCGATGCGTGCGTGGAAGTTCGCGTACGTACCGGACAATGCATGATCGCACTGATCGGTGATGGTGCGCAGAAAACGTCGATCGCGGCGCGGGTCATCGGCGCACTGGAGAACCCGGATGCCGTTGTGGTGAACGACCCCCGTTCGCCGCTAGCCATGACCATCTTAGTTCCGCAACGGGACTTGCATCAGAGCGTCGAGAAACTGCATTGCGAGTTCTTCAAACATGTCGATAGCCGCGTGTTCGCGGAGAGTCCGCGGATCGCGCCAGACCATGCCGAAGAACTGCCGCTGGCAAGCGAATCTTCGCGGGTCAAAACACTCGTGCAGCGCTGGGTGCTCGCGCGGCAAAACTGAGCGGCCATTTGTCGACAGCTTGCACGCTGCTCCATTGTCCGTTAGATTGAGTTGTACTTCAATTTATGGTGGAGCGTGCCAGCTTCCTGGTCGACGATGTCGATGTGCCCGGACTTCGCGACGCGGTTTCGAAGCTCGCGTCTATCGGGTATTCTGAGAGCGTTGTAAGAGCGCGCCTCGGCTTGGATGACCTCACCGATCTCCAATGGCGAGCGGTGCCTATTTATCGCTCTTCGCGGTTGACGCGCCGCGATCCGCTCGATCTGGCCATCAATCTGTTCCTCTTGCAAGGAGCGCTTCCAGCAGAAGAGCTGGACCGGCTATTTGTCACGTGTGAACGCGACGTGCTCAATCGCGCCGGGCTTCTCGCAATTGACGAGACCGCCTTCACGCGCGCACGTGCTTCTCTGTTTCCTGTCGGCACTCGCCTCATCTTCTCCGATCACGCGTGGCCGGAACTCCTGAACCCGAGGTATTTCACCGTCCCCTACGATCAGGTGATGTGGATCGGGCTCGATAGCCGCCATCTTGCGCGCTGCACTGCGCGGCGTCCTTTTCGAAAAGCCCTCGACTTGTGCACTGGCTCGGGGATTCATGCCCTGCTCGCGTCGGCCCACACCGAGCAAGTTCTCGCTGTCGATATCAGTCCTCGCGCGGCCCGTTGCACTCGCTTCAACGCCCAGGCGTCAGGCATCACGAACCTGGAAGTTGCCGTCGGCGATCTCTTCGAAGCAGCACGTGGAGAGCGTTTCGACCTGATTACAGCGAATCCTCCGTTCGTTCCTTCGCCTCTCAACACGCTCGGATTTCGCGACGGCGGCCGGTCCGGCGAAGATATTCAGAAGCGGATCGTCGCCGGCTTGCCGCAGCACCTCGCTCAGAACGGTATCGCGCGGATCATCACTGAGCTCGGCGAGCGCGACCAAGAACCGCTGGTGCTTCGGTTGCGCGAATGGCTGAACGGTGCGCCGATGGACATCCATATCCTGCGTCTGAGCGAACACACCACGTTGAAGTACGCCATCGGGCACGCCAAAGGCGACGACTATCACGAATTTCTGGACTCGGTCCTCGAATGGGAAAGTAATCTTCGATCGCAGGGCTATGTGCGGGTGGTCTCCCTAATCGCTTCTTTCCAGTGGAGCAATGCGGCATGCGGGCCGCCGTGGGAGCGTGTCGACGAATCCCCAGCTCCACATCGAGCAGCGGGCGCGGAGATCGACGCAGCGTTTCTCGCGGAACGCATCCCGCGGCACGCCGATTTCGAATTGGCGCTCCCTCATAGCTGGCTCCGCCGCGCGGGACCGATAGCACTTCTCGAAGCGCGCGTGCTCGGCAGCGACCTGCGCGCCAAAGCCAAGGCGACCTTGCTCGGACAGGCTTTGACGATTGAGCACGCGCTCGATCCGGTGGAGCGAGAGATCCTGGAACGAATGGATGGGCGCGTTGCGGTTCCGGAATTGATCCGCGTCTTCAGTGATCTGAATGTGGACGAGCCCAGCGTGATCGCAGCGATCCGTTCGTTGCTGCGCCGCCAACTGATCCGTTTTGACGGGCAGTAGGACAGGCCATCGGGGTTTGTGGCCTGTCTCTGGTTGTGCATCTGTACCGGCCTGCGACCGCTCATCACAATTCCTCCGCCCCGTGATGCCGCCGGCTTCACAATCGCCTCATGAAACTTCTAACGCTTTCTCTCCTACTTGCCGCCGCTGCACTGGCGCAGGAGCCGTTTAAAGTCCAAGTGACAGGCCACGGCCAACCCATGATTCTGATTCCAGGCCTGTCGTCTTCAGGCGAAGTCTGGGATACCACCGTCGCACATTACAAAGACCGCTTCGAATGCCACGTGCTCACCGTTGCGGGATTCGTCGGTGTGCCACGAGTACCAGCCCCGATACTCGACCGCGTGCGCGACGGCCTCGCCGACTACATCCGCAAACAGAAACTCGACCACCCGGTCATCATCGGCCATAGCCTCGGCGGATTCCTGGCGCTCGATCTTGCCGCCAAATATCCGGACTTGCCCGGCCGTATCGTGATCGTCGATTCATACCCGTTTTTCGCGGGCGTTGCCGATCCCAAAGCCACTCCCGAAAGCGCTCGCCAGGCAGCCGCGAGCATGCACCAATACATGAGCGCGCAGACGCAGGACGCCTACGAACGCTTCGTCAAATCCGGGGTCGCCACTCGCGACATGGTGGAGAAGGAGTCGGACTTCGATCGCATCGTGGCGTGGGGCCTCGCTTCGGACCGCACCGCGGCAGCCGACGTCATGGCCGAGCTCTACGGGGCCGATTTGCGCGACGAACTCGCGGCCATCAAGGTCCCGGCTTTGGTTTTTGGTTCATGGATCGGATTCAAACAATTCACCGACCGTGCGCGCACGGAGGCCAATCTGCACGCTCAGTACGCCAAGCTTGCGGGAGTCGAGATTGAAGTCACCGACACCGCGCACCACTTCATAATGTGGGATGATCCGGCTTGGATGTTCGGGCTCCTCGACCGCTTCCTGGGTGTAAAGGGATCGAACGTGAGTCGATGAAGACAAGAGTCGCGTATTGGACTTGCCAGATTCTGGGGTGGGGCAGCTATGCCGGCTTGAACATGTGGATGGCTGCCCGCCAGATGGGGTGGACCGCCGAAGTGACGGTCGGCTACAGCTTGTACTTTCTCTATAGCGTTGCACTGACACACTTGCTGCGGCGCTACGTCAACCGGCGGGGTTGGGTGGACGCCTCGCTTTACCTTCGCCTCTTTCTCGCTGCCTGGATCACGGGACTGGTCCAGGCAACTCTCGTTATCGGGATTAATTGGTTGATCGTCGGTAAGCACAGCGCTTTTTCTTAAACCCTTTGCCGCTGTTTTCAGCTTGGCCGGAATCTCCGCGGTCACGCTCGGTTGGATGGCTGTGTATCTCGCCGTAACCTCCGGCCGCCGCCACCGCGAGAAACAGCTCGCGCTGAGCGAGGCCGAGTTGCGCGGGCTGGAAGCGCAGATCAATCCGCACTTCCTCTTCAATTCCCTGAACTCGATCCGCGGGCTGGTTCTTGAGAATCCGCCGCTGGCGCAGGACCTGATCACTCGCCTCGCGAACATCCTGCGTTACAACTTGCATCGCGACGCCGGCCATACCGTGCCGCTCGATTCCGAGCTGGAAGCGGCTGCCGATTACCTCGCGTTGGAATCCGCCCGTTATGAAGACCGGTTGCGCGTACGTTTCTGCATCGACCCTGCTACGCGCGGCATTGCGGTCCCGCCAATGCTGCTTCAAACGTTGGTTGAGAACGCCGTGAAACATGGCATCGCGACGCTGCCCGGCGGGGGCGACCTGGTGGTCCGCTCCACGCTGGAAGGAGGAAGCCTGATTATCGAAGTGGAGAATTCCGGAACATTGGACGATGAGGAACCGCGCCGGCCCCGGCTGGGTTTGAACAACATCCGCGAGCGGTTGCGTATTTTGTACGCCGGCCGCGCGGGTTTGAATCTCGTCCAGCGCGTCGGTCATGTCGCCGCCACGGTTCGTATTCCGATACGTCCATGAAAGCCCTGATCGTCGACGACGAGCGCCTGGCGCGCGCGGAGTTGAAGCGCTTGCTGGCTGCGCACACCGAAATCGAGATCGCCGGGGAAGCACGCAACGGCGAAGAGGCGCTGGATCTCATCGCGAAGCTCGGGCCGGATCTGCTCTTTCTCGATATTCAGATGCCCGGCATGACGGGGTTCGAGCTTCTGGAGCGGGTTGATGATGTGCCGCAGGTCATCTTCACCACAGCATACGACCAGTACGCAATTCAGGCCTTCGAAGTAAACGCGCTCGATTATCTGTTGAAGCCGATCGCTCCAAACCGGCTCGCCGCGGCGCTCGCGAAGATGCGTCCGCGTCCGGAGCGCACGCGCCTGGAACAGGTCTTCGTCCGCGACGGAGACCGCTGCTGGATCGTCCGCTTGCCCGACATCTTTCTTCTCGAATCCGAGGGCAATTACACGCGTGTGTGCTTCGGTAGTGAGCGCCCCTTGGTCCGCCGCTCGTTGAACGCCTTCGAAGAGCAACTCGATCCCAACGTTTTCTTTCGTGCGGGCAGGAAAGAGATCATCAATCTGAAATGGATCGATAAGGTGGATATCGGCGTGAACGGTGGTCTTATGGTGACGCTGCGTGGCGGAAGGACCATCGAAATGTCCCGGCGTCAGTCGACGCGGCTGCGGGAGATACTCAGCCTGTGATTGGGGAAGACCAGCGGGGCAATTTCATCGTCCACACCGACATGATGGTCTCTTCGCGAGAAATCACAAGACCCGGACCGCGCACAGTCCAGTCGTCACCGGGATCAAGTGTCACCGTTGAACCCGGTGCGTACTTTACTTCCACCGGGCCGCCGAAGCTGTCCTTCTGAGAATCGAAGCGGACGGCCGTGAGTTTCGATCCTTCGAAGAGGTAAAAGAAATTCCCAGACGGGGAGACGCGCCAATTTGCGGTTCCTGCTCCGCCGGTCCACGGGATTTTTATCCACTCCGATTGCGGGACCGGCTCTTCTCTCCAGCGCACCAGATAACTCTGCTGGGACGACGGCGATCCCGGCGGGGACAGCGTAACAATCAGCCATCCAGGATCACGATCCAGTGTCGAATCGACAAACGCAGAATCGACGGAATGTTCCAACCACGGGCTGTCTTTGCCGGAGGCCACGTCCAATAGCCGGACAATTCGCAGCGAGATCAGCAGGTGCCCAAATCCGCCCAGATTCTCGATCTCTTCGAATTCGCCGCGTTTTAAACGCTCATAGCTTTCTACCTCTTCTTTCAGTTGGAAATGAAACGACTCCATTGGATCGAAGACGCGCTCAATCTCCTCATCGCGGAGGCCGGCTTCCTTCAATCTCTGGCGACGATCGGCGAGCCGTTGCCGTTCCTCTGCGGGACGAGTCGACGCCTCCCGGTATTCGGTTTCGTTGCGGATCATCACTCGCCGCCATACTTGATTTTTATGATGCCCCGCGGCTTGCCGCTCCGGCGGCGTTGGCGGAAGGCTGACGGAAACTCCAACTCGTTCCCATACTTGTCCAAAATGCCGCTACCAAGTCGCAGGCCCGCCAAATGTGGATACAGCTCCACACGATGCCGAAGCAAGAAGTAGTATGAGTATAGACCACATGCCCAGGCTTGAGTTTGATGAATGGTTAGCAGAAAGTTTGAGGCTGACGGTGTTCCCGGCAGGCGAAGCGACGGTGAGGGCAACCGACTGGTGGCAACAAGTGACCGGAGCCGAACCGGACCAAGTTTCGACGAGCGGGAAGAGGGCGGTCAGCGCGGCTGAAGGGATTTTTGAAGGAAAAAAGCTGCTTCTGCGTTCGGTGCTCGACAGGACAGACTGGTTCCTTGTCCCTACAGATTCTGCGACCGAAGAAGCCGTCCTGAATTTCGAACCGCCGGCGATCGGGCACGCCGGCGAGGCGTTTGCATTGTTCTCAAGCATTGCTGAGAAATGGTTCTTGTCACGCGATCTGCCGACGATCAACCGAATCGCATTCGGCGCAACATTACTTAATCCGGTGGGGGATCGCCGCAGTGCGTACGCGGCGCTTGGGGAATACATTCCCGTTGAAATCGATCCGGATTCTTCGGATCTTCTCTACCAGATAAATCTGCCGCACGTCGAGAGCGCGAGTGTTCCAGGGCTAGAATTCAATCGCTTGAGCAAGTGGCTTGTGACTCAACACGAATTCTTCGCGGTCCCGGTTGGGGGAGTGCTGGGAACACCGATTGCTCAAGGGTCAAGCCCCCTGGCAATAAGATTGGAACTTGACATAAACACGATGCCGCAGTTCAAGGGGCCGATTCCCAAAAATAAGCTGCCAAGGGTTTACCATGAGTTGGTTCGGGCCGGACGGAACATCGTATCGAACGGAGTGGTCAACCAATGAGACCAGGTCATACTGCTACGACGAATTTGCCGGAGCCGCTATCGAAGAAAGACATTGTAACAGGTACTAACACTTCCCCCGGGTCTTTCATGGCACGCGTCGTTCTGGGTGCGTTTCTGTCGACAACCACTCCCGAAAGAGGTTTGCCTCTAGGGACATCTCGCTTCAGGCCTTGGGACGACGGTATGATTGCCCAAAGCAGTACGCTCGCGGATGAGAGGGTAGATCCGGCTTTATCTGGCGAGGTTCGTAAGCTATTCGACGACGGCGCGCGCGAGTTTTTCCGGGACGGAATGGAAAGCAGTTTTTCGCGGTCGCTTCTTAAGATCGTTCGCGATCACGGGCAAGAGGCCATGATGGCTGTTGCTGGGTACCTGCTTTCGGGTAGCGCCAAGCCAGATGTGGCTTCCGAAGCGCTGCGCTGGATATCGGACATCGATGACAAGGCAACCTTCTTGCAACGATGGGACCTCCTTAGGCGCTCTCTGCACAATGAGTCCGCGCGGGTCCGCGATGGGGCAATATTGGCTTTTGCGAACATGAACGATCCGCGGGCAGCAAAGATCCTTGCCGAAACGCGGACGCTCGAGCCCGTCGAGGAACTGCGCAAGCTTATCGACCAAGTCATTAGACAATTGGAACGCGCCCAGTGAAATGGCTCTCCTACTTCGGACGGTTGACAAGGACTATCGCTGGTTCAAAAAGGAAGCTGCTGAGTTCCTAGCGGCCGATGATTCGCCGGCCGATCCGATCGCCGATCTAAGAACAGACAAAAACAGATTGTCAGTCTATGTCATATCGGATGACCGTTCAAACCTAGAGCGAATTGTGCGGGCAGTGGCCGTTGGCCGCCAGAGGGTCGATCACGCTGCCTATGTTGTGTTTGACTCGAAGGTAGTCGAAGAAGCGGGGATAGAAATCGAAGAAGTTCCCGGCACAACGAAGGATGTCGCCATAAATGATTGGCATCGAGATCTGGTACTCTCTGGCAAGAAACTGGCGGCGCTTGCAAAAGGCATTCTGCGAGATGGCGAAGATGTAAGTCGCATCCTTAAGGAACGCATGGTCCAACTGGTAGTTCAAGGAATCAAGGATGGCGAACTCCCAGAGGAATGCAAAGAGAAGTTGACGAAAAAGTAGCATTTACATCCGACAAGCAAGAGCGTCGCTAGTACTCAGTCGCGTCAGCGCGATTGGCCAGCTTATGACCGCAACCTACGCCGTGACCCCGTGCGCATAATCCGCGGGCGCCTGACCTTCCGCCAACATCTCACCTTTTTCAAGGTGCCGGATCTTAGTCGCGAAGCTCGCCGCATGCGGATCGTGCGTCACCATCACGATGGTCTTCCCGAACTCCTTATTCAAGCGAGAAAGCAGCGTGAGCACGTCCGAAGCCGAGGCGGCGTCGAGGTTGCCGGTCGGCTCGTCGGCGAGGATCAGGTCGGGATCGGTCACAATCGCGCGGGCAATCGCCACGCGTTGTTCCTGACCGCCCGATAGCTGGCGCGGGAGATGTCCCATGCGATCTCCCAAGCCCACGAGCTTGAGCGCCGTCTCGGCATGCGCGATGCGGTCCTTCTTTTTGAGATTGGTCAGCTTCAACGGTAGCTCGACATTTTCGAGCGCCGTGAGCACCGGTATGAGATTGAACGATTGGAAAACGAAGCCGACGTGTTCATTGCGCCAGTGCGCGATGGCGCGGTCGCTCAAGCGGCGCAAATCCTCGCCCAGCACCAGGATTTCGCCGCCGGTAGCGCGGTCCATGGCCGCGATCAAATGCAGGAGTGTCGATTTTCCCGAGCCGGAGGGCCCCATCAGTGCCACAAATTCGCCGCGCGCGATGGTGATGTCGACGTCTTTGAGAGCCACGACGTGAAACTCGTCGCGCACGAATTCTTTCGTCAATTGCCGTGTTTGAATGATGGTTTCGCCCATAATCCTACCCCTGTTTTGGATGTACCTTCTGACCGTCTTTCAGGTCGGCCGGAGGATTCAACACCAGGTCTTCTCCGCCGATCAAACCCGATTCCACTTGCGTGCCCTGCGCATTCGTGCCGGAAACCACTACCTGCTTGCGGACTGCCTTTCCATCGAGAATGACGAACACCGCGCCATCGCGAATCGCGGACGACGGCACCACAACGATCGGCTTCGCGCGCTGCGTAACCGGTCCCTTATCGGGGGCCACGAAGGCGACGCTCGCGTTCATCTCGGGCCGCAGATAATCGTCGGGTTCCAGGACGCGAACCTTCACCTGCACCGTGGCTTTCTGACGATTCGCTTCCGGAGAAATCTCTTCGATGACGCCCTTGTATTTGCGGTCGGGATACGCGTCGGTGGTGACGATGCCTTCCTGTCTCGGTCCCAGCTTCGCGAAATCGTTCTGGTTGATATCGAGCTCCACTTGCAGATCTTTCAAATCCGCTATGGAGACGACGTATCCTTTGGCGCCTTTGTCGCCCACGAAACCGGTGGTGACGAACTCGCCTTTCTCGACGTTGCGCTCGAGAATCGTCCCGGCGATCGGCGCTTTGATCACGGTGTTGTCGAACTGGGTCTGCGCATAAGCGAGCGATCCCTTCGCCTGCTCGATCTGCGCGCGAACGGCGTCGATTTGTTCCTTACGCGGGCCGAGGCGAACCAGCTCATAGGTCCGATCAGCCGAGGCTACGCGCGCGAGGGCGCTGTCATATTTCGCTTGCTGATCATCCAAAGTCTGGCGCGCCATCACTTTCTCATCCACCAGATCCTTGGTACGTTTGAGCGTGACCTGCGCGTCGGTTAGATCGGCTCGCGCTGTCTCGACGTCGGCTTTCGCTTTGGCAATCTCCTCAGGCCTGGAGCCGTGCTCCATCTCCGCGAGCTTGGCCTCCAGCGATCCGAGATTACCCTGGTACTGCTGAAGCTGGGCGCGATACTCTTCGTCTTCCAGCCGCACCAGAACCTGATCCTTCTTTACGCGATCGGCTTTCTCGACGCCGATCCACGCGACTTTGCCGACCACCTTCGCCGCGAGCTCGATTTTATGCGCCGCGACAATATAGCCAGTGGCGTTCAGAATAACGGCGCCCTGCCCGGGTCCGGAAGTGTCGAGCGCTTTGGCGCGTCCGACTTCAACTTCCGTTGCGGCGTTCAATTTTCCGTAAATGAATCGCCCTGCGCCGAGCAGCAGAAACAACAGCACGCCCGTGACTATCCATCGCACGGCCCAAGGCGACGGTCCTTCGCTCCTCCTTTTGGAGCGATCTATGCGGAGATTTTGTAATTCTTCCATGTCCGTATCAGATGTCCCGCAGCGCCGTCAGGATTTCTTTTCTAGCGGCCGAGCGAGCCGGGAAAAATCCTCCTAAAGCGCCCATAAACAAGGCAAAAACCAAGCCGGTTAGGATCACAGCCGGGCTCACCCGGAAGTTGAACGCGATCTCACTGAACGTGAAGAAGCTCGTGATACCGGTCGTCACGTTATTGAGCGGCAGTACCAGCAGTACTCCGAGGAAGCCGCCGATTACCGAAAGCAGAAGCGATTCCAGGAAGAAGCTGAATAGGATAGAGGTCCGCGAGAAGCCCAGTACGCGCAGCGTTCCGATCTCCTTGCCGCGCCGCGCCACCGCCGCATACATAGTGTTCATGGCGGCAAAACAACTCCCGATAGCCATGATGAGCGAGACGAAAATTCCCATCGCTTGTAGCGGAGCCCCGGCGGACGTCTGCCGGTCATAATATTCTTTCTCTGGGATCGCGTCTTCGTTGAGGCGCACATCGTCTTTGATGGAGTTGACGAGCGCGGAAACGGAAGAAAGATCCACGGCCCGGACGAGGGCCGAGCTTAGGCCATCCGCACGGTTAAAATCCGAGCTGATCTGGTTCAAATCGCCATAGATTTCGCTGTTGACGGCCGATTTGCCGCCATCCATCACTCCTACGACAGTCCATTCGCCCTTGCCGAATCGCAACTGACGGCCCAGCCGGGCCGTCGGATGCCGCTCGGCTATCGCTTTACCCACTACGACCTCGCGATGACCAGCCTGAAACCAGCGGCCTTCGGCGATCTTCAGATTGTCGCGTAGAGCGATCCCGTTCGGTTCCACCCCGCGAAGATTCACGTTGAAACCGCCTTCATTGTCGGTACTCGGCAGATTGATTACGGTGACCATTTCGAGAGACGTCAGGGGCTCGCCGGATGCCGATTTAGCTATTCCAGGCTTGAACTTCAGATCCTGGTATTGTTCTCGCGTCATGCCGCTGACCAGTTCAGAGTTCGCCGACTTCCGGACCACGATAACGTTCAACGGATTGCCGGTGCTCTCGAAGGCCGACCGCAGGCCGCTGACCAGCGCAAGCACGGCAAGCAGCACCGCTACGGTAAGAGCGATGCCGAGAGCCGTCATTAGCGTAGTGCCTTTGCGAACCGTCAAGTTACGCAGGTTGTATGCAATTGGAATCGCCATATTGGTGACCTAAATTCAACCGGTGTTGCGGAGAGCCTCGACAATCGAGATTCGCGACGCGGACCAAGCCGGGAAAACCGAACTGACGAATCCGACAACCGCGGCCGTGACGATGCAGGCGAGAATCACAACCGGTGTCATCGCCATGCCGTTCGTGAATCCCATGGCGCCAGGCATATTATGGGCTCCATTGACGAGCACGGCCGCAAGCACGCATCCGATGGCGCCGCCGATCAGCGAAATGACGATGGATTCACCCAGAATGATGCCCAGAATGGAGCCGCGCGTAAACCCAAGCGTTTTCAACACTCCGACTTCCCGCACGCGCTCGCGGACCGACATCGATATGGTGTTCGCGGATACCAGCAGAATGGTGAAGGTGATGGCGCCGCAGATCGCCATGAGGTAGAGCTTCAGATTTCCCAGGAACGAAGCGAACGAGAGGACAAAAGCCTGTTCCGTTTCCGTCATGGTTGGGAACGGCGAGTTGTCGAACTCCCGATCGATTGTTTTTTGGACGCGCGAGACATCGTCCGGAGTGTCGACGATCATCTGTACGCTGCCGACTGCGTCCATGCGCCGGGTGATCCCGGCGGCTTTGAGGGCCTCTCTAGGATAGGTGTCGTTGAAGTACATGCTGGCGTTGTCGAGCGGGTTGGTGTAAATGCCGACCAGCTTCAGTTCCAACGTGACAGGCCAGATGTCGCCTACCAGCGTGATACGGTCGCCGATTTTCCAGTTGAATTTGTCCGCCGTCTCCTTCCCGACGATGCAGCCCGTGCGTTCATGCAGGAACGCCTGCTTCTGATCTTCGGGCATGTTGATCTCGGGATTAATAATGAATATCTTGTCCGGCTCCACGATGAATCGGGCGAAGAAATTGCGCTGATCGCGCGCGTCTTTATAGGTTCCGCCAAACCAGTCCCACTCCATCGCGGAGCGGACGCCGGGAACTCTGCGAATCTGCTCGACATACGACAGCGGAATGGGCTGCGTCATCGAAACGCGATGGTGCGTTACGAGTCGAAGGGCCTGTGCAGGTGTGGCCGGTCCGGCAAGGAACAAGCCGTGGTACAGGGCCATCAGAAGCCCCAGTACGCATAACGATACGGCAATGCTGCCGATGGTCAGCAGGCTCCTACGGCGGTTCCGCAGAGCGTTCTTAAACATTAAAGGAATGTATCGCAACATCTTGGCTCCCCTTAGACTCCTCGCACGACTTCCCGGACCTGGTTCCTCTATTCTATATAACGGCGATGGACCACGAACGTTATATGCGTGAAGCAATTCACCAGGCGCACCGCGCCGAGGAACAAGGCGAAGTGCCCATTGGCGCCGTTGTCGTCGTCGGGGACGAGATCGTCGGGCGCGGTTCCAATGCGCCGGTCCGTATTCACGATCCTACCGCGCACGCCGAAATCCTAGCGCTGCGCCAGGCCGCTAAGAAACTCGCCAATTACCGCCTCGAAAACGCTACACTCTACGTCACACTGGAGCCCTGCGCGATGTGCGCTGGGGCGCTGGTAAACGCCCGCGTCCGCACCCTGGTTTTCGGCTCCCGCGACCTCCGTTTCGGCGGCGTTCGAAGCAAGTTTCGTATTGCCGATTCCGATCTGCTCAATCATAAGGTTGAGATCGTCGAAGGAGTCCTGGGGCCCGAATGTGTCGAGTTGCTCAAAACTTTCTTCGAACAACGCCGTTCCTGAGAGAAGCGTATCAGGGAAGTGCGCGGCGTTCGCGTTTAAATCGGCGAATGACGGGATTT
>JBEKUT010000129.1:0-15840 GCA_049514735.1 Bryobacteraceae bacterium
GAAAAAATCACCGGCTATTTCCGCTCCCTGCCGGTCACGGCTCGGTTACGGAACACCGGCGTTCTTCATCACCCTTGGTTGCCCGCAAGGTCTGTGAAAAATACCGGAAAGGTCGGACGGAGTTGCAGAGCCGCGAGGTTACCGAGCGCAGGGTGCCGATTATTTCCCGGACCCTCCCAAGCGCCTAGCCGACATCTAATAGGATGAACACCGGATCTCTTCAAACGGAAGTACTTCCAAGAAATACCCCCTCTTTGTGGGGACGGTTTACCCCAAAGTAGTTTGGCAACTAGTGTTTTGTGGTATTGTTCGAGACCTAAAGTCTCCTGTAGAGTTTAGGTTCCGGTATCGCACTAGACTTTAGGCCAAACATGCTAGCACCCGTCGAAGAACCCAAGCGCCACGTCCTGATCGGACATTCCCCGCGCATCCGCCACGTTCTGAAACTCGTTGACAAAGTTGGCAATTGCCGTTGGCCGGCGCTGTTGCTCGGCGAGACCGGAACCGGGAAGGAAGTCGTCGCGCGATCTATCCATAATATAAACCCGGTCGGCGCGTTCGTCACCATCGACTGTTCGGCGATGGTCGGCCCCCTGATGGAAAGCGAGCTGTTCGGTCACGTGCGCGGTTCTTTCACAGGAGCTGTCGGAAACAAGATTGGGTTGATCGAGATGGCGGACGGCGGCACTGCGTTCTTCGACGAGATCGGCGAACTGCCGCTGGATCTGCAGGCCAAGCTTCTGCGCGTCTTGCAGGAAAAAGAGTTTCGCCCCGTCGGTTCACTGCAGCAGCGCCGTTCCGATTTTCGGATTATCGCCGCCACCAACCGCGATCTCGCCAAGGAAGTGGAGAAGGGAACCTTCCGGCGCGACCTTTACTATAGGTTGAACGTGGTCAACGTTCGCATCGCACCTCTGCGCGACCGCAAAGAAGACATCCCGTCTTTGATCGCTCACTTCATGGCGCGGTACGGCCGGAACCATACGCTGACGCAGGAGACTCTCGAAGCGATGCTCTCCTACGACTGGCCTGGGAACGTCCGCGAACTTGAAAATTGCATTCAGCATATGGTGGCCATCAACTCCGGCCCGCTGATCCATATGACGGACATGCCGTCGATGTTGCAGAATCACGTGGCCAGCCGCCGCGCGCAATCGCTCGCCGTAGCAGCGATGGCGGGTCCGCTGCCGCGATACCCGGCCGCAGCCGCTAACGATCGCGTTCCCGCAACCTATGTCGAGCCCGGCTCTCCAGTGGTTCCGCTCATGGAAATGGAAAAGCGCGCCATCCGCGAGGCGCTCGAATACACCAAGGGCGATCGTGCCGTTGCGGCCAGTCTACTCGGCATCGGCAGGACTACTCTATATCGCAAGTTGAAGGAATATCAGATCGCCAGCTAGTTGTAGCCCGGACGATCGCATTTCCTTTTCTGAGATTCCTGGTTGTTCCCTCCACTAGTTCGCGTGGGAAATCAACGCTTGAATCTGCTGCTGGTAGAAGACAAATTCGAGGACCAGCAACTCCTCGAGGGCGCTCTCGCCGAGATCGAAGAATGCGGCCCCCGCTACAATTGGTTCTCCTGTGAAGTTGTCGCGGTGGATTACCTTGCCGACGCGATTCATTGTTTGGACCGCGGGCGTTTCGACGCAATCCTCCTGGATTTGGAACTCCCCGATAGCCCGCTGGTGCTGAACACCTTCGATCAGATCCAGCTTGCCGCGCGCGGTACAGCCATCATCGGTCTCATCGATGCGGAGGACGAATCGTTTACGCACCGGCTGCTGCGCGAAGGCGCGCAGGACGTCCTCGTGAAATGCGATATCGAGTGCGGCTCTCTGGCGCGCTCCCTGCGGCATGGCATCGAGCGGCAGCGGCGTTCCCGCGCACTTCGCTCCGTCTCCTTCTTCGACGATCTCACCGGCTTCTACAGCCGCTATGGATTCATCTCCATGGCGAGCCACGATCTCAGCGCGGCCAAAGCCACTGGCGCGCCGGTCACGATGGCTGTGCTCGAAGTGGAAGGCTTCAAGGGAGACTTGCAGAATCGCGATCTGTTGCTGCTCGACGTAGCGGAACGGCTTCAGAATGTTTTCGAGGATGCGACATCCATCGGCCGATTGGACGCCAATAGTTTTGGCATCGTCGCTTTCTTACCCGCCGAGCTACAATTCGGGCGGCGTCTGGAACAATTCGGAAACGAACTCCGCGAAGTGCGCGAGGGACTGCGCGTAATCGGCGGAACGGTGAGCGTCCCCAAGGCGGGTCCGTACGATCTGGAGCAGCTCTTCGAAGACGCCCGTCCCAAGCCGGGAACGAAACCCGCTATCCTGGCGGATTGAAAACCGCTTCGTGCACCATCGCGCTCGATTCCACCTACAGCGTCGGCCGAAATCTCTCGGGCGTGGGAGTTTATTCGCGCGAGATCGCGAACGAACTCGCGCTAGCGCATCCCGAAGCGAAATTTTTGTTCTGTTACCGCCCGCATCGTTTTCTTCGATCCTTCGAAATCGCGCAACCCGGCAATGCCGGACGCCGATTGCTGTGGAACGGTTCGCCGCGCTCTCTCGATTTATTCCACGGCTTGAATCAAAGACTGGACCGGCGCTACCGTCGCGCCGTCTCGACGTTTCACGATCTCTTCGTTCTCACAAGCGACTATTCCACGCCCGAGTTTCGCGCGAGGTTCGCGGAGCAGGCGAGACTTGCAGCGGAGCGGTCGGATTTGATCGTCGCCGTTTCGGAGTTCACGGCTTCGCAGGTCTGCGATTTGCTGAAAGTGGAGCGTTCACGCATTCGTGTGGTTCCCCACGGTGTGCGAATCCCGCAAGAGGTGCCGACGCTCGCGCGCGAGCCGATGATTCTTTTTGTCGGCGCCATTCAGAAGCGCAAGAATGTGCAGCGTCTGGTCTCCGCGTTTGAATCGACTCCGGGTGCATGGAAGTTGGTGCTGGCGGGTTCGATGGGTTATGGAGCCGCTGAAATTCTGCAGCAAGTCGAGAGGAGCAGCCGAAAAAGCGATATGACAATCGCAGGTTATGTCGACGACCAGGAATTAGAGCGCCTCTACGGACGCGCCTCGATTTTCGCGTTTCCCTCCCTTGATGAGGGATTTGGGATTCCCGTGCTCGAAGCGATGGCGAGGGGGGTACCGGTACTTTCTTCGAATTGCTCGGCTCTGAAGGAAGTCGCCGGCGAGGCAGCCTTGCTGGTGGATCCGAAGAACACAGAGGAGATCGCGGCAGGTCTGAATCGCCTTATAAAAGAGGAAGATTTCCGTAAAGAATTATCTCGGAAGGGCCTGAAGCATGTGCCTGGATACACTTGGAACGCAGCGGCCTCTCGGACGTGGGAGGTGTATCGGGAACTACTCGCCGCCCGCTAGGGTTTCCTTGGTCAGCGGTTTCCTTCGTCGTCGATCGCGATCTTCAACGCCCGAAGAAATTTCTGATCCTGCGAAGTCAGTTTAATCTTGCCGTTGGTTTCGAAACGCCGTTTGGGCTCCGTTTCAACCTCGGCTTCATTCTCCTCGTCGGACTCTTCGCGCTTGTTAAAGCCAATGGTTGCTTCAAGCACTAGGAAAACATCGTAACCCGCGCGCTTGATTTCTCCGATTGCGGCGGCAATGCGATCGGAGTCGGAAAGCGATTCGTTGATCGCATTTCCCAGCTCTTGCATGAGGTCTTTCAGTTTTTCTTCCACCGCTTCGCCCCCTTCCTTCTATCGGAGCCACATACCTGAATCATCCGGATCTTACGCGGAGCGGGATGCCTCCAGGATACCCTACATTCTGGATGTTCTAGAATCGAGCAGAGTTTCAACGTTTTTGTGAACCGCCTCGCTAGCATAGTAGGTTGAAACCGCTCCACGCTCTCTTACTATATATCGGATTCAAGTCCCCCTTTCAGTAGCGCTCCGCTAAACTGGTACTAGAAGCAATGTTCGCGATCTCCCAAAAGCTCCTGCATCACATCATTCCTGGCGTGAAGCGGCCGTTGCACATTCTGTGGAATCAGGTGATAGGCTTTCTCTTCATCGTGCTGGCGGTGGTGCCAGTGCCGGCGGCGGTACGCAGCTACCACGATCCGAACGGTCTGCCACGCTTGACGATGTCGATTGTTTTCATTGGGCTGATGGGTTTCTTTGGAATTTCGTCCTTCCTGCGCGCCCGCCGCATCGGCCGCTCATAAGCAGACACGCGTCAGGGTCCGTGAAATAATCTCGGCATTCGTTACGCTCGCTGACGCGCGCGGCTCAGTAACATTGCAGAGCCGCGACGGTTACGGAGCGCCGGGCCCACTCCCTATCGCCGCGCCAGCCACGCCAGAAACAACCCGTCCGGCGCAACATCTTCCCAATACGAGACCGGCTTGCTCGACACCTCCGAACAATGCCGTCTCAGCAGCCGCTCAATCTCCCGCCGCTCGAACCATTTCTCCCACGCGGGGGTTTTCAGCCGGCCCCAGTGTTCGGCGTTCTTATCGATGATCACGATCGCGCCGCCCGGCCTTACCACGCGACAGATCTCCGCAATGGCGCTAGCAATATCGACCGCATGTTCCAAAGATTCCGTAGCGTATGCGCAATCGAACGCGCCGGAGCGGAACGGGAGCGCCGTCATCGATCCTTCGCAGCGATCGATTCCAGCCGGAACCGACCGCAGCATCGCTTCCGCCAGATCGAAAGCGCAAATAGATACCGAGGGAAAGCGTTCCTTGAGGACGCGCGCAAACCGGCCCTTGCCGCTCCCAATATCGACCGCCCTGCGGCCGCTCAAATCGCCAAACCATTCGAGAATGAGCTGGACGTGATAGATCCGCGGATCTATCGTTGCAGGAAAATTCTCTTCGTCCGCGGCCGCCTCGTTGAAATGTTCGATAATCTCGCGCAAATCGACGGCAGTCGGCCGCGTCTTCCCCAGCAAACGATCCCAGAAACCGGGCATCAGGCCCGGGTCAGAAAGATCGGAAGCCCTAACTTGTGCTCGTAGTTCGGCCGATAACGGTCCGTGTTGTACATCGAAGCGATGTCCACTTTGCGCGGTCCAAGCTTGGGATCGGGAATTGGGACCATCGCGTAACAACCATTCACTACCGCCGCCATCAGCCCGCTTTTGTTTTCGAATATGGCATCGAGAGCCATGGTGCCGTAGGTGTTTGCGATCAACTTGTCGACGAAATCCGGTGCGCCGCTACGCAGATCGTAGGTGAGGTCGCTGACCACTGTTTCTTCGCCCGTATGCTTCTTGATCTCATCGCTGAGCGCCTCCGCGACATTGTACTTCTTGCGATGGCCAAATGCATCCGGTTCACCGTATTCCTGCGTGACGTAACCTTCCCACTCCGCGCCTTCGGAAATGACGAGCAGGCAATAGTTGCTCGGGTTGTTTTTCTTGTCGCGCATCAGAAGCTCGATCAGCTTGTCGAGGTTCACCTTGTATTCCGGAATGCAGCAGCGAATCGAGGTGACATAGGCGGTGTACAGCGCGGTATAACCGGCATCGCGGCCGAACACGCGGAAAATCCCGACGCGCTCGTGGGAGCCGACCGTGGTGCGCTGGCGGTTGATGGCGTCGGTGGCGCGCGTGATGGCCGTCGAGAAGCCGATACAATACTCCGTATTCCTGACGTCGTTGTCCATCGTCTTTGGAACGGCCACTACCTTTATCCCCAGGCGATCGAGATGGGCTGCATAGCTGAGCGTGTCGTCTCCACCGATCGCGATCAGGTGCTCGATGCCAAGACGGTCCAGGTTCTTTAGAACCTGCCTGCTCATATCGAAGACCGTCGACGTAACGCCGCCCTTGGTGGATTGTGACGATGGGAAATCCGCGTCTTTCAGGAAGTCCGGAATCTTCTTCATCTTCACGGGATTCGTGCGGCTGCTGTGAAGGTATGTGCCGCCGGTGCGGTCGATGGTGCGCGTATTCTCGCGCGACAGAGGCAGAATATAACGATTCTTGCTCTCCGGATCGTCGAGGTTGACGTGCGTCAACCCTTCCCAGCCGCGACGGATGCCCACCACCTCGTTATCATGCTCGGTGCCCCGATAGGTCACTTCTTTGATGACGGCATTCAAACCCGGAACATCGCCGCCACCGGTTAAGATACCAATGCGTTTCTTTGCCATGAGATTTGGAATTAGAACAGGAACCTTTTATTTTACCGAAAGTTGTTGAATCAGTTTGCGGAGAACTGTTCCAAGGGGAAGGATCGCCTGACGATCGCGCGGGCCTCGTCCAACCCTGAAACGACGCCGGCCCCGATCGCCTGCACCAGAATGTTACCCGCGGCCGTCGCTTCCACAGGTCCGGCAACAACTGTTTTACCGGTAGCATTGGCGGCCAACTGATTCAACAGCGCGTTGCGCGAGCCGCCGCCCACGGTGTGGATCTTTTCGATCGCATGTCCCGTCAGTGTTTCGAGTTTTCCGAGAACATCGCGATAGCTGGCCGCCAGGCTCTCCAGAATCGCGCGGCACATCGCGCCGGGTTCAGCCGGAACCGGCTGTCCCGTCGAGCGGCAGTATTCCGCGATCTGCGCCGGCATGTGACCGGGCGCGACAAACACATTGGGATCGAAAATCGCGCCGGACGATTCGGCCTCCGCTGCCATCCGCGTCAGCTCCTCATAGCTGAACTCGCGCCAGCGGGTCGCCCAATCGCGCCGGCACTCCTGCAGGAGCCACAGCCCGGCGATGTTTTTCAGCAGCCGGACCTTTCCACCCGCGCCCATCTCATTCGTGAAGTTGAACGCGAGCGAGGCGCCGTTGATCACCGGCGCGTCCGCTTCCACGCCCATCAGGGACCACGTGCCGGAGCTGATGTAGCACCATGCGGACCCTTCTGCCGGCACGGCTGCCACGGCCGACGCGGTGTCGTGGCCCGCGGTTGCGTAGACCGGCGTGTCCACTGCAAGTCCGCACGATTCGGCGACCTCCGGCAGCAGCGTCCCAAGTCGGCACCCTGGCGGGACGATCTCGGGAAGAATCGCGGCCGGCAGACCCAGGCGATTGAACAACTCGCGAGACCATTGTTTCCAGACCGGATCGTAAAACTGCGACGTGCTCGCGATCGTCAGCTCCGCTTTGGCGACCCCGGTCAGCCAGTAATTCAATAGATCCGGCATGAACAGCAGCTTGGCCGCGGTTTGAAGAGCGGGCGCGCCAGCGAGCTTCATCGCGTAGAGCTGATACAGCGAATTGAGCTCCATGAACTGGATGCCCGTGGCGCGGAAAACCTCTTCGCGTGGGACCACGGCGAAAACACGGTCGAGCATGCCGCTGGTTCGTGAATCGCGATAGTGGCGCGGGTTGTCCACCAGTGCGCCGTCGCTTCCAAGCAGCCCGAAGTCGACGCCCCAGGTGTCGATGCCGATCCCGTCCAGCCGAATCTTGCGCTCGTGCCCGCAGACGTGCAGCGCATGCCGGACCTCATGAAACAGCCGCAGCGTGTCCCAGTAAAATCCGGTTGGCAGACGCACCGGCGTATTCGGAAAACGGTGGAGCTCCTCCAGCGTGAGACGCTCCCCGTCGAGTATGCCGAGCATCGCGCGGCCGCTCTCGGCTCCCAGGTCGATGGCCAGGAATTTGTGGATCAATCCACTACCTTAGCTGAAATTACGAGGATCAGGGCATCGCCATTGCTGTCTATCGCAGCCTTTCCGATGGCGACCTTCTGGCCCGCCTTGACATCAACGTCGGTGTTAATGTTTATGTTCCGATACAGGGAGGAGTTGTCCGGAACGCCTGTAGACAAACGGAGCCCTTTGAGTTGTATGGTGTCGTCCGCTACAACGGCCTTCAGGACGCTAAATTGGACGCTAGCGCCGGGAGTTGGGCCATTGGGCAAAGGAAGTGATCCGTTCGAATTCGCGGGGCTGCTGTTCTCTTTTGTTCGGAGATTAATTGTGTCGAGCACGTGGAATGATTTGTAATTGAGGACGTTCCGAAATTGCTTCAGTACCGGCTCCAGGTCTCCAGGAACCGCAGCCGTTCCGTCGCCCACCTGCACGGAAGCAAGAATGATGTATCCGGTGATTTCGACATCCCTGTCGTGCGGCGTGGAGCTCTCGAGATTCTTGACGAGCTGTTCGGCAGCCGCCACCGCTTCCGGCGTCCCGTTCACCACGATGTTGTTTTGGTACAGCCTCACGATGATCGGCATTCCGTCCAGGACATCCCGGACTGTCGCGAACACCTGCCCGCTATCACCATTCTTCACGGGCAGTATTTTTTGCACCTTGGCATCTTCGGCGCAGGCCACAAAAGCAAACGCCAGCGCCAACACAATCAGCTTTTTCATAACGCATCTCCTTTTTTATCGAGCAACCAAATAATCACTACGTTCGGGTCGTCGGTCAGCAGCTTAATCGCGGTGAGCTGTTCCGGTTGCGGCTGCGTCCGGAAAGGCCGGCGAACAACTCGCCGCTTGGCCTGCAGCACGACCGGTGGCCGCCACTCTGGCGCCGCGATCCGATACAAAACCGCAGCGGGAGGTGGAGGCGCCGGAGCACGCAGCGGTGCCGTGATCCAGATCAGCGCGAGGCAAGCCGTCGCTAACGCCGCGGCCGCCGCATAAAACCACACAGATCGCCGACGCGGCCGCACCGCCTCCATCACCCGAGCCCTCACCGCCGCATACGATGCCGCATCCGCATCCATTGCCCGCATCCCGTCCGCAATCGCGGCGAGATCGCTCACAAACGCGCGGCACTCGCCGCATTCGGCCAGATGACGCTCAACTTCCGGGCCGGCCTCTTCGGTCGCAATCCGCATCTGCCAATCCGAACAATTCATAACTTCGTCCCCAAAAAACGATCCGTGAACTTCTTCAGCTTCATCCGCGCCGAACAGATCTGCGTTCGCACCGTAACCTCCGATGACCCGAGAATCTCCGCGACTTCGCGCGTCGATAACCCCTCCACCTCGCGCAGCACCAGCGCCGCCCGCTCCTTCCGCGCCAGAGTCCCCAGCCCCCGCACCACCGCCCGCTGTCGCTGCAAGTGCGCGGCGACAGTCTCCGGATCGGGAGCCTCGCTCGTGATCGTGAACTCCGTGATATCGGACTCGGGCCGGCGCTTCCGCCACGCATCGTTGCAGACGTTCACGGTCACGCGATGGAGCCACGGACCTACTGCATCCATCGATTGCAGCTTCTTCAAATTTCGAAACAGCCGGATAAAAACTTCCTGTGCTGCATCCTGCGCGTCTTCCTGCCGGCCGAGCAGCCGCAAAGCCGTCCCCAGCACCTGGCGTTCATGCGAGCGCAGCAGCGACTCGAACGCATCGAGATCGCCCGCCCGTGCACGCTCCAGCACAGTTTCGTTGCGTCCGATATGGGGCAGGATCAACTCCGGCAAGTCCACAGTCATCAGTATTAACTGTGGTTCGGCCGGAAACGTTGAGAGGAAACTTTAGGAGGGGCGGCTTTGAGCTACCAGCATGATCTGATAGCCGAACAGAGTCGGCATGAGGCGCGTCAGAATTCCCAACACGCGGTTGAGCGATTTGAAAAGAAAGCCGTTGGGATCCAGACCCAGCGCGAGTTCCAGTGGAACCACGGTCATCTTCTCTTCAACGATCTTGTATCCGGCCGCTGTCACAAATTGGCGGGCCGATTTTCGCGTGAAGAATCGCTGATGCGTCTTGTCCAGAATTCCGCGTTCCGTGTATTTAAATTTGCCGAACAGCAGCATCAGCCGCACGCTCAGGTTCGCTATGTTCGGCACGGACACGATTACCTGGCCATCTTTCGCCACCAGTTCACGGCACTGTTCCAGAATGCGTTCCGGACGGCGCAAATGCTCGAGTATGTCCAGCAACAGAACGCGATCGAAGCGTTTTCCGCGCAATTGCTCAATGACAGGTTCCAGGCCTTCATCGAGATCGGCGCTGTAATAATCGCTCAACGCCGGAGTCTCCGATGCTTGGGGCAGTGCGTCGATACCCGTCACGCGATTACCCTGCTTCACGATCTCCGCCGCGAAAAAGCCCTCGCCGCATCCGATATCCAGCACCTCATGGTCGCGTCCCACCATCTTCTGCGCGTAATGGTGACTCGAATACTTGCCGTGCTTGATGGGATAGTGGACGAAATATTCCTGGAATTCCGGATAGGTCTGAATGGAGCGGCTCGTCTGCTTATAACGGCGGACGGCTTTATATACGTCCTTGGCGTAGCGCATGCCGTTGACGTAGCAAAGCTCGGTGCCGTAGTAAGTCGGGATGGGAACTTCCTTGATGGTGTAATGCTGATGGTGCAGCTTGATGATGATTTCCGTGTCGAAGTGGAAATCGTTGGTCATGTGATCGAAGTCGATGCGCGCCAGGGCATGCAGATTATATGCGCGGTAGCCGCTATGGAACTCCGTCAGGTCTAGACCGAGCGAGCGATTTTCGAAGACCGATAGTATCCGGTTGCCGACGTATTTGTAGAGCGGCATGCCGCCCTTCAACGGTCCGCCGTAGGTCTTCATCATCCGCGATCCGAAGACGGCGTCCGCTTCACCCGTCACGATGGGATGGTAAATATGCGAGAGAATTTCGGGCGCGTACTGGCCGTCGCCATGCAATAGCACGACGGCGTCAAAGCCCTTTTCCATGAAATACCGATATCCGGCCTTCTGATTCCCCCCGTACCCCAGGTTTTTGGGGTGCCTCAGAACCTCAAGCTTGGGCAATCCCCGCAAGGTCTTCAAACCCATCGCGAGTTCGTAGGTCGAGTCCTGGCTGGCGTCGTCGAATACCGCGATCTCCTCGACGTTCTGCCACACCTCCGGCGTGATCCGTTTCAGCACCTTGGTGAGGGTAGTGAGAGCGTTGTATGTGACGATCAGAATGCCGATGCGCTTGCCGCGATTCTGCGCCAGGGTCGCCTCGTCCTGGAGCAATCCGCCGCCGAATGCGGGTAGGGGCTCGAAGGGCAGCGCCTGGGGCGCAACAGCGCTCTCGGCAGCCACATGTACGCTGGAATCGCTCACGCCGTGCACGTATCCAATATATCGCGTCCCGCCCGCCCCGCCGTACAGATAAGACCGGCGATCTGTCGAACACGGGTCGCCGGCCGGCTCGGGCGTAATGAAACTTCGATTACCGCCGCCCGCCGCCGCGAGCTCCTCCGCCACCACTCGACTGTCGCTGCTGCATCTGCTGCATCTGCTGCGTGTGGCCTTGATGCATTTGTTGCGTCTGTTGCTGGTGCCGTTGCTCCACTTGCTGCATTCTCACAGGATTAGCATTCTGTTTCGTCATCTGCCGATGTTCTTTGTCCTGCGCCTGATCGAGTTTCTGCCGATCCTGAGTCTGCTTCGCGACTGTCTTCTCTTGCTCCTTTTGGTATTTCTGGTCCAGCTTCGCGTTTCCTGTGTTGGGAGCGGCGGCCCGTTCTATAGGCGGCAGATCCCTAGGATGGGTTGCAATGTTGGGACGTTCCGTCGCACTCACTGGCGGCGCGCCGTGGTTCGCCGCAAACCGTTGCTGGGGACTATTGCGTGCAGACCACGCATGTTGAGTCTGAGCGGATACAGGCCCGGTATGCCGGCCACGAGCGGCAGCCTCTTCTTCAGCAGTGGCGCGCGCGTTGATCCCGCCGTTACCGCCGTTGTAGCTGACGCGGTTGATCGTCTCGTTCACCCTTGTGTTGTAAACGTTGTGGATGACGTTGCCGTCCACCCGATTCAACGCCGTGTTGTAGAAAAAACGTCCGTTTTCCCAGCGTCCGCCGTCGTAACCATGACCAAAGTATCCAAAGCCATAGTCAATCCCGCCATAGAAACCAATTGACGCGCCCCAGTAACCTTCATTAAAAAGAAATGAGTCGCCCTGCCAACCCCAATAGCCCGGAGTCCACAGGAACCCTGTTTCGGGGGGCATCACCCATGTGCCCGGTACCCAGTAATAGCTGTCGCTCCAAGCCCAATACCCAGGCGTCCACATGTAGCCGTCGCCGGGGCACATAGGCTGCTCGTAGGCGGGCAGCTCCGGGGGCGCAATTGTGATTGCTACGCCGATTCTTGCGAAAGACACCGTCGACAGGGATAGAATTCCGCCTGCCAACACCAACGAACGAACAAAGCGAATACGCATCGCATCTACCTCTCGCTGATCGCATTCGCACAACACCGGCCAATCATTTCCGGATTCGAATAACACGGCATATTTGAGCGATTCGCCTGCGTCGTACTGAGCCGGCTTTCTACTAGGATCGATGCGGCCATGACCGGATTAGGTCACTTGACCATATTTCGTTACCCGCCTACAACCGGACGATCTTCTTCGACTGGATTCCCTTCAAGGCGTTCCGCGTATCGACAATCAAACTGGCTTCCTTCACCAGGGTGTCGTAGTCGAACTTCTGATGATCTGTGACGATTACGACGCAATCGGCCTTGCGCCCATCAGCCTCCGCAATCGATTCCCATTCGTATCCTTCCAGTCGGATCTTGGGAATGTACGGATCGCTGTAGGTGACTTTGGAACCGCGCTTTTCGAGAAGATGCATGACGTCCAAAGCGGGCGATTCGCGCGGATCGTCGATATTGCGTTTGTAGGCCACGCCCATAACGTGAACGTGCGAACCGCGCAGGGGCTTCGATTGATCGTTCAAAGCGTTCTGCACCTTGTCCACCACGAAGTGCGGCATGTGGCTATTGATATAGCCCGCCAACTCGATAAACCGCGCCTCAATTCCGGACTGTTTTGTCTTCCAGGAAAGATAGAACGGATCGATAGGGATGCAATGACCGCCGAGTCCCGGACCGGGGTAAAAAGGCATGAACCCGAACGGCTTGGTCGCGGCCGCCTCAATCACCTCCCAGACGTTGATCCCCATCTGGTCGCACATGATCGCCATCTCGTTCACCAACCCGATATTGATCATGCGAAACGTGTTCTCCAGCAGTTTCACCATCTCCGCCACGCGCGTGGAACTGACGGGCACCACTTTTTCGAGCGCCTGCCCGTAGAAAAGCGAGCCAAGCTCAGTGCACGCCGGAGTGATTCCCCCCACAACTTTCGGGATGTTGACCGTCTGATAAGTCGGATTGCCGGGATCGACGCGTTCCGGCGAGAAGCACAGGAAAAAATCGACCCCCACCTTCATGTTCGCCGACTCGAACATGGGCAGCAGCAATTCGTCCGTGGTACCGGGATAGGTGGTCGATTCCAGAATCACAAGCAAGCCGGGATGGAAGTATTTCGCAATCTCCTGGCACGCCGCTACGATGTAGCTCATGTCCGGATCTTTAGTTTTGCGAAGCGGCGTGGGCACCGCGATGTTGATGGTGTCGAGGTCCTTCACCACCGAAAAATCGGTCGTGGCGACCAGCCTGCCCGAATCGACATACTTGCGCAAAAGAGCCGTCGGAACATCCTGCACATAGGACTCCCCGCGGTTCAGCGCCCCGACTTTCGACTCCATCACGTCGATGCCGGTGACGTGAAAGCCCGCGCCGGCGAACTCCACCGCCAGCGGCAGCCCGACATAGCCCAATCCGACCACACCGACGCGCGCCGTGCGGGCTTCGATCTTCTCCTTGAGCGCCGCAGCCGCGGCGCCGGTTAAAGTTTCCATTGCTAATTCAATCTAACATCCCGTATACCACCTGTTACTAACTTGCGGCGCTGTAACAAGACTTACGATAATGCCGAGATGGATCGACGCAGTGGGTTGCCTTGGAAATCGCCCCTCTTCGTGCTGGCAATCGCTGTAGGACTCGCGGCTTACTGTCTGCTCCTGGTCAACCTCGCCCGCGCACGGAAGCCCTGGAACGATGAAGCCATGTCGGCCACCGCCGGTTACACGCTCGCGACTCAGGGATACATGGCCATCCCTTCCTTCGACGAGGCAAATCCCGGAATGAGCGGAATCCATCGCCACATGTATTATATTTTTCCGCTCCAAATGGCGGCGATGGCGCCGTGGTACAGGATCTTCGGCTTCAGCCTGTTCACCACCCGCATGCTGTCTATGTTCTGGACGATCCTGTTTGCCGCGGCGCTCTACCAAGTTATGAAGCTGCTGACAGGTAATTCGAGGATCGCCTTGCTTGCCGTAGCCCTCACCGCGCTCGATTACCAGGTGGTCAGCGCGGCCGCGTTCGGGCGTTACGACATGATGGTCGCTTCGCTCGGTTTCGGCGGCTACGCCTGCTTCCTGCTCTTGCGGCAGCGGAGCCTCGGCGCTGCCATTTTGTCGGGTAATGCGTGTATAGCAGCCGCGGGTATGACTCATCCCAATGGCATCATCTATTTCATTGGGCTCTGGTTCCTGATCCTTTATTACGACCGGCACCGGATCAAAGTACAGGACGTCGCCCTGGCGGCCGTTCCTTACCTGCTAGGCGGCGCTGCCTGGGCCTGGTACATCTTCCAGGATTTTCACGATTTCAAAATACAACTCAGCGGTAATTCATCGAACCGCGTCGGCCTGCTGCATCCGTTTCAAGCCTTGCAGAATGAGATTTATCTCCGCTATCTCAGGCCGTACGGACTTGGCCCTCATTCGCCGGGGCATGGCAGCGTTCTCCTCCGCGCAAAGAGCATCGCGCTGCTAGGCTACCTGGCAGGGGTGGCCGGATGTCTCGCCATTCCGTCCATCCGAAGAAACCCCGGTTATCGCGTCTTGATCCTGCTCACTGCAATCCATGTCCTGTTCTTCACGTTCTATGAAGGCATGAAATTCAATTACTACCTGATCCACCTTGTACCCCTCTATTTATCTCTCTTGGCGGTGTTCGTTTCTTATATGTGGACAGCACGCCCCGCACTGCGGCCCGTGCTGGCGTGCGGTATCGCGATCATCGCCGGGCTTGGCGCAGGAGGCGCGGTGATGAGAATTCGCGTGAACGATATGGGAACTTCCTACGATCCGGCTGTCTCTTTCCTAAAGCAAACCGCGTCGAAGGACGATCTGGTCTTCGCCGCTTGTTCTTTCGGATTCGGATACGGCTTCGGGCCGGCGCTCGTGGACGACGACACGCTAGGCTATTTTTCTAAGCGGGAGGCGCGATTCATCGTGATGGAGGAAATTTACGACGACATGGTGAACGTCCATCGCGCGGCCGATCCGGCAATCTATGCGCATATGATGGAGTTGATGCCGGGCTACAGGTTGGTCTACGACAAAACCAGTTATAGAGTCTACGAGCGGATCGCCCCGCCCGCCAATTGAACAGTGACCGATGCAATGAATATGGCTGTGCCATTGCGCAAGCGATGGTACGGCTTCCTGGTTGCGATCGTCCTGTTATCGATGGCCGTAACCTCGTTCGCGGCGTGGCATCGCCTTCCTTGGACTGACGAGGGCAACTTCTCATGCGCCGCCTTCAACATCGCGCATCGCGGCTTTTTCGGAACCACGGTACTCGATCCCGCTGGGAACAACCTGCCGCGCATCGACCAGCGAACGTACTGGATCGTGCCCGGTTATCCGTTGTTTGAGGCCGCGTTCTATAAAATCGCGCCGGCTTCTATCTTTTGGTCGCGGCTGCTGAACACTCTTCTGACTCCTCTGATTGCGTGGGCTGCGTACCGCACCGTCGCGGGTCTTCTTAACGACCCACTGACGTCCATTCTCGCAGCCGGCTTCCTGGTGCTCTCTTATAACTATCTTTGGGCGACATCCTGGGCGCGGCCGGAGAATCTATGCTTGCTGCTCGGTTTAGGCGGAATGGCGGCATATCTTTCCTGGCGCGAGTTGCACTTCAAACGCGCAATACTCGTTTCTCAGACGCTGGTTTGTTTGAGCGGACTGGTCCATCCCAACGGGCTCCTCCATTTCCTAGGCCTCGGGCTCATCGTTCTTGTACTGGACCGGCATCGCATCCACCTTACGACCGTCTTACT
>JBEKUT010000130.1:0-15742 GCA_049514735.1 Bryobacteraceae bacterium
AGCTTGTGCTGAATCATGCCGAATTCAGCGATCGATTTCCCGAACGCTTTCCGTTCCTTAGCATACTTCAGTGATGCGCGAAGCACTTCCTTCGCCCCGCCGATTGCAAACGGACCCAGCTTCAGCCGGCCGAGATTCAGAATGTTGAACGCGATGATATGCCCGCGTCCAATCTCGCCGAGCACGTTCTCAACCGGCACCTTGACGTTGTCCAGATAGACCGCCGTGGTCGAGCTGCCCTTGATTCCCATCTTCTGTTCTTCCGCGCCGGGCTGCACGCCGGGATACGCGCGCTCCACCAGAAACGCGGTGAACTTCTCCCCGCCGATCTTCGCGAAAACGGTGTAGAGATCGGCCGACCCGCCGTTGGTGATCCACATCTTCTGTCCGTTCAGGACGTAATGCGTGCCATCGGCGCTGAGGTCGGCGCGAGTGCGAATGGCCATCGCATCCGATCCCGCCTGCGGCTCGGTAAGGCAGTACGCGGCTACCATCTTGGCCGTAGCGAGCTTCGGAAGATAACGCTGCTTCTGTTCTTCGGTACCAAAAAGCAAAATCGGCAGCGTGCCGATACCCGTGTGCGCGCCGTGCCATCCGGAGTAGGAGCCATCCTTCGAAACGCCCTCGGCCACCATCATCATGGACGTCAAATCCATTTCCATGCCGCCGAATTTTTCGGGCAGAATGACGCCCGTCAAACCCAACTCGCCGGATTTTCTCAGAATCCCGACGGCCACGCCAGGCTCATGGTGTTGGATTGCCTCCACGTTGGGAGCCACCTCTTTATTCCAGAAATCCTCCGTGGTTTTCGCGATTGCGCGATGTTCGTCCGTGAAATCCTCCGGCGTAAATACCTGGTCCGCCGCAGTGTCTTGAATCAGGAAGGCCCCGCCCTTCAACGTGGTGGGGGAAACAGTTGTCGTGGCCATTTAGTTCAACCTTTCGAAGATACCGGCAGCACCCTGGCCGCCGCCGACGCACATCGTCACCATCCCGTATTGTAAATCCTGGCGTTCCATTTCGCGCAAGATTGTCGCGGTCAATTTTGCTCCCGTGCAGCCCAATGGATGGCCCAACGCGATCGCGCCGCCGTTAAGATTCACCTTATTAATATCGAGCCCCGCTTCGCGAATCACCGCCAGCGATTGCACCGCGAACGCTTCGTTCAACTCAATGACGCCGATCTGATCGAGCATCACATCGCCGAGTTTCAGAGCTTTCGGAATCGCCACCACCGGACCGATTCCCATGATCTCCGGAGGCACTCCGCCGACCGCAAAGCTCACAAAACGGGCCTTTGGTTTGAGACCCAATTGTTTCGCCTTCGCTTTCGACATCACCAAAGCCGCGGCCGCGCCATCGCTGGTTTGCGACGAATTGCCCGCCGTCACAGTCCCGTTCGCGCGAAACACCGGCTTCAACTTGCCCAGCGCTTCCAGCGACGTATCGGCGCGCGGACCTTCGTCCTTATCGAAGACCAGGTGCTGCACGTGCGGCTGTGCGCCATTCGGCGTCGAGATGTTCACCTCCACCGGCACGATCTCATCGTCGAACTTCCCTTCGGCCTGCGCCCGCAGCGCGTTTTGATGGCTGCGCAGCGCGAACTCATCGGACTCCTGCCGCGTTACGCCGTAGCGTTCCTGCACCTCTTCGGCGGTCAGGCCCATGCCCATGTAAATCTCCGGCTTGTTATCCACAAACCAGGGATTCGGCGCGAATCTGCTGCCGGACATCGGGATCATGCTCATCGATTCCGCTCCGCCCGCGATCAGGATTTCAGCGGACCCCGCGCGAATACGGTCGGCGGCCATCGCAATGGCCTGCAATCCCGATGAGCAGAAGCGGTTGATGGTCACGCCGGGCACGCTGTGCGGCAACCCTGCCCGCAGCGCGGCGATGCGCGCCATGTTCATGCCCTGCTCGCCTTCGGGCATGGCGCAGCCTAAAATCACGTCCTCGATATCGCCATTTCCAACTTGCGGGTAGCGTTCCAGCAGCGCTCGAATCACGGTCGCGGCCAGATCGTCGGGGCGCGTCGTTCTCAAGGAACCGCGTCCGGATCTTCCGACGGCGGTTCGCAAACAATCTACTATTACTGCTTCAGGCATCACAATCTCCTTCAACTAAAACCTAACGTCATAACTCTTTGCGGATGTCCGCCTGCTCACGCGCGCGGTTCCGGAATGCGCGCAGAACACCGCTCCCTTCCGGTCACGGCTCTGAACGGAGCGTTCCATTCGTGAACTGGGCGCGGCAGTAACGAATACCTCTGACGCCATTTTTAATTCCTTAACGGCTTGCCAGTCTTGAGCATGTGCTGCATGCGCTCCTGCGTCTTCGGATTCCCGCACAGGCTCAGGAACGCTTCGCGCTCCAGATCCAGAAGGTACTGTTCGGTCACCACGGGTTCGCCCGTGAGATTTCCGCCCGTCAAAACCTTCGCCAGTTTTTCGCCGACAACGACGTCGTAATCTGAGATGTACTGGCCTTTGCGCATGGTCCACAATCCAAGTTTCAGCAGCGCGAAACCGGTCTCACCAGCTAATTTGATGTGATTATGGGGGCGCGGCGGTGCATAATCGTGCGCCAACGCCAGCGCCAGCGATTTGGCGTCTCCCACCAGCCGCTCCGGATTCATCGACACATGATCCAGCCGATTCAGCAAGCCGAGATTCTTCGCCTCTCCGGCGCTCATCGAAACCTTGGCGTAGCCGATCAACTCAAAGACTTTTCTCGGATCGCGCAGGCGCAGCAGCAGTTCCTTGCATCCGCCGCCGCCCGGAATCAGGCCGACGCCAACTTCGACCAGTCCCATGTACAGCTCGGCCGAAGCCTGCGATCTCGCGGTATGCATCACGATCTCGCATCCGCCGCCCAGCGTCCGCGCAAAGGGCGCGGATACCACCGGTTTCGGTGAATATTTCAACGCCATGTTGACTTGCTGAAACCGGTTGATCGCCGCGTTCAGCTCGTCCCATTCACCTTCCTGTGCGCCGAGCAGCACCATCATGATGTTCGCCCCGACGCTGAAATTCTCGCCCTCATTGGCGATCACCATGGCGTCGAAATTCTTGTCCAGCTCCTCGAGTCCGGCATAGAGCATGGAGAAAGTATCTTCGCCAAGGGAGTTCATTTTGCTGTGGAACTCCACGCACAAGACGCCGTCGCCCAGATCGACCAACGAAGCGCCGGGATTCTGTTTAATGGTTCCACGCGCACGCTTCAGGTCGGAAAGAACGATGATGCCGGGCCGTTCCTCCATCTCCCTGTAACCGTGCTTGGGAAAATCGAAGTAGAGGTTCTTCGGCCGGTTGCCTTCATGACAGCGCTGGTAGAGCGAATTGGCCCCGCTCGTCCGCAACGCCTGGATATTGGCGGGCAACTCGCGGCCCTCTTTTTCGATGCGGTTCGCCACGGATTCGAACCCGAGCGCATCCCACAACTGAAACGGTCCGAGCTTGTTCGCGTAACCCCAGCGCATGGCCTGGTCGATCTCGACGATGCGATCCGATATTTCGGGCACCATCGACGCCGAGTAAATGAACAGATCGCTAAAGATTTTCCAGAGGAACGTACCCGCCCGGTCGGTCGAATTGACCAGCGCGCGCAGACGCTCGGACAGATCTTCGATGCTCTTGGCCGCTTCGGCGCTCGGAAATTTCGCCTTCTGCGCGGGATGATATTCCAGCGTCTTCCAATCGATGGCGTGGAACACGCGATCCTCGCCCTTGCCGACACGTTTATAAAATCCCTGGCCGCTCTTCTCGCCGAGCCAGCCGCGCTCGATCATCTTTTTCAGAAAGTCGGTCGGCAGGAAACGCTCGCGCCACGGATCGTTTGGAACAGCTTTATACAAGTTTGTTCCAACGTAGGACCAGACGTCGAGCCCCACGATATCGAGCAAACGGAAGCTGGCGCTATTCGGCAGGCCGACCAGCGGGCCCGTCAGAGCGTCCACTTCCTCGACTGTGTAATCGTCTTCGACGGTATATTTCGCGACGGTGCCGCCAAAGAAACTTCCGATGCGATTCGCGATAAAGTTCGGCGTGTCTTTGCACGGAACAACTCCCTTGCCGAGCCGTTGATCGGCGAAGTCCCGCACGAACGTGAGCACTTCGTCGTTGGTGCCCGCGCCTGGAATCATTTCCATCAGGTGCAGATAGCGCGGCGGATTGAAGAAGTGCGTGCCCAGAAAGTGACGCCGGAATTCAGCCGGGAAACCTTCCGAGATTTCCTCCAGCGGGATACCGCTCGTATTAGTAGAAAGGATCGCGTTTGGCTTGCGAAGCTTGTCCACGCGGCCCCATAAGGCCCGCTTGATTTCAAGATTTTCAGTGACCGCCTCTATGATCCAGTCACAACCTGCAATCTCTCCGAGATTGTCTTCGAAGTTACCCGCCGTAATCAGTTCTTTGGCGGCATCGACAAAGAAAGCGCCAGGTTTCTGTTTTTCGGCATGCTCGATGCCTTTGAGTGCCGCCGCATTCCGGTTCTTCTCGTTCGGAAGCACGATGTCGAGCAGAATCGACGGAATCCCCGCATTGGCGAAGTGTGCGGCGATGCGCGAGCCCATGGTGCCCGCGCCGAGTACAGCTACGCGTCTTATAGTTCTCATGATTAAGAGCCTTGACCATTGTAAGTGACGCCCGCCGCGGAGGCTAGGGGTGCGCGGCCCGATTAGAATGTCCACTGTAGGCATGGATTCGAAACCGAACACGTCGGTCACGTTCTGGCAAACCGTGATTCGCTTTCAGAAGGAAAAGCTGAATTTGTGGCTAGCTGTGAGAAACACTTTGGGAATCGTTTTGCCACTGATCGCGGGCGTCGCGTTCGGAACCATTCCCGGTGGTCTGGCGATGGCGACTGGAGCCCTGAACGTTTCGTTTTCGGATGGCCAAGAGCCCTATCCGCAGCGCTCCAGACGGATGCTGTCGGCGAGCGCGCTGGTCGGTTTTGCGGTTTTTTGCGGAGCCATCGGCGGACACAACAATGTCGCTGCGGTGGTGGTGTCCGCGGCCTGGGCGTTTGCGAGCGGGATGCTGGTCGCGCTCAGCACCACGGCGGCCGACCTGGGCGCGATTAGCCTGGTGACGTTGGTGGTTTACATGGCGGTGCCGCAGAACGTCGAGCGGGCGGTCTACGGCGGTCTGCTCGCCATGGCCGGAGGATTGTTGCAAACCGCACTGGCGCTGGCATTCTGGCCGCTCAGAAAATATGTGCATGAGCGTTGGGCGCTGGCCGATCTTTTTGCGGAATTGGCACGCATGGCGGAGACGCCGATTCGAGCTACTGACGCGCCGCCCGCCACCAGGCAGGCCACCGCAGTGCACGTCGCATTGGCGTCGCTGGTGGAATATCACTCCGTCGAAGTCGAGCGGTATCGCTTGCTCCTGAGCCAGGCCGAACGCATGCGCCTCGCTTTGATGATGCTGGGCCGCATACGCATTCGATTAGAACGCGAAAGCGCCCCGGAAGTTGAGATGCTCGACCGCTATTTCGCGATCTGCGCGCGTGTACTCTCGACGCTCGCGCAATGCGTTCGCGCCGGCCAGCCAGCCAGCGTCGATGCAGAGAGTTTCGCGGAACTGGAACAGATTGCTGAGACGCTCCGCGGGCAGGATCAGTCGCGGCCGCCGGAGATCAGCGCGTTCCTGCGCGACGCCCGCTTCCAGATGGACGCTTTAACCGGACAACTCCGTTCGGCTACTGAACTGGCCGGACACGCCTCGCTCGAAGGATTTGAAGAATTCGAACGCCGCGAAGCTTCGAAGCCGTGGCGACTGCGGCTGGGCGGAACGCTCGCCACGCTACGTGCCAACTTGACTCTGCAATCGGCCGCATGCCGTCACGCGATCCGCCTTGCTGCCTGTGTCGCAATCGGGACCGCGGTTGCGCGCGGGTTCGAACTGCGTCGATCGTATTGGGCGCCGATGACCATCGCGATCGTGCTCAAACCGGACTTCACCGCAACCTTCAGCCGCGGCGTTCTCCGCCTCGCCGGTACGCTGGTTGGACTGGTTTGCGCTACCGTGCTTTTCCATATCTTGTCTCCCGGACATTTTATGGAAATCGGTTTGATCGCGTTGTCGATGCTTTTTCTGCGGTATCTGGGACCCGCGAATTACGGGTTTCTCGTCGCGGGAGTGACCGCCTTAGTGGTGCTGCTGATCTCGATGACCGGCGTCGCGCCGCAACCCGTCATGGCTGCGCGCGGCCTGAATACCGCTCTCGGCGGCGCGATTGCGCTGCTGGCCTATTGGTTATGGCCGACCTGGGAACGCACGCAGGTTGGCGAGTCTATCGCCAAAATGCTAGACGCCTATCGCAATTCTTTTCACGCTATAAGGCTGAGCTATGAGTATCCGAAAGAATCGTTCGAGAAACAGCTCGACCGCGCCCGCATGCCCGCCAGGCTGGCGCGGTCGAATGTCCTCGCCTCCATCGACCGGCTTACGGCGGAGCCGGGAACATCACCCGAAACGGTAAGCGTGTTGAGCGGAATTGTGGCGGCCTCGCACCGTCTGATTCACGCCATCATGGCTCTCGAAGCGGGGCTCTACACCAGCAACCCGGTGCCGCCCCGCGCGGCGTTCCAGCCCTTCGCAAACGATGTCGAATTGACGTTGTACTACCTGGCTGCGGCATTGCGCGGATCGCCGGTGCTACGGGATTCGCTCCCGGACTTGCGCGAGGCTCATCATGCATTGGTCCAGTCCGGAGATACACACGTCGAACGTTATGCATTGGTGAATACGGAGACAGACCGCATCACGAACAGTTTGAACACCCTCAGCGAAGAGCTGTTGCAATGGCGGAAACGGTAGCCGTAGATGCTGTCCTGGAATTAAATCGGCCTGGAACTAATTCGAATAAACCGGTGTCTATTTGGGCATGTTCGAGCAATCCATTCTCCCCACCAACTCAAAAAGCAAACCCTGGACTCTGGCCGTTTCGCTTCTCGCGCAAACCAGCCTGGTACTGTTGGCTGCCTTAATTCCACTCATTTACACAGATCGGTTGCCGAGTCTAAGTAAGTGGGCGGAGAACCTCGTCGCGCCGCTGCCGCGCGCCGCCCCGCTCAAGCCGCCGGAGCAACAGCCGTCGGCACGTTCAAACACAGCACAAAAGCCTTTCACAGCGCCCAGCAATATCCCCAAGACTGTCGCCGCTCTCGTAGACGACGTTACGCAACTCGTCCCTCAAATGACCTCGGAAACCATCATAGGCTCCATTCCAGGAACCGCCGTGCCCAATGCATTAAGCCAAATGTTCACCAACATGGCTTTCCCCAAACCCCCGCCTCAACCCGCCCCAGCGAAAGCAAAGGCCGCCGATACCGCGCCTATGAAGGTCAGTTCCGGAATTCAGGAAGCCAAGCTCCTTCGAAGAATCGTCCCTATTTACCCACAGATGGCAATCATCGCGCGCATCCAAGGCACCGTCCACTTAGTCGGAGTCATATCTAAGGAAGGAACAATAAGAGAATTACAAGTTATCGACGGCAGTCCGTTGTTAGTGAAGGCCGCGCTGGATGCCGTCCGTCAATGGGTCTACAAACCAACCTTACTCAGTGGAGAGCCGGTCGAAGTAATTGCGCCAATCACTGTCACATTTACTTTGAACCGGTAAATTCGCTCCCTCTAGAAACCATCCCACACATAGGCCGAAAAATCCCGGCGTTTCGTAAATCCCATCTGCTCGTAGACCCGAATTGCGGCCTTGTTCGCTGCCGTCACAGTGAGGCTCGCCCGTCTGCATTGGCTCCGGGCGAGCGCTTCCAGAGAACGCCGCAGCAGTTCATAACCGATGCCCCGATGCCGCGCTGCCTTCGACACGCAAACCTGCGTGATATGCCCGACATCGTCCGCCACCAAGCTACTCAGACAAATCCCAGCCAGATGGCCGGAGATCGGGTCGACTGCAATGAACGATGCCGGCTGATAGAAAGCCCCACAGCCCGGATATTGGACGATATTCATCAGGAAGCGCCGCGCCCCGCCAGGTGAGCGATATTGATCGTTAATCTCGCTGTCGATATGCCCGTGATACGCGGTCGCGATGAGTTGCGCCGCCTCGTCCTGCTTTCGTTCGGTCCAGTTATCGATCGCCACCACGCGCGCCGCCGGACCCTGTGGAAGCGCCTGGACCTTGCTCAGATCCAGCTCCAAAAAGTTGCGTGCGTGCATCTTGAGAAAGCGCCAATAGGGAAGTGTGATCCTCGACCCGTTGCGCAGCATCATAAGCTGCGATTCGATGCGGTGGATAAAAGGGGATTTCACCATGCTCACCAGAACCGCACCCAGAAGTTGCGATTCCGTCTCCGGCGTGGCGAATTCTTCCATCACATACAGGTCGCCGATCAAGCCCTTGCGTTCTTCCGCAACGAAATACGTGTAGCCAACCGCACGGCCGCCGACTAGAAGCGTATGTCCGCTCAAAGCCTGCATGTCGAGGAAGCGGCGCACCAATCCCGCCGACGGACGAAAGTCCCAGTCGAGCAATTTCCCCCAGGTCTCCGTCTCTTCAGTGAGCAGACCGTCAAGATCCGACGCCCGCACATGGCGCAGGTCCACCACTGTGGGAACGTGCGGGTCGGTCAGAGCGGCCATGCCGAATAGCCTATCACTTTAGTCGCGGCCTCAATCGAGCCCCGTTTTCAGGAACCGTTGAATGGATTTCGCTGCCTGTTTGATGCGATGCTCGTTCTCCACTAACCCGAACCTCACGTGTCCCTCGCCCATGGGACCGAAACCAATGCCCGGGGAAACCGCAACCAGCGCTTTTTGCAACAGCATCTTCGAGAATTCCAGCGATCCCAGCGGCCGATGTTGCTCCGGCAGAGGAGCCCACACGAACATCGAACCTCGCGGCGCATCCACCGGCCATCCCGCCCGTTGCAGGCCCGTTAACAGCACGTCGCGGCGTCGCTGATACGTATCGCGGATCTGCTCCGTCTCTTTCTGGCACTCGCGTAGAGCGATGATGGACGCGATCTGAATCGGCTGAAAAATGCCGTAGTCCAAATAGCTCTTGATCCTCGCCAGCGCCGCGATCAGCTTGCGGTTGCCGACGCAAAAACCCACGCGCCATCCGGCCATGTTGAAACTCTTCGATAGCGAGTAAATCTCAACTGCGATTTCCTTCGCTCCCTCCACTTCCAGAATGCTCGGGGCCTTGTACCCATCGAAGCAAATATCGGCGTACGCGAAATCGTGGACGATGATGGTCCCGTGTTTCGCCGCCAGCGCGACTAAGTCGCGAAAGAACTGCAAATCCACACATTGCGTTGTCGGGTTATGCGGGAACGACACCAGGATCATCTTGGGCACTGGATCGGCGTAGCGGTACAGATCTTCGAGGCGATTGAGAAACGTCGCCGGATCGGGCATGGGCAGCATGCATCCATTACCTTCCGCCATGATCACGCCGTAATGATGAATCGGATAGCAGGGATTCGGAGACACTACAGTATCGCCGGGACCGACCACGGCAAACAGCAGGTGCGCCAATGCGTCCTTCGCTCCGATTGTGGCGATAGCTTCGGATTCCGGATCGAGTTCGACGCCGTAATTTCTGCGATAACGATTTACAATTTCCTCGCGCAGCTTGGGCAGTCCACGCGACATGGAATAGCGATGGTTCTTGGGATTCTGTGCCGCTTCAACCAGCTTGTCCACCACAGCCTGCGGAGTGGCGCCGTCGGGATTTCCCATGCCGAGATCGATAACATCCAGACCCTCCGCCCGCGCCTTCGCACGCATCTCGTTGATGACGGCAAACACGTACGGGGGGAGCTTCTGGATGCGATAAAACTCGTTTGAGGATGTGGCCATAAAACTCCATTGTACGTGGCATGTGGGTGTAGCCTGAAATTATGAAGGCCTGTGTTCTGCCTGCGCCGGCGCTGGTCGAAAGCAATCCCCTGCAGTGGATCGAAGTGCCCACGCCGGAGCCAGTTCGCGACCAATTGTCGATCGAGGTTCGTGCGTGCGGAGTGTGCCGCACTGACCTGCATGTCGTCGAAGGCGAATTGCCGAAGCGCAAATCGCCCGTGATCCCGGGCCATCAGGTCGTGGGTATCGTGGAAAGTACCGGGCCTGATGTCCGTCATCACAAACCCGGCGATCGAGTGGGCGTAGCGTGGCTGCATCACACAGACGGGACGTGCGAATTCTGCGTGTCGGGCCGCGAGAATCTCTGCGACTCGCCGGATTTTACCGGATACACGGTCGATGGCGGCTATGCCGAGTATGTCGTCGCGCCCGATTCTTTCGTCTATGCCATTCCGGAAGGCTTTCACGATCTGCACGCGGCCCCTCTGCTCTGCGCTGGAATTATCGGTTTTCGATGTCTGCGATTATCCGGTGTCTCGAAAGGTGCACGGCTCGGTATGTCCGGCTTCGGAGCGGCCGCCCACGTTGCGATTCAAGTCGCCCGCTATTGGGGTGTCGACGTGTACGCCTTCAGCCGCGAGCCGCGCCACGCGGAACTAGCGGCCGAATTGGGAGCAGTCTGGACCGGCGGATCGTTCGATCAGCCGCCACAAAAACTCGACTCCGTAATCATCTTCGCGCCCGCCGGTGAGTTGATTCCCGCGGCGTTGAAGACCCTCAAGAAGGGCGGATCGGTAATAGCCGGCGGCATCCACATGAGTCCGATTCCGCAATTCAGCTACGACGATCTGTACGGCGAGCGCCTTATCCGCAGCGTCGCAAACAATACCCGTCAGGATGGAATCGATTTTCTGAAAATCGCCGCCGAGATTCCCATTCATACCCAGACCACTCTCTTCTCTATGCACGATGCGAACGCCGCTCTCAACGCCTTGAAGCACGACGCGATCAGCGGAGCCGCGGTTCTGCAGATCAGCCATCAGTAAGCACGATCTTTCCTTCCACCGAACCACCCGCCAGAAACTCAAGCGCCTGTCTTGCTTGAAGAAGCGGGAAAGTGCGCGTGACCAGCGGATCGATCTTCTTCTCCGCCAGGAGCGCGAAGATCTTAGGCAAGTCCTCGCCCAATGGCTTGGTGTCCTTCCGATACAGCATCGTAATCCCGTAGAACTTGCCCACCCGTCCACGCAAACGCGCCCCCACAAAAATGTTTGCAAACATCGCCGCCTGCACCAACTTCCCGGACGCGCCGATGAAACCGAATCCCACCAAAGTCCCGCCCCGCCGCAGTGCGCCGATGCACGGACCGATGTTGGCCCCGCCAATCGCATCGAACGCAAAATCGACCCCGTCAGGTTCCAGCGCCCGCACGAGCCGGTCGAGCGGTCCCGCCCGATAATCGATCGGTATCGCGCCGAGTGAGCGCACAGTCGAGTGCTTCGAAACCGACGCCGCGCCGTAGGTCTTCACCCCCGCCATCCGCAAGAATTGGAGAGCCGCCGTTCCCACGCCCCCGGACGCGCCGGTGACCAGCACGGTCTGACCCGCCCGCACCTTCGCGACGCGATAAATCATCTGCCACGCCGTCACAAAATTCAAGACAACCGCGGCCGCATCGCGGTCGGAAACGCCATCGGGAATCGGAATGAAGTGTTCCGCATCGCGTACCACAAGTTCCGCAAAGCCGCCATACACGGTAAGCGCCGCCACGCGCTGACCCACTTCAAAACCCGTGACGCCGGCCCCAATAGCGTCCACTACGCCAGCAACCTCATAACCAGGCACGAACGGTATCTTGGGCGCATACCGGTAACCGCCGCTCAACATGACCAGGTCGGTCGATCCCACTCCGGCCGCGCGCACCCGCACGCGGAGTTGCCCTGGCCCCGGTGCCTCACTGGGCAGCTCGACGATCTCAAGAACATCGGATCCGCCCTTCTTCGTCACCATCACCGCGCGATAAACTCCTGCCATGGACACCCTCTTTCGGACCGGAGGTGACCATTATCCTCTATCCTCAAAGAATGTTGTTCCCAGGCCTCCCCGGAATTACAACGGCAGCGGCCGTCTTTGCACTCATCTGGCCCGCGGTCTTTCTGAGGACCAAGAACGAGCCCATCGTCTTCGATCCCGGAGGAAAACACGGCGAATTCGGGGAGCGTCTGCTACCGATGTACCTGGACATCGCAAAATTTGTACTGGGTCTGGCTGCCGGGTCTCTTGTACTGCTGGTCGGTTCTTTGAATATGACTCAGTCGAATGCCCGCCCTCTAAAATCTTTCGCATCGCCCTTGTTTCTGGTGGCCATGAGCATCATCTACGGCGTGCTCTTTATGATTCTGCTGGTATTCAACTACGAGTATCATTTGCATCATCCGAATGACTCGCGTTCCTACACGAGATTCAAATACACACGGAACCAGTCGCTGGGTTTCAGCGCGCTCGCCTGCTTCTGTATCAGTTATGTTTGGCTGATCGTCGCCGCGACAAAATGACTGCTCTACGGATTCACTTTCCAGATATCTAGTAAGTTCGTAGCATCGTCGACCGTGGCAAAGATGAACGTGTGTCCCACTTCGGCCACCGCAAGTCCGAACGCCGCGCCCTGCGCTGGATCGACAGACCGTTGCGCCACGAACTTCCCGCTCGTTGTAAACTCCACTAACTCGCTTGGATCATTGGGGTCGCCGTTCACTGCATCGCCATTAGTAGTGACCAGGTCTCCATTCGGAGCCAGCATCAATCCCACGGGACCCCGCAGATGAGCGTTGTCCTCGTAAATCAGGCGTCCTGGGCCTTGGCTGCGGAAGGTTCGTTCCGCGTTGTCGATCGCGTAAATCGCATTGTCTCCCGTAGCCGCAACGTATAAGGTGCCGCGCAGTGGATCGAGAGCCAAGCCGGTGGGGCCCACTACCAGCGCGTTCGGATCGCAGCGGTGCAGATATCCGGAGCCGATCGTCGTGGCGAAAACCGGAATCCTTGGAGCGTTATCGGCATCCGTCGCCGGAACAGCCATATCCAGACGAGTCACTGTGCCGCTCAAAACGTCGGAGATGAAAACCTGTGCGAAGTTTCCATTGTCAAGAACGGTCATGTCCCAAGGACCGTTCAGAAACACGGAACTGGTGAGATCGGCCACCTGTTGGCCAAACCGATTAATTACCAGCAGAGAGCCTTGCCCCACTCCGGTAAAACTGGCGCCACTGCAGGCTCCCATTGGCGATGGCAGGTTGCCTACCAGGACATATCCGTTCTTCAAGACAGCCAACGCGGTAGTCAATCCCAGACCCGTGGGACCTTGGAAAAACAGAGAGGCGTTGAACGTGGTCGAGATGCTGACAATCGTCGTTCCAGTACCCTGCAGGTTGGAGCTGGCGTTAAAGTTGGAAATCAGAATGTCCCCCGGCCCGAGTATCCCGCCGTATGGAAAGCCGTCTGGCACGAACGCCACGCCATAAGGATTCACGTCGCCGTTAACCGGCGCCGTCAATATCGAAGCCATGGGAGAAGGCGAGAGCGCAGGAAGAAGTGGAAGCTCTTCGCCGGACAAGGCTGATCCGGCCGCTAGCGGCAGCAGACTTAGCATGGAAAACAGCAGTTCGCGACTCATGCCACAATCGTCCGCTAATTCGACTTACTTATTGGTGCGAGATTTGTATCTATTTTGTAAAACTTGACAATTACTCGCTCCGCAGCGCGCTCACTGGATCGACCCGCAGCGTCCGCCGCGCCGGAATGTAGCATGCCAGCAGAGCGATCAGCGTGAGCGTAACTGTCACTGCCGCAAACGTCGTCGGATCGGCCGGGTGCACGGAAAATAGCAGCTTCGTCATCAAGCGGGTAAGTCCGAACGACGCCACGATCCCGATGAGTATCCCCGCGCCCACAATCTTTCCCCCCTGCGCGATCACCATCCGTAATACGTGTCCGGGCTGCGCGCCCAGCGCCATGCGAATCCCGATTTCCTGCGTGCGTTGCGCCACCGAGTAAGAAATCACGCCATAGATTCCGATAGCCGCCAGGACTAGCGACAGGGCGCTAAAGAATCCCAAAACGATGAAGGTAATTCGCCGCGTCGAAACAGAATCGAGCACCAGTTGTCGCATCGTGGCAACGCCGAACACTGGTTGATCTTTATCTATGGAAGCAACCACGCCGCGAATCTCCGACGTCAGCGCAGCGGGATCGCTCGCCGATTTCACCACCAGCGTCATGGAGCCAGCGACGCTCTGCCGTAACGGACGGTAAACTTCCAAACGCGCCGGATTCGCAAGACCATACATTTTCGTGTCGCCCACCACGCCAATAATCGTGATCCAATCCGCAGCACGTTTCGACGATGGATGCCCAAACATAAAGCGGCTCCCAATCGGGTCGCGCCCGGGAAAAAACTGCCGCGCCACTTGCGCATTAATCAGTGCCACCCGCGGACCATTGCTATTGTCCATGTCGGTAAACGCCCGCCCGCGCGAGAGCTGAATCCCGAGAGCGCTCACATACGCCGGGCTCACGATATGAATATCCGGATGCGGAAAACTCCCCGGCTTGGGCAACGCCATGCCCTCGATCGTAATGTCGCTGCGTGAATGATCGTCCGTCAGTGGGACGCCTGTGCCAACGGCCGCCGCTTCAACACCCGGCAACTCGCGCACACGGCCGAGTACCTGCTCCCAAAAATTTAGAATCGCCGGATCTTTTGCGTATTGCGCCGTCCGCAAACTCATTTCCATTTTGATTACGCGCTCGGTTCGAATCCCGGCATCCACCGCTAGCAGCCGATAGAGGCTCTTCATCATTAGCCCGGCGCCCACCAAGAGAATCAGCGCGAGCGAAACCTCCGCGGCCACCAGAACATCCCGCCAGTGGCTCGACCCCTTGCCGGCGCTCGAGCTTCTGCCGCCCTCTTTCAACTCCGACTGCAAATCGGTCTTCGTCGAATGCATGGCCGGCGCAATTCCGAAAATAAACGCGCACAGCGACACCACACCGGCCGCAAATAGAAGCGCCGGACCATTCAGATCCAGGCTCGCGCCCGCCAGCATATCGGCCGGGATCAGCCGTGCCATGCCTTGAATCGCCGCGGCCGCGAGCGCCAAACCCGCCAGTCCGCCGAGCGATGTCAGAATGAAACTCTCCGCCAGCAACTGACCGATGATGCGCCCCCGCGTCGCGCCGACCGCAATCCGCAGAGCCATCTCCCTGGTGCGGTCCGTGCTGCGCATCAAAAACAAATTTGCAACGTTCGCGCACGCCACGAACAGCACAAACAAGACCGCGCAGAACAGCACCAAAAGCGCCGGCCGTATTTCGCTTACGAACACATCGCGAATCGGCCGCAGCGCCACGCCGAACTGATCGTTGCTGCCGGGATACGCTTTCGCCAGACGAGCCGCCAGGCCCTCCATTTCCGCTCGTGCCTGCTTAAAGTTGCTGCGCGGAGCCAATCGTCCAATCACAATCGTGTCACCACGTTCGCTGCGCTCGTTAATAGCGGACGTATTGTCGCCGGCCCACGTCCCGATCGGCTCCAGCAAGTCCGTCTTTTCGATCCAGCGAAACTCCGGCGGCAGCACGCCGATAATCGTAAAGCTCCGGCCATCCAGCGCCATCGTTCTCCCCACCGCGCTAGGGTCGCCGCCGAAATGCGATTGCCACAGCGAATAGCTCAGCATAGCCACCGGAGCCGCGCCCGGCTTCTCCTCCGACGCTTCGAAGTCCCGTCCCAGCAGAGGGTGCAAGCCGAGCATCGTAAGAAAATTCGGCGAAACAGCTTGGCCGGAAATGTTTTCGGCCTGATTGGGGCCGGAGAGATTAAACCCCACGCTATCCACCACGGCCATGCTGGAAAA
>JBEKUT010000131.1:0-19440 GCA_049514735.1 Bryobacteraceae bacterium
TGTGATAAATGGACGCCTGCACTTCCTGAATGCGCGGGATGTAGTCTGACCGCACGATGAGCGGGTGATCGGCCAGGCCGCGGCGCAGGATCTCGCCGCCGTCGTAGCCGAGCAGCGCCACTGTGAGCATGCCGCGTTTGCGCGCCTCTTCGAGCGCCATGATAATATTTTTCGAGCCGCCGCTGGTGGAGATTCCCACGGCGACATCTTCGGGCCGCGCCTGCGCGATCATTTGACGCAGGAAGATGACCTCCGTGCCGACATCGTTTGCCAGCGCCGTTATGTTGGCGGGTTCGAGGGATAACGAAATGGCCGGGATGGGACGGTAGCCTTGCGGCGGCAGCATGCAATCGATCGCAAAGTCGTTGGCGTCGGTGGCAGAGCCGCCGTTACCGAACAGAATCAGTTTGCCTCCGCGTGAGACGCGTTCGTGGATCGCGATCACGGCCTGCGCAATGGCTTCCGACTGCTCCTCACTCACGGATTTGCGCAGCCTGGTGTCGTCTTCGACCTTCATGACAATCGAGGCCGCCACTTCGTCGAGCACGCCTGTCGTTTCCTGTTTCTCTTGGCCAAGGTATGGATAAAGGAAGCCGGCGTCACCCACGTCGTGGCCGAGCACGCGGCGCTCGAAGAAGACATGCACCGTTTCCCAGAGCGTGTGATACAGGATCTCGATCATTTCCTGATGCAGGAATGGATCGGCGTTAGGCGAATGGAAGAAATAGGAACCGGTGCTACCGGGAAGCGCGAACGTCATCGCCCCGCGCGTAGTGGCACGCTGGAGCGCCGCTTCCACTTCCGCATCGCCTTCGGGCGGACCGAATCCCATCACGATGTCTTCCGGTCTGAGCAGCACTTCCAAAGCAGGACTGAAGATCAGTGACAGATCGAGCGCCGGTAGCGCGCGCTTGCCGACGATGACGGGGTGAACAAACTCCACCGATACGTGCTGCGCATCGGTGGCATAAGCTCCCCGGCCGAAAGCAAGCAGGCGTCCGCCTTGAAGAAAACGATCCGACATGTCGCGGCACGCGGCGGCCAACCGCATAGACTCGTGGCGAAAGAATTTTTCGAAAGGAGCGTTGCGGCGGAGCAGCGCTTCCTCCGCGCGGCTTGCGAGTGTAGAGGCGCTGGTCAACATATGAAGGGCAGGCGATCTCCCACTAAGCAGCTGCTGGCCTTGCCGCCAGCCCCATGCGGCATTTCGATTTGAGTATCGCGAAACCGCAAGCGAGCAGCGGCATCGGTCAAACCGGGACCGCGATCTGTGTCGGCGTTTTGCGATGCTCTTAGTTGTAGTAAGCCGCGCATGATCCTCAACGCGCCGACGGGGGCGCTCCAGCGTACAATCATTACCGAACAGCTTGCATTGTACCGGTTTTAGAACGCCCTAGAGAACCTCGCCGCATTGCGCCGCTTTGGGAGAAGCGGCGTTCCGGATCGCAGTGAGGATCACGTCCGCGAGGGCGCCGTCGATGCGTCCCATCGGCTGCACGCAGACCGGACAGCCGGGACCATGCTGTTCTATGTTGTGCGGCGGCAAGATCCCTTAATACGAAGCGATAAACTTCCGCGGTTTTCGAAACGATCGCCGGATCGCGAAACTCATCTACGACCGCTTCCTGCAGCGCCGCCTCATCCTCGCCGCGTTACAGCATTCGGATTTGATCGAGCTTGCAACAGTACCCACTCGCCGACTTGGCGGCGCACGCGTGTCACTTCCACAAGCGCGCGTTTCGTTCGCCGGACGAAAGCTCAACTACATTCGCCGGGATTGCCAGACACATAGTCGAGCCATCCTTTAACAACTCGATTACATGGTACTGATTTTGATGTAGCGTGCCGCGTCAGGCAATATGGCTATGATCGCCACCGCTGCAGCGGTTATCGCTAACACTTTCCACAGTCCAATCATGGTTGTCTCCTTTCGTTGGGTTCCCGGCGAGCGCTAAATCATTCCGGCAAGTAAGAGAACGGCTTCCCCGAAACGGGGCGGCCTTGGTGCGACTGAGCGCTCAGAACGCCGTATTACTTGCTCCGTTGCTTGGACGCCATGCGGGACCTACCGTTACTGGATTTTTCCGCGCGATGCGGAGACTTCAGTATCGAGATAGCGATAGAGGTGTTCTTGTATGAGCAGCAGCGCCTTGTTATTGCGCTCGAGGCGGCTTATCATGAGCGCTCCCTCGAGCGACGCGACGATCAAGGTAGCCACAGTCTTTGGTTTTATACCTGGCCTTGTCTCGCCGTTTTCGATGGCCAGCTTCACCATCTTCTGTAACTTTGTTACCCAGCATCGGAGAGCTTTCACGGCGCGCGCACGGAGGACGGGATTGCCATCGTCGGCGTCGATGGCGGTGTTTAAAATAGGACAGCCTCCCGCAACCGGCGGCCTCACATTCACAAAATTCGCAATGAGCTGTTTGAGCTTTTCGATACCCGACGCTTTTTCGTCCAAGTGAAGCAGACGAGCCTTTAGGGCGGCGTCCCAGGTGTAATCGAAGGCTTCGCCGGCCAGCTCTTCCTTGCTCGAGAAATGGCGGTAGATGCCGCCCTTCTGCAGGCCGGTTGCTGCCATTAGGTCGGCCAGGGAACTGCCTTCATAGCCGCGCTGGTTGAAGATGGGGGCTGCGGCGGCCACGATCTTTTCGCGCGTTCGTTCGCCTTTACTCATGCTGCCAACGTGGCGGTTAGAGACCGTATGGTCTTTTTTAATCGTAGCATTCACGCCAGTTGGATGCGATGTGGGACCGTTCGGTCTCATTTTCGGATCGTCTCGCAAGTTTTTGCGTCCAAGCGGCCTCTTCCGCATCAAAGCTTGTAAGGGGACGCGAAATGGCGACGGAGCTCTTAGAAGAAGACGCAGCGGTTGAGACGCAGGATCGGGCCGAAGACGAACGGATTGAGAAGCCCATCCGCGGGCGGAAGAGTAAAATCTCTCGCTGGCTCTTGGTGGCCGGCGCGGCGCTGGTCGCAACGGCGGTCACAGCGTGGTGGATCGACGCCGAGGGTTACGAATCGACCGACGACGCGCAGATCGAGGGTCATCTGGACTCCGTTAGTACCCGCATCGGCGGCACTGTTACCTACATCAATCCCGAAGTTGAGAACAACCGGTTTGTGCAGGCGGGCACTCTGATTCTGGAACTTGATCCACGCGACTACCAAGCCGAGTTGGAGCACGCCAAGGCCGATCTCGACACCAGAAAAGCGGATGAGCATTCCGCACAAGTTTCCGTTCCGATCGTGGGAGCGAATGCGTTCAGCCAACTGCGATCAGCCGAGGCGGAGAAGGAGCAGGCGATCGCGCGAGTCAGCTCGGGTGAGGCGGATTTGGCTGCCGCGCAGCATCGCTTGCAGCAGGACGAAGCCTTGTATGCCCGCGCTGAACGAGACCGCATTCGTTATAAAGAGTTGGTCGATAAGAGCGAGATATCGAAATCCGACTACGACGCCCGCGCCACGGAATCCGTCGCGGCCGCGCAAGCGCTGGAAGCGGACAAGGCCGCTATTCAATCAAGCGAACAGAAAATTGCGGAAGCACGCGAACTGGTGACGGAGCGGCAGGCGCAGATTGAAGGCGCGAGCGTCGCTCCGCAACAGGTAACCGATGCGCGCGCCAAGTCGCAATCTGCCGCCGGACGCCTGGAGCAAGCGACAGCCGATCTGCATACCGCGGAGCTCAATCTCAGCTACACGAAAATTTATGCACCCGTGAGTGGCGTGGTGGGACGGAAAACGGTAGAACTCGGCCATCGCGTACAGCCGGGACAAGGGCTGCTTGTGATCGTCCCTCTCGACGACATCTGGATCACGGCCAATTTCAAAGAGACGCAACTGAAACGGATGCGGCCGGACCAGCCAGTTCGAATTCACGTGGATACTTTTGATCGCGATTTCGCCGGGCATGTCGAGAATCTTCCAGGCGCCGCGGGGCCTCTCTTCAGTCTCTTCCCGCCTGAAAACGCGACCGGCAATTTGAGCCAACGGTGACCGTTCGATGACTGAACGAGTGAAGGCTCCGGTAAATCCCTGGCTGATCGCGGTCACGGTTACGCTCGCGACCTTCATGGAGTTACTTGACACTTCTATCGCGAACGTGTCGCTTCCTTATATAGGTGGTGGTCTGGGCCGGAGTTATGACGAAGTAACTTGGATACTTACTACTTACCTGGTGGCGAACGCCGTTATTCTGCCGATGTCCGCCTGGTTGAGCCGGGTCTTCGGCCGGAAGAATTATTATCTTGGCTGCGTGGCTCTGTTTACTCTGACGTCTTTCTTTTGCGGCATTGCGCCCTCGCTCGGGATTATGTTATCGAGCCGCGTGCTGCAAGGAATCGCGGGGGGTGGTTTAGCACCGGTGGCGCAAGCGATCCTGGTCGACACGTTCCCCATTGCGAAGCGAGCTTCGGCGTTTGCACTCTACACGATTGTGATCGTCACTGCCCCAGCGATCGGTCCAGTGTTAGGCGGGTGGATCACAGACAATTACAGTTGGCGCTGGATATTCTTTATTAATATTCCGATCGGCATTATTGCATTTATCTTAAGTAGCAGGCTCCTTAGCGATCCGCCCAGCTTCGAAGCCGAACGCGCTACAGTCCGTCACGGCGGCAAGCTGAACATTGATGGCCTCGGAATTACGCTGATCGCTTTGGCTTCCGCCGCCCTTGAAGTAGCTTTGGATCGCGGTCAGATCGACGACTGGTTCGGGAGCTCCTTCATATCCTGGATGCTCGCCATCGCAGTTATCGGCTGGACGGTGACAATCTGGTGGGAGCGGCGTGTCAAAGAACCTGTGATTGACTTTAGCCTGCTTAAGAATCGGAATTTCGCGATATCGAATGTCTTGTTCTTTGTCTTCGGATTCGGACTCTTCGGTAGTACCACTTTGATTCCGCAGATCCTGCAGACGCTGTATGGATACCGGGCGATTGACGCGGGGCTCGTGTTAGGCCCGGGTGCATTTGTGATCACGCTGCTGGCGCCGATCGGAGCACAACTGATTCAACGCCGGTTGGTGCAGCCCCGAGTCCTGATTGCGATTAGTCTCACAACGGTGGGCGCGGCCATGTGGTATTACAGTACTTTCAACCTGGCCACGGATTATCGTCATTATGCATTGGCGCGGGCGTTTCAGGGCCTGGGCTATGGCTTCTTCTTTGTGCCCGCCAACATCATTGCGTACTCGCAGCTAAGGCCGGACCAGAATAATCGAGCCTCCAGTCTTACTAACTTCTTCAGGAACTGGGGTGGCAGCTTCGGGATAGCATTTATCACGACAGCAGCGGAACGCCGGCACGAGTTTCATCAGACTAATATCAGTGCCGCTATAACATCAACCTCGCAGACGTTGACCGACCGCATCGCCGCGTTAACCAGTTATCTTGTCCAGAAGGGGTTCACGGGTCCCGATGCCGCTAGTGCCGCGTACCAATATGTGTACCAGCAACTGCAACATCAGGTGAGCCTGCTGGCGTTCATGGATTGCTTCCGCGTGATCGCGTGGCTGACGCTTGCTACTGTACCGCTGATGTTATTCGTGCGTCATTTTAAAGCGGCAGGCAAAGCCCCCGTTGGTCATTGAGGGGCTCCACGTAGGGGCTGACGGCCTGTGGTCAAGTGACGCCGTGCGGTCAAGTTGCTCCGAAGTTATAACCTCTCGATCCCGGGTTTCTACGAGTTGTTCAACAAATTCAACATGAGAGCAATTCAAGTTTTCAGTACAGCAGTCTTGTTGTTGATTCCAGCAGCAGCCGGCACTGCCTTCGGGCAGGAACAACGGGAGCAGGAGAAACAACCGGAACAGAAGAAGGAGCGACAAGCGAAGCCGGCACAACAACCGCAACGGGCTCAAGAACAGCAACGGTCCAGCGGAACACAGCGAGCCGGAACCCAGCAAGCCGCGGCGCATGGGCGCATCCCCGACGATCGTTTCCGAGCCAGTTTCGGCAGTGGCCACACGTTTCATGTGAGCCGGTCCCAATTTGCGGGCAGTTCGAGACGTTTTCAATACGGCGGTTATTGGTTCGCCGCGGTTGATGCGTGGCCAGTGGGATGGCTCTGTACTGACAGCGTTTACGTCGACTACAGGAACGGTGGGTATTTCCTGTGCGACCCAATCCATCCCGGCGTCTTTCTTTCAATCAGCATCGGCTAACGCATATTGTTACTCGGCAATGACAATTCAGCAACGCGGCGAATGCCGGGAATTTCGCCGCGGGCGACTGAAGATCAACCCTCGAGCTTCTTCACACGATCGTTGAGCGATTCCTGCTCCATATCGAGGGCGCGGATCGCGGCGGAATGACTTCGCTGACGGGCTTCTAACGGAGAAGCCCACTTGTGGAACTCGGTCAGGATACGCGTTTCCACCGCTTCAAGTTGCTCGCTGATCCACTGTTTGTCGTCGTCGGTCAGACTCATCGCTTTATTCTACTCCTGTACGAGCCGTCTAATATGGATCAGATCTGAAAAGAAGTAGTCTGGCGAGATTAGCTGAAATAGATTGATGGATCGTAGCGAGCTTATCCGGCGGATGGTCTTGGACGCGATATGCGACGACGAGAATATCGACCAGGCGATCCTTCCGCGCGTCGGCACCGAGTCATTAATCACGGAAAAAGGCATGGCTTCCCATTTGTCCGGCGAAACATGACCGACCTAGCGGGATCGACTGCAGCGCCGCGTCGCCGCCGGCTCAAGATTGAAATTGGCGTCCCCAAGGGGATTCGAACCCCTGTTATCGCCGTGAAAGGGCGGTGTCCTAGGCCGGGCTAGACGATGGGGACGCTGAGGAAATAAATCCGCTCAACCTAATTTAACATGCGCGTTCGAACGCGCGCGCTACGTTGTGTGCAAATACGCGATCACGTTGGCTTTCTCTTCATCCGACAGCATGTCGGAGTAGGCCGGCATCCCGTTGCCGCCCGCGTTGATAACGGCGCGCACGTTTTCGTCCGTGACCTTCTTGCCGTTCTTCAACTTGTCGCGCTTGAACAGGCCTTTCAACGACGGTCCGATTTTCTTCTCGTCCGTGTCCACGTTGTGGCAGACCGCGCACTGGTCGAAAACTTCCTTGCCTTTGTCCGGGTCGCCGCCTTTCTTCTGAGCGGGCGCGAGCGCCGCAAAAGAGAAGAGCGCGAACGCACTCACGGAGGAAACGATTATTTTTCGCATGTTGGGCTTGGCTCCTATCCACGGGTTACGAAGCATGGCGGACATAAACTTCTAGTCTACATCGAGGCTAAGATAAATCCATATGCCAACAGAGAAGGTTCCGCACGAAGGCGATCCGGCGCCCGACATCCGGCTCCAGGACGACGCGGGGAAGCCGTTCGAACTGTCGAAGCTGAAGGGCAAGAACGTGGTGCTCTACTTTTATCCCAAGGCCGACACATCGGGATGCACGCTGGAGTCGAAAGAATTCAGCGAGAGCGCGGCGCAGTTCGCCAAGCGCAATGCCGTGATTGTCGGCGTATCGCCGGACAAGGTGGACGCGCAATGCAAGTTCAAAACGAAATACTCCTTCCCGTTCGCGCTCCTCGCCGACATAGAACATAAAACAGCGGAAGCCTACGGTGTTTGGAAGGAGAAGAGCATGTACGGGCGCAAGTATATGGGGATCGAGCGCAGTACGTTCCTGATCGGCAAGGACGGCAAGATCCGAAAAGTATTCTCGAAGGTCAAGCCGGCCGGGCATGCGGCCGAGGTGCTGGCGGAATTGGATGCCGGCTGATTCGCGCGCGTTTGTCCTCCTGCTCGCCGGGTGCATCTGCGCTCAGGACAAACCGGAGAAGCCGGTCGACATAACATGCCGCGTGGTGGATTCGATCCACTACAGCGGCATATCGGAAGTGGAAGTCACTCTCAGGACAGCTTCGGGAGAGAGCGAATCGGGCACGACCGGGTCCACTGGCTACGTCACTCTTCATCAGCCTCTGCCCGGTCCATGGCTTGCGACCGCGTCGCACGACGATTTCGTTCCTATCCGGGGTGACGCGTTCTATCCGTTCGAAGGCGCCCAATTGATTCGGGCCGCAAAGGACGACGAACCGCCGCGTTGCAATCTCACGTTGAAGCCCAAGAGCAGTTTGGCCGGCGTCATCCTGGATCGGGACAACGCACCTGTGAAGAATGTCACGGTGACGGCGCTGTGGAGGACTTTCCAGAGTGGCGAGTCCTCTTACATGTTCGCCGCGGAGACCCGGAGCGCCAACGACGGATCTTTTCTCCTTCCCAAGCTGCTCCCGGGCGTCTACGTTTTGCGAGCCGAGCCATCGCACGATCCATCGCACGGCGCGAAGGACAAGGCAAAATTTCGGACCACCTACTTCGCGTCCGCAGAAGATGTACAATCTTCTTCGCCGATCCGTCTTCCGGCCGGTACAAACATCACTGGCTATCGATTCCGTCTCGAAAACGCCGCTGCGGTCGACCTCACTTTGCGCATTTCTTCCACGACAGGGATCGCGCCGGACCAGGAGGTCACGGTGATGCGAGGCACGAACGACTTCAGCAGGGTGTCGTACTCGGAAGAGTGCTGTTCCACCCAGAAGCTGGCTGACGGGCGCTTGTTGCTTCGAAATGTCCCCGCCGGAACCTACACTTTCCTCGTCAGCGCGGTTGTCGAGGGCGTGAAACAAGAAGGGCGCGCGACGCTTTCCATCGGAGATCAACCTGCCGCGATTGCGGATATTGTGGTCGCGCCGCTCCAAACGATCAACGCCAAGCTGATGCGGAAAAATCGCAAACCGCCGCTGACGTTCATTCTCTTGTACCTGCGCGACATGACCATTGGCGTGCACGCGGCACAGGCCGATGGGAGCGACATGGTCAGATTCGAAGACGTCGCGCCGGGCATGTATCGCCTGACGGTTGCTGGTCTCTCCGACTCGGAATATTTGGAGGCGTTCGTCGACGGCGAGCCAGTAGCCGCCGGCGCGATTGAGATCCCGGCCGGGCCCGTGGCGCTGGAGTTTCACGTCTCCCGTGATGGCGGTTCTTTGGAGGTCGATGCGGACCCCGACACATCCTGCGTTGACACGTCGCTACTGGTTTTTCGCGAGGGAGTCGCACAAGCCGTTACGTCCGCGCGCGCCGCGAAATACGGATGCAAATTCGAAGCGAAAGGCCTGCAGGCCGGCGAATACAGCATCGCCTTGGCGCGGCACTTGGAACAAGGCGAGGCGTCCGACCCCACGTTGCGGTCGAGACTCAAAGACCTGGTGACGGTCAAGGTCGAGCCGGGGCAGCACGTGCGGACGACAGCCACCTTCCAGACCGTCACACACGAGTTCTAACGCGGCGGCGGGGCTGGAGGAGCCGGCGGCGGATGCCCGGTCGAATCCTTCGGCTTCTCTTTCGGCGCAGCGGCGGTCTTAATCGGACTGATCAACACATGCGCGTTGCGGCCTTCCAACTTCGGCTGGCCCTCAATCGACCCGTGCTGCGACAAATCCTGCGCGAAGCGCAGTAGCAGCTTCTTGCCGATATCCACGTGCGCGATTTCGCGTCCGCGGAATTGCACAACGGCCTTCACGCGATTGCCCTCTTTCAGAAACCGGATGGCGTGATTCTTCTTGAAATCGTAGTCATGGTCGTCGGTGTTGGGCCGGAACTTCAGCTCCTTCACCTGGATCACGTGCTGCTTCTTCTTGGCCTCGTGCTGCTTTTTCTTGTTTTCGTATTGCCACTGGCCGTAATCCATCGCCTTGGCGACGGGAGGCTCGGCAGTGGGCGCGATGAGGATCAGGTCCAGCCCCAGTTCGCGGGCCTTGTGGACGGCGGTAAGCGTGGGCATGATCTCGACGGAGCCATCGGGGAAAACGGCTCTCACTTCGCGGGCGCGAATCGCCTCATTCACGTTTTCGCGGACTCGAGGTCTGGGACCGCGCGGCGGGTAGCTTCTGGGAGGCGTCATCGTGCGAAATGCAAATCGCGGGTTGTGGGTTGAATCATTGACTGAGTTGGTGCTCCTAAATTAAATACGCTAAGACTTTAATTCCTAGTCGATCATACCAGAATCGCACATTTGGGCCGAGTGGAACAGCCCGCTTCATCGCTGGACTCGTCCCGACCCGCCGCCTTGAACCAGTTGCAGCACTTCCTCGCGCGTGAAACGATTGAAATCCCCTGGAATGGAGTGTTTCAAGCAAGAGGCGGCCACGGCAAACTCGAGCGCCTCGCGATGGCCGCTAAGCGCATTCAGGCCAAAAATCAACCCGCCGGCAAAGCTGTCGCCGCCGCCCACGCGGTCGACAATGTGCGTGATCTCATAATGACGGCTCACTAGAAATTCGCTACGGTCGTGCAGGCAGGCCGACCAGCCATTGTGCGAAGCGCTTCTCGACTCGCGCAAGGTGATGGCGAGCATCTTGAGATTGGAGTAGGCATCGAGCACCTTCTCGGCGAGACGCCGGTACTCGCCCGCTTCGAGCGTGCCCGAGTGCACGTCCACGTCGGCCTGGATTCCGAGAGCGGCTTGGCAATCTTCTTCATTCGCGATGCCCACGTCCACATACCGGAAAAGTTCTCCCATCACTTCTTTGGCGGCTTTTCCGTATTTCCAGAGATTCTTGCGATAGTTCAGGTCGCAGGATACGGTGAGTCCACGTTCGCGAGCCGCGCCGACGCTTTCAATACTGAGATCCGCGGCGCTCTGGCTGATGGCGGGCGTAATGCCAGTGATATGAAACCAGGTTCCGCCATCGAACGCTTTCGACCAATCGATATCGCCGGGTTTCGCCAATGCGATGGCGCTGTTTTCGCGATCGTAGACGACCTTTGACGCGCGCTGATTGGCGCCCGCCTCGACGAAATAAATTCCCATGCGTCCTGTGCCGCGCACCACCTGCGAGGTGTCGACGCCAAAGCGGCGCAATTCTCCGATGAGACCATCGGCGATCGAGTTGTTCGGAGGCAGCACGGTGACGTAGCGGGCCGGCATTCCAAACTGTGCCACGGCGACGGCAACATTCGCCTCGCCGCCGCCAAAAGTCGCGACGAACTGCGGGGATTGCAGGAAGCGCTCGAAGCCGGGCGGCGCCAGGCGGAGCATGGTTTCACCAAACGAAATTACGAGGGGCACTAATTGAAGGATAACGGAGCTTGACCAGTTTACGTCTGGGCGGTCCGGCGGATGATGGTTCCCGCCTCGGCGTGGCGCAGGTGCGCCGACTCGATGGCCCGCAAGACTGCGACGCGGTCGAAGGGCGTCATTAGAAGATCGTAACCGCGGCGTATGAGCAGTTCGGCCCACATGCTTTCATCGGCCAAACGCGAGGTCATCAGAAACGCAGGACCTTCGCCGGATTCCCCGCCCGCATCCAGGACCTCTCGCAAGGCCTCGGCCCACTCCTCGGGATTGGCGTCGCGGTCGTACACGAACACGGACGCATGCGCATGTTCGGCGAGATCCAGCGCGCGACGCCAATCCGACGCGGACTGTAATTGCCAGCCCGCTTCCTTTACGATGTTTCGAAGAGTGGTGGCACGGCCTTTGGGGCCGGCGAAGACGAGGGTGAGAGCCTCTGGCATGAACCGAACCTCGGTGTTCCTAAGGACTAGTTAAGTTAGAGCGAATGAAAAAGCGAAGCGGTTATCGGACATTCGGGAGGCTGCGACTAACTTGTTCGCCGCGAATGACCAGTTCGCCGCGAAATGACCAGTTAGTTCGCTGCCTCCCCGCTGCCACGTTTGAATGTCCGCCTCCAAAACAGTACGTCCACTTGCTCCTCTGAGTTTCTGGCGCGGCGCCTGTATTCCGGCGCTTGTGTTTCGTGAATCAAAAGTACCAGTGCTAGGCACCTACGAAAAGTCCCCCGATGCGGGAAAAACGTTACCCGCATTTGCGGGTATCGGGCTACTGGAAACTGGCAGCGAAAAACGGCACGGCCTTCTTTTCCAGCCGCTCCGCGATATGGTTGACGTGGTCTCCGTCGTAAGTCTCGTAGATGTGCTTGATCCCGTAGGCGTTCAGAATGCGGTCCAACGCTTCAACGGTACTGGCGATCGGCTGATCCTTGGTACCGGCATCCATGCCGATGGCATTGTACTGACGCAGGTTCGTAATGTACTGATCGATCATTGAGAGAGGCGCATTGGCCTGCCATTTAGCTACGATTTCAGGAATCACTTCGCCGTTCTTATACGGCAGATCGAAGAACAACGGTGGATTCTTAGGATTCGGAGACCACGCGGCCGCCGATGCGAGCGTTGCCTTAGTGAAAAAATCCGCCTTCTCAACTTCCGCGGGATCGCGAATCGCTTCCGCCTTAGGGTTGGGGCGCACTCCGCCGACCGACATGCAGCAAGGGCTCAGCAGGTAGAGGCTGGAGAAAATTCCGGGATGCTTCATGCCGATACGGATCGCGCCGTAGCCGCCCATGGAATGACCTGCCAATCCGCGGCCTTCAGGTTTAGCGATGGTTCTGTAGTGCGCGTCGATGTACGCCGGCAGTTCCTTCGCGACATAATCTTCCCAGTCGCCCACGGCCGCGGAATTCACGTACATGCTGCCCTGATACCGTGTGAACGCGTCCGGCATGACGACGATCATTTCGCTCACTCCCGCGGCCATGGCTTTGTTCATCACTTCGGGCACATTGACGAAGTGCGGCTTCACCCACCAGTTTTCGACGCTGTCGGTGAAACCATGAAGGAGATAGAGAACGGGATAGCGGCGGTCAGGCGATGTGCCGTAGCTCGGCGGCAGATAAATAGACACATCGCGATCCGGCGAATCGCCTTCCAGATTATTCTCGAGGCTTTTGCCATGGACCTGTATGCGCTGCACAACGCCGCGGCGGGTGTTGTCTTGAGCGCTTATAGCTGAGATGGTGAGAAGTGCGAACGCAAACGGGAGGAGTCTCATGACCGCTAGTATGCACTGAGACCAAATGAGATTGCTTGTAAGAAATTGTTGCGAGGGGCGAGAGTTCGCTCGGCTCACAGGAACTTCAAGATCGCGGGGACCCCATCGTTAGGCGCAAAGAGCGCGGCGCATTTCAAGCGCAATTTCCGGTGGTTCACGATCTTTCTACTGCCGTTCCCGAGGGCCTGAACACGCGCCCCCCACGGTTGTAGGGTTCGATAGAAACCTCCCTACTACTTCTGACTGGGAAGCCACTTCAACTTGCTTCCTACACACAATAATACTCGCGCGAACGGCGTTGTCAATAGTACAAATCATTATTGCGAGCGGTGTATGATAATTGCGGACTCCAGTCCATTTTCCATGACGAAAACAGACCTGTTCCGCGCGCACGAGTGTCTACTCGCGCGGCGCAATGAACCGTGCGAGAACACCAACGGCTGGTTTCAACGCTATCGCTATCCGGTGCTCACCGCGGCGCACACGCCGCCGTTCTGGCGCTACGATTTGGACCCAGCGACAAACCCGCTTTTCATGGAGCGGCTCGGCATCAACGCCGTGTTCAATGTTGGCGCGATCGATTGGAACGGCAATGTCGTGCTGATGGCGCGAGTGGAAGGCGCGGATCGCAAATCGTTTTTCGCAGTGGCGGAAAGCGCCAACGGGATCGATCGATTTCACTTCTGGGATTATCCGGTTGTGATGCCGGAAGGAGACGATCCCGAGACGAACATGTACGACATGCGCCTGACCGCGCATGAAGACGGATGGATCTACGGCGTGTTCTGCGCGGAACGCAAAGATCCCCATGCAGCCCCCGGCGATCTGTCGTCAGCGGTGGCGCAGAGCGGCATTGCACGTACGAAGGATCTGAAAACATGGGAGCGTCTGGATGATTTAAAGACGCCGTCCATGCAACAGCGCAATTGCGTGCTGCATGCCGAGTTTGCCGACGGTAAGTACGCTTTCTACACACGGCCGCAAGACAGTTTCATTGAAGCGGGCCGCGGCGGCGGTATTGGTTGGGGACTGACGTCCAACATCGAACACGCCGTCATCGACGAGGAAACGATCATCGATTCGCGCGAATATCACACCATCAACGAAGTGAAAAACGGGCTCGGTCCCGCGCCATTGAAGACCGAACAAGGTTGGCTTCATCTGGCGCATGGCGTTCGCAATACCGCGGCCGGATTGCGCTACGTGCTGTACTGCTTTCTTTGCGACCTAAAACAACCGTCCAAATTGATTGCCAAGCCGGGCGGATATTTTCTGGCGCCGGAGGGCGAAGAAAGAATCGGCGACGTATCGAACGTGGCCTTTTCGAATGGATGGGTGCGGCGCGGCGACGAAGTGTACATCTACTATGGCGCGTCCGATTCGCGCACCTATGTCGCCGTGACCACCGTCGCTAGGCTCCTCGATTACGTCTTGAAAACGCCTCCCGATGCCGGGCGCAGCGCTGCTTGTGTGCAACAACGCATCGCGCTGATCGAGAGAAACATGCGGCTCGGCGCGGGAACCCGGCAAAATGGATAGCGCCGAGTTTCGCCGCGAACTGACCGGCAATATTCTTCCGTTCTGGATGCGGCACACCATCGATCGCGAGAACGGCGGCTTTTACGGTTACGTCGGCACGAACCTCGAAGTGGACGGGCAAGCTCCCCGCGCGGCCGTTATCAACGCCCGCATTTTGTGGACGTTTTCCATGGCGGCACGCATCCTGGAAAAACCCGAGTATCGCGACACGGCAGACTGGGCTTTCGACTACATGGCCGACAAATTCTGGGACCAGAAATATGGCGGCGTGTACTGGATGCTGGATTATCGGGGCAATCCCATCTCGGACCGCAAGCAGATCTATGCTCAGGCGTTCGCTCTTTACGCCTTCTCCGAGTACTTTCGCGCAACCGGAAATGTCGACAGCCTGGAGCACGCTAAGCAGCTTTATCGACTCATAGAAGAGAAGAGCCGCGAACCTCGTTATGGCGGGTATCTTGAAGCGCGCAGCCGGGAATGGTGTCCGCTCGAAGATCTGCGCTTAAGCGAGAAGGATTTGAACAGTCCAAAATCGATGAACACGCATCTGCACATTCTGGAAGCGTACACCAACCTTCTTCGCGCCTGGAACAATCGCGACGTTCAAGCGAGTCAGAAGGCGTTGCTGGGCGTGGTGCTGGATCGCATCGTAGATGACTCGACGTGCCATTTCAAGATGTTCTTCGACAATGAATGGCACTCGTTGACCGATCATATTTCTTTCGGGCACGATATTGAAGGAAGCTGGTTGATTCCGGAAGCCGCGGAAGTATTGGGCGATCGAGAGTTGCTGGAACGTTCGCGGACGACGGCCGTCCGCATGGCTCAGGCCGTCTTCGACGAAGGCCTCGATTCAGACGGGAGTCTGTTTTACGAAGCGGATTCGCGCGGCAAACTGATCGATCCGAACAAGCATTGGTGGGCGCAGGCGGAAGCCGTCGCCGGTTTCTACAATGCGTTCCAGATTTCCGGCCAGCAACATTTCGAGGTGCAGGCGAGCCGCGCCTGGGAGTACATTGAAAAAAAGATCGTAGATCGAGTTCACGGCGAGTGGCACGCCAAGTTGAGGCCGGATGGCGAGCCTTTCACGGAGCAAGAGGACGCCGACGCCTGCCTCGTGGGTCCGTGGAAATGCCCGTACCACAATGGGCGGGTGTGCTTTGAGATGATGGCGCGATTGGGCGAGTAAAACAAATCCTATGCAATTTGGTTATTTCGACGATAGCAGCCGGGAGTATGTCATTACTCGGCCGGATACACCCCTGCCATGGATCAATTATCTGGGATGCCAGGAATATTTCGGCATCATCTCCAATACGGCGGGCGGCTATTCCTTTTATCGCGACGCGCGCCTGCGCCGTCTAACGCGATCCCGCTATAACAACGTCCCACTCGATTACGGCGGCCGCTATATCTACCTGCGCGACGACCAGAACGGAGAATACTGGTCGCCCAGTTGGCAGCCGGTCTGCAAAGATGTCGAGCGGTATTCGTGCCGCCATGGCATGGGATACAGCGACATTGGTTCGAAATACAAGGGCATTTCGGCGCGCACGCGCTATTTCGTCCCACTGGACGACAATCTTGAAATCTGGCGTCTCACGCTGAAGAACGAACGGCTGACTCCGGCCGCGCTTTCCGTGTTCTCATGCGTCGAGTTTTGTTTGTGGGATGCGCAGGACGATGCCACGAATTTCCAGCGCAATTTCAGCATCGGGCAAGTTGAGATCGACGACGGCGTCATCTATCACAAGACCGAATATCGCGAGCGCCGGAATCATTTCGCGTGGTTTGCGTGCTCTGACCCGCTGGCCGGATTCGACACGCAGCGCGAGGCTTTCTTAGGCAACGCGCGAGGCTGGGATCGTCCGGCCGCGGTAGGACGGGGCACTGCATCGAACTCCGTGGCTTATGGCTGGTCGCCGATCGGCTCTCACCACGTCCGCATAGTCCTGCAACCCGGCGAAACGCGCGAGGTTCTTTTTGTTCTGGGGTATCACGAGAATCCCAAGGACGAAAAATTCGATCCGCCGGAATCGCAGACCATCAACAAGAAAACCGTGAAACCGGTCATCGCGCGCTATCGCAGCATCGCGAATGCCGATGCCGCGTTCGACAAACTGCGCGCCTACTGGGACGGGCTGCTTGGCGTCTGCCAGGTGGACACGCCGGACATCCACACAAATCGCATGGTGAATGTTTGGAACGCCTATCAATGCATGGCAACCTTCAACATGTCGCGGTCGGCCTCGTTCTTCGAATCGGGCATCGGACGCGGCCTCGGCTTCCGGGATTCGAACCAGGATCTTCTCGGTTTCGTGCAGATGATTCCGGATCGCGCGCGCGAGCGCATTCTCGATCTGGCCTCGACGCAACTTCCGAGCGGCGGCGCGTATCACCAATATCAACCGCTCACGAAGAAGGGCAACAACGATATCGGCGGCAATTTCAACGACGATCCGCACTGGCTGATTATCGGCGTCGCGGCGTATCTCAAGGAGACTGGGGACTGGAGCATTCTCGACGCCCCTGTTCCCTACGATAATGTCCAGGGTTCCGAACAGCCTTTATACGAACACCTGCAGCGCAGCTTTCGTTACACGCTGGATCGCATCGGTCCGCATGGATTGCCACTGATCGGACGCGCCGATTGGAACGATTGCCTGAACCTCAACTGTTTTTCCGACACGCCGGGGCAGTCATTCCAAACAACAACCAATAAGGAAGGCCTGGTGGCCGAGTCAGTCTTTATTGCCGGTCTTTTCGTACTGGCTGGCAAAGAACTCGCGGCCATCGCTCGCCGGCGCGGTCTCGAAGCCGAAACCGAGGAGTATCTCGCACAAGCCGCCAACATGGACCAGACCGTTCATGAGCACGGCTGGGATGGCGAATGGTTCGTGCGCGCATATGACGACTTCGGACGCAAAGTCGGGTCCAAAGAATGCGCCGAGGGAAAGATCTTCATCGAGCCGCAAGGTTTTTGCGTTCTCGCTGGAATCGGACTTGCCGATGGTCTGGCGCGGAGAGCGCTCGACTCGGTTCGAAAATATCTGGCCACGCCGCACGGCATCGTGCTGCAGCAACCCGCCTACTCGCGCTATTACCTGGAGCTTGGCGAGATTTCATCTTATCCGCCCGGCTACAAGGAAAACGCGGGCATCTTCTGCCACAACAATCCTTGGGTGATCATCGCCGAAGCCATGATGGGCAATGGCGACGCGGCGCACGATTACTATCAGCGCATCAATCCCTCCGCGCGCGAACCGATTAGCGATGTGCATCGCTGCGAGCCTTATGTCTATGCGCAGATGATCGCGGGTCGCGACGCTCCCACCCATGGAGAAGCGAAAAACTCCTGGCTCACCGGCACCGCGTCGTGGAACTTCTACGCCATCACGCAATGGATTCTCGGCATCCGTCCCGATTACGACGGTCTTCGCATCGAACCCGTCATCCCAGAGCGTTGGACCGGCTTTAGTGCCGTGCGCAAATTCCGCGGCGTCACGTATCGCATCCAAGTTCATCGCGTAGGAAGCGGGAATCAAGTGCGGCTTGAAGTGGATGGTCAGGCCATCGAAGGCAATGTAGTCAAGGCTCCGGCCGATGGCCGGACGGAAGTCGAAGTGAATGTCAAGCTTGGAGAGGAGACCACGATTTGTACGTCCCCGATGACAAACGTTACGGCGGGATGACTTATCGCCGCTGTGGGCGGAGCGGCATACGGCTGCCCGCCATTTCGCTGGGATTGTGGCACAACTTCGGCGGCGCCGATGCCTTCGACAACATGCGCGCGATACTGCGCCGCGCCTTCGATCTCGGCATCACGCACTTCGATCTCGCCAATAATTACGGGCCCCCACCTGGCTCCGCAGAAGAAAACTTCGGGCGCGCCATGAAGGCCGATCTCGGCGCGTGGCGCGATGAAATGATCGTCTCGACCAAGGCCGGCTATGACATGTGGCCAGGACCTTACGGCGAATGGGGCTCGCGCAAATATCTGCTGGCCAGCCTGGATCAGAGTCTGCGCCGTATGGGCCTCGAATATGTCGACATCTTCTATTCGCATCGGCCCGATCCCGACACGCCCGTTGAAGAGACTATGGGCGCGCTCGATCGCGCGGTCCGCTCTGGGAAGGCGCTGTACGCGGGCATCTCGAATTACAATCCGGAACAGACCGCGCGCGCGGTGACGGTGCTGCGACAGCTCGGAACGCCTTGTCTGATTCATCAGATGAAATATTCCATGTTCGTCCGAACGCCCGAGCAAGGGCTGTTCGCGAAGCTCGCTTCCGAAGGCGCCGGCGGAATCGCGTTTTCGCCGCTGGCCCAAGGATTGTTGACGGATCGCTATCTCAAGGGCATCCCAACCGACTCGCGCGCTGCGCGGCCGAAGGGATTTCTCAAGAAGACGGATGTCACCGAGGAGCGCATGACGCAGGTACGCGCACTCGGCGGGATCGCGAATGAGCGCGGCCAGAGCCTGGCGCAGATGGCCCTGGCATGGGTTCTGCGCCAGCCGGCAGTAACCAGCGCCCTCGTGGGCGCAAGCCGTGTCGAGCAGATTGAGCAGTCCGTCGAGGCGCTCGCGCGTCTCGATTTCAGCACCGAAGAGTTAAGGCGCATCGAAGGAATTCTAGGAAACATATGAAACGCACATTGTTTTTACTCGCAGCGCAATCCACGATCCTGATCTGTAATCTCGCGGCCCTGGATAACGGGCTCGCCAAGACGCCGCCGATGGGCTGGAATAGCTGGAACAAATTCGGCTGCAAGGTACGCGAGGATCTGGTCCGCAAGGCGGCCGATTCGATGGTGCAGAGCGGCATGAAAGACGCCGGCTACCAATACATCGTGATCGACGATTGCTGGCAGGTTTCACGCGATAAGGATGGAAATATCGTGGCCGATCCGGCGACTTTTCCATCCGGCATCAAGGCTCTCGCAGATTACGTCCATGCACGCGGGCTGAAATTTGGGATTTATTCCGATGCCGGTCCAAAGACATGCGCCGGCCGCCCGGCCAG
>JBEKUT010000132.1:0-15623 GCA_049514735.1 Bryobacteraceae bacterium
GCTCGGTTACGGTCGAAATTCTTCATCAACATTGGTGGGCCGCAGGCCCATGGGCACTCCCCTGAAGAACATATGCGATTGGGGCAACCGCTCCCTGCCGGTCACGGCTCGGTTACGGTCGAGATTCTTCATCACCTCGGGTGGGCCGCAGGCCCATGGGCACTCCCTGCCGGTCACGGCTCGGAACGGAGCGCTATGTGCGGGGTTCGCAACGATACGGCTTCGCAACGGTCGCGTTTCACGGATGGAGCTTTTGTAGCCGAGCCTCGACCGCAGCGCGGAAGACTTCGTCGTTTATCGAATCAAGATTGATGCGCACGTTTTCGAGCGCGCCGGCTTTCGCCGCGTTTATGAGCGCCTTGGCCACGGCGAGGTCGGAACCAAATTTCGCGGGGATCTGCAAAGCTTCCAGGCGAGCCTCCATATCCGAGGCGCGTTCCACCACTTGTAACGGCACCTCCGCCGCGCCATGCAGCGCTTCTTCTATGAAAGGAGCGCGCAGTTCTTTAGGACGTTTGTAGGCGGCCATGACGTGCTGGAAGGCTTCGGAATCGCGCTCGACGGCGGCGGCGAAAAAGCGGCGGTCATCTTCGAAAGCACTGCTTTCGAGCTTGGCGAGTTTGGTGACCATCGCGCCCAGTGCTGCCGCCATGGCCGCGGCTGCCGCCGATGCGCTGCCTCCTCCGGGCGTCGCGGTAGGTGCGGCCAACGCGTCTAAGAATTCGTCGAGGCCCTTGCGCGATACCATCGCGTCGGCCATGCGATTCTCCAAGACGAGATCCGGCTTGAAGTTTTCGCAGCGCAGGAAATATTCGGCCGACATCTCCAGCGCTTTTTTTGGAATCAATCCGACGATCTCGCTTCCAACCACCGGCACACCGAAGCGCTCGGCTTCGCGCCGCACGGTTTCAAATACGATGTGGACGGGGGTCTGCTCGAAATCGGTGAGATTGATGGACACCTGCGCGATGTTGCGCGATGCGAGCAGGAGTCCCATCGACTTCACGTAGCGGAAACCGCCGGAAGAAAATCGAATGCTTTTGGCGATGCGCTTCGCGACGTTGACATCGGAGGTTCCGAGGTTGACGTTGTACGCGATCAGAAATTCTCGCGCGCCGACCACCGTTGCGCCGGCTGTAGGATGGCAGGCGGGCTCGCCGCAATCGGGAGCGCGATCGGCCACCGTGGGCATCTCCGTGAGGAGAGCCTCGAACTGGCCGCGGCGGATGTTTTCGAGGTTGACGCGATCCGGCCGTTTCGCGGCCGCTTCGTAGAAATAAACCGGGACCTTCAACTTCTTCGCGATTTCTTTGCCGACGCGCTCGGCGAGTTGGACGCAATCTTCCAACGTGACGCCTTCGATGGGGATAAACGGAATTACATCGGCCGCGCCGATTCTGGGATGCGCGCCCTGGTGTTGCGTGAGGTCGATGAGAGCGACGGCTTTTTCTACCGCGCGGAAAGCGGCGTCCGCGACCGCGGCGGGCGGACCGACGAACGTCACTACGGAGCGGTTATGATCCGCGTCCGATTCGCGGTCGAGCAAAACGATCTCGGGGACCGATTGGATGGTATCGACGATCGCATTGATTTTCGCGGTGTCGCGGCCCTCGGAGAAATTGGGAACGCATTCAACCAGTTGTCTTGCCAATTTGCTCTCCTCTTCGTATTGTCGCCGTGGCCAGATTCATGCCGAAATGATAGGGTATCTCGCGATAATCGGCGGCGTCGAAAATGGCGAGGTTTCCATCTTTGCCCTCGTCGATGGAGCCTACGCGGGAAGCGGCGCGAACGGCGTGCGCTCCGTTAATGGTGGCCGCCACGATCGCTTCGGCTGGGGTCATTTTCATTTGGGTGCAGGCGAGCGACATCATCATTGGCATGCTCACGCTGGGGCTGGTGCCGGGATTGTAATCGGTAGCGAGCGCGACGGCCGCGCCTGCATCGATGAGCATGCGCGCGGGCGGGTAGCCGTGGAGTCCGAGATGGAAGACCGCTCCGGGGAGCAGGGTCGCAATGGTCGATGAATTCGCCAGGGCTGCGGCGTCCTCCGGACCGGCGGCTTCGAGATGATCCACGCTCACGGCATCCATGGCGACGCCGAGCCGTGCCGCGCCGCTGCGGGAGAATTGTTCGGCGTGGAGTTTGAGGCCGAGTCCGTTGCGGCGCGCTGCTTCGAGATAGGTCCGAGTCTGATCGAGCGTGAAGGCTCCATGTTCGCAGAAGGCGTCGGCGAACACAGCCAGGCCATCATGTTTGATGCGCGGAAGCATTTGCGACGCGATCCAGTGGATGTATTCACCGGGGCTGGCGAACTCGGGTGGAAGGACGTGCGCGCCGAGATAGGTCGGGATGATATCGTGACCTTCGCTCGCCAGCGTTTTCAAAACGCCGAGAGTTCTGAGTTCGGTGGCTTCGTCGAGTCCGTAGCCTGACTTGGCTTCGATGGTCGTGGTGCCGTGCTGATAGAAGGCTGCCAGCGTTTTTCGTGCACGCGACAGGAGATCGGCTTCTTCGGTTAGCCGCATGGTGCGCACAGTGGAGAGAATGCCGCCTCCGGCCGCGGCGATGCTGGCGTAGGTCGCGCCTTCAATGCGCATGTCGCAATCGAGCAGGCGGGGATGCATCCAGACGAGGTGGGTGTGGCTGTCGACAAAGCCGGGTAGAACTACTTTGCCGGTCGCGTCGTAGTCTTCGATGCCTGCCGGTGCTTCGATGTCGCGGCCGACGCTGGCAATGCGTCCATTGACGATCAGGACTGAGCCGTTTTCGATTATGCCGAGGTCGCGCATGGCAGCGCCGCGACGGGGGCTTGCGGGTCCACGTAGTGTGATCAACTGCCGGGCGTTTCTTACGAGCAACGAACCGCTCATGCCCCAGGTCATGCCATGGGTGCGCGAAGTCCGGCCTGCGCCGCGAACTCCCTGGCTTCGGGATAACCCGCGTCGACATGGCGCAGCACGCCGATGCCGGGATCGCAGGTCATGACGCGCTCGGCGCGCCGGCCGGCATCTGCGGTGCCGTCGACCACCGTCACTTGTCCAGCGTGTTGCGCGTATCCGATGCCGACGCCGCCACCGTTATGCACCGAGACCCAGCTTGCTCCCGCGGCCGTGTTGAGCAGCGCGTTGAGAATCGGCCAATCGGCAATGGCATCGCTGCCGTCACGCATCGCTTCCGTCTCGCGATAGGGCGAGGCCACCGACCCGCAATCCAGATGATCGCGTCCGATCACGATGGGCGCTCTTATCTCGCCTGTGGCAACCATGCGATTGATCTCCAGGGCAAATTCCGCGCGCTCGCCGTAGCCGAGCCAGCAAATGCGTGCGGGCAATCCCTGGAAGTGAACACGTTCCTGCGCGAGACCGATCCAACGCGTGAGCGATTCGTTGTGTCGGAAGAGACGGCAGACCGCGGCGTCGGTGGCGGCGATATCGGCGGGGTCGCCGGATAGCGCCACCCAGCGGAATGGTCCGCGGCCTTCGCAGAAAAGAGGGCGGATGTATTCGGGAACGAAGCCGGGGATGTCGAACGCGTCGGCGACGCCGCGGTCGGCCGCCATGCGACGGATGTTGTTGCCGTAATCAAACGTTATGGCTCCGGCGCGTTTTAGGTCGAGCATGGCGCGGACGTGGGCCGCGATGGAATCGAGCGCGCGGTCTATGTATTGTTTGGGGTCGCTGGAGCGGAGGCGAGCGGCGGCTTCGAGCGTGTAACCGGCGGGGACGTAGCCATTCAAAGGGTCGTGCGCGCTGGTCTGGTCTGTCAGCAGATCGGGGACGAAACCGCGGCGCACCATCTCGGGGAGCACTTCGGCGCAGTTGCCTACGAGGCCGACCGATAAGGCAGGCTTGTCCTTAAGCAGGTCGAGAGCTTCGTCGAGCGAGGTGGCCATGCGATCGCAATAACCGCTGTCCACGCGGCGTTGGATGCGGGATGGGTCGACATCGACGCCGAGAAACGCCGCTCCGTTCATGGTCGCCGCTAATGGCTGAGCGCCACCCATGCCGCCGAGTCCGCCGGTCACGACTAGGCGTCCCGACAGCGATCCATTGAAATGTTTGCGGGCCGCGGCAGCGAACGTTTCGTAGGTGCCTTGCAGGATTCCCTGGCTGCCGATATAGATCCAGCTTCCGGCGGTCATCTGGCCATACATGATGAGGCCGAGCCGTTCCAGTTCGCGGAAATGCTCCCAGTCGGACCAGTGGCCGACAAGGTTCGAATTAGCGATGAGGACGCGCGGCGCATCGTCGTGGGTGCGGAAGATGCCGACGGGTTTGCCGGACTGCACCAGCAGAGTCTCGTCGTTTTCGAGCGTTTCAAGCTCGCGAACGATGGCGTGGAAGGAGGGCCAATCCCGCGCGGCTTTGCCCGAGCCGCCGTACACGACGAGCCGGTCCGGAGCCTCGGCCACTTCGGGATCGAGATTGTTCATGAGCATCCGCAGGGCGGCTTCCTGACGCCAGCCTTTGCAGCGGAGCGTGGTCCCGCGCGGCGCGGTAATCATCGTGATCCTAATTTTACTATCAGCGAGAACCTTCTCTTCTTTTCGACACAGTAGAGCAAACCATCGGTTTTCGTGGTCTGCTTCTGCTCATGTACTATCGACGGCATCTTCCTCACTGGATACCAGATTCGGCGATCTTCTTTGTTACCTGGCGTCTTGCCGGGTCTGCGGCTCCGTGTGAGCCGGAAATTCTCACAGCGGAGAATACTGGACGACTGGGGTTTCTCGCGAAGGATGAGCGGTTGGACGGGTGTGGTCCATTTTGGCTCGGCGATTCTCGGATCGCAGAAATGGTTGAATCGGCTCTTCGTTATGGTGCTGCGACACGTGGGTCTTATCAACTTCATGCTTGGGTGATTATGCCGAACCATGTTCATGTGGTCTTGGAACCCAAGATCCCTCTGGCGACCATCATGCGCTGGCTCAAGGGACGGACTGCTCGGATGGCGAATCAGATTCTCGGGCGCACGGGGCTGCCGTTCTGGCAGGATGAGTCGTTCGATCATTGGGTGCGGAATGCGGATGAACTGGCAGCAATTATCAGTTATGTCGAGGAGAATCCAGTTAAGGCGGGATTTGTTTTGTCGAATGAACTGTGGCGTTGGTCCAGTGCTCGGTTACCGAACAGGACAGACGACGAAAACCGATCGTCTGTCCTACATGGATTTACTCGTAACGCAGGGCCTTGATTGGATCGATATGCGTCGCGCGGCGCGCTGGAATGTAGCCCGAGACGGCCGCGATGGCGAGAAGGCCGAGTGTCGCGCCGGCGATCGTAAACGGATCGTACGACTCGATTCCGTAGAGCTGGCTGCCCACGAGGCGCGTCACTGCGAATGCCACCGGGAGTCCGATGGCAACTCCGAGCCCCGCCAGGAACAACACCTCCCGCATCACCAGCCAAACGACGTTGCCGGTCATCGCGCCGAGCGCCATGCGAATGCCGATCTCGCGGGTCCGGCGCGTAACGAGAAACGCCATCACGCCATACAAGCCGATCGCCGCAAGGATGGTCGCCAATACTCCGAATGCCGTCGACAGGCTCGCTGCGAGGCGTTCCACCGCTAGAGAGTCATCGCGCGTTTCTTCCATCGTTTTCATGGAGTACACGGGAAGATTCGGGTCGAGCTTCCGCACCGCATCGCGCATGGCCGGGAAGATTTGATCGGAGGGCAGACCGGTGCTGACGTAGGCAGTCATCTCAGAAGCCCACGTGCTCTGCTGGTACGGTAAGTAAACTTCGCGGGGCGGATCGTCACGCATCGTCCGATATTTTGTGTCGCGCACCACTCCCACAATTTCGATATCCGTCTTCGTGCCGGGATCGCCACCCATGCCGATGCGCCTGCCTATGGCTCCTCGATCTCCAAAATAATGCCGCGCGAACTTCTCATTCACTATCGCCACTTTCGGCGTGCCCACCCGGTCCGAATCGGAAAAGTCCCGGCCCGCGAAGACCGGGATTGTGAGCGTCTCGAAGAAGCGCGGCGAGACGTAATTCAGATTGGGCGCCATGTCCTCGCCGGTTCTTGGCGTATAGCCGTCCACCGTTATAGTGGCGTTCCACGAGTTGAAATTGAGAACACCCACTACGGCGAGCGCCGTCGAGCGCGAGCCTGGAATCGCCGCCAGGCGGTCTGCGAGTTGCCGATAAAAGAGCTTGGCCTGCTCGGGTTTGTATCCGTTGAGCGTTGGGTCCAGTTCAAACGCGACGAGGTTCGCCACGCGGAAACCTGGATCGAGGTTCTTAAGGTTCTTCAAGCTGCGTACAAACAGGCCGGCCCCGATCAGCAACAACAACGACAGGCTGACTTGCGCGGTCACCAGCGACTTGCGCCACCGCGATTGACCGCCAGCGGCGACGGCGCCAGCTTGATCTTTAAGTGTCGGCGCAAGGTCGGGACGGGTCGATTGCAAAGCCGGAGCAAGACCGAAAAGGATCGTCGTCAAAACGCAGAGCGCCAGGTTGAAGTAGAGGACGTCCAGGTTCGGAGTCGTCACGAACGTCAGCGGCGGGTCGATCCGCGGCATGATCGCAAGCAGCAGACGCATGATCCAGGGGCTTGCGGCGAGACCCAATACGGCTCCGGCGATGGAGAGCAGCCCGCTCTCGATCAATAATTGTTTGACGATTCTCCAGCGGCCGGCTCCCAACGCCAGGCGTACGGCGATCTCTTTTTGCCGCGACGCCGCGCGGGCGATCATGAGATTCGCAACGTTGGCGCAGGCGATCAGGAGGACCAAGCCGACCATCGCCATCATGGCCCAGAGAGCCGGGCCCAGAATCGGCCCAACGACATTCTGGCCTCCGCCGCCGGGCATGACGGAAACGGTCATCTTCAGGAACTGCTCGCGAGATTCCGGCGACGCGTGGGCAAACTCGGGTTGCCGGACTTCCATATCGAGAACGCCGTGGAAGATGGGTTGCAGCGAGGCTTGTGCCCGCGCCTGTGAAATACCTGGCTTCAGGCGGCCGAATACCTGTATCCAGCGCCGCCGCCGGTTCTCGAGTGCATGCTCCTCCGACGTGACTTGCGCCGCCATGGTGATGGGAACATAGATCTGAGTGGCGAAGAGGGGCTCGATGCCATCGAAGCCCTGCTTTGCGACCCCGGCGATCGTCAGTTTGCGGTTGTTGACGACGATCTCCTTTCCAACGATCGATGGATCGCCGGCAAAGCGCGACTGCCAATATCTATAGGAGAGAACCGCGAATGGCGCTGTCCCCGGCGCGCCATCTTCCTGCGCCGTGAACAGCCGTCCCAGCGCCGGCCGGATGCCCATCACAGGGAAATAGGTTCCGGAAACCAACTCCCCGAGCGCCCTCTCGCTACGATTGTCGAAAGCCGCGCTCATGGGACTTTGGCTGCTGCAAAACATCCCGCTGAAGACGCGATTCTGCGAACTGAAATCCTTGTAAATCGGGTAGGAGAACGCGTTGTCTCCCGTGCTCGATCCGTAGTAAGCGCCGTTCTCCTTGAGCTGCACCAATTCTTGCGGGTTATTGACCGGCAGCAATTCGAGCAAGACTTGGTCGAGGAGGGTGAAGACGGCTGTATTGGCGCCAATTCCGAGGGCCAGCGAAAGGACGCCGACCAATAAAAAGACCGGGGATTTCAGCAGGGACCGGACTGCGTAGCGCAAGTCGTCAGGGAGTCTCATGGAACTCTATACGTAGCGGCGCGGACAGGGTTCGCAAAGACTTGAAACGTGGAGAGAACAAACGAGGAAGCGTTGTCAGAGCTTCGATTCGGCGTTATACTGAAGTAGGATGATACATATGGCTCGCCCAGGAATCGGTTAATCCCAGGAAACGGCAATCGGATTTGGTGGGGTGACACCAGCCAGCCTCGATTGCAACGCGCTGATGGCGGCAGGTTGGCGCCGATTCAGCCAAGTTAAATCGCCGTCGCTTATATCCTCACGTAAGTTGTCCCCAAAACTCTTGTCCGGCTCTGGACATGCTTGCTCCAGATCGTTCCAAGCGCTTCGGCCAAATTCATTTTGACGCGCCGGGTTTTCTTCCAATTTTGCCAGCCGTGACAGTGCGCAGGCACGATTGTAAAGAATATCGTTGCGAAGTTTCGGAGCCGCTTCGACTTCCCAGATGTTTTGCGCTAGAGCATCGCTGAAGGACTGCACGGCAGCTGTATATTCCGTCTTGGCGACGGCGATTTCACTCCGCTTTTCCGACTCTTTGCCTCGTCTAAGATGAAACAGGCCCAGCCAGTAATACGCTCTCTGCTGGTGAGGTTGCACTCGCAATGATTCTCGAATCCAATCGAAGGGCTCCGGCCTCGCTTTTCGATAGGACAACTCCCATTCAATGACGGCAAGATCGGTGAGTGTCCCGAAGTTTCCTGGGTTGTGCATCAGCGAACGGTTGGCGTACAGCTTTGCCCGATCGATCAGCGAATACAGGTCCCTTTCTTCCGGCTGCCAGGATTCCGGAGGATTATCGCGGAGAAAGCGACGCCCTCCCGACTCCAGGCGCGCTTTTTCAGTCTGGTAGCGGACGCGGCAGAGCGTCCCCCGTTTCGGATAGAGATTCGAAACGATATGGGCGTTTTTCGATCCTGGATCGAGGAACTCGAGGAAGGCCATGCTGCGCTCATAATGCAGCAGTTCTTCCCGCTGATCGTCCGTTAGTTTCAAATAGGCTTCTGAAAGATACTCGGTGTCCGGCAGTTGTTTAGAAATGCGGTCGAGCGATTCGCGAAGGGACCTGTCGATCCCCCGAAGAATCGGGAGTTGACGGCGCAGGACCTTGGTCTGCGCGTTCGCATCGTCAATCGCTTTTCCAAAATCGGCGACATATTTTTGAGCGCTAAGATATGCAGTGATGCCGAGAACAATGCTGTAAAGGGATGCCAGCCCAACCAGAACAGTGATCAGCTTTTGGAGGTTGTCAACGCGGTCTTTGTAGATGTCGAAAATGGTCTGAAGATCGCGCGCGGTGTTCACAATCAACAAGGGGGGTTTCCAAGAATCCTGCCAAACCTGCGCTAGCACGATCAGCAGCAGCGCTAGATTCGCCGTCAGAAGCAAAGCCAGACCCCAGGTTGCCAGCCCCCGAAACCACGGAGAAGGAGCAACGTTGTCCGCCATGATTACGATTATCCTAGGTCGGAAGAACGGAAGCACGAGGTGAGCAAGCCTTGACCACTGTCGCCGCAGCCGTCATAGAAAAAGACGGGCGTATTCTTATTGCACAGCGCCGCGCCGGGACGGCGCATGCGCTCAAATGGGAGTTCCCCGGAGGCAAAGTCGAAGCCGGCGAAACTCCCGCCGCCGCGCTGGTTCGGGAGCTTCGCGAAGAGCTCGATATCGAGGCCGAGGCCGGGCTCGAAATCCGCCGGTACCAGTACAACTACCCCGGACGGTCCCCGATCCTGCTAATCTTTTTTAAGGTCGACCGGTTCCATGGGGAGCCGCGTAACCTGATTTTCGAACGCATCGCGTGGGCCTTGCCTCGCGATCTGCCCTCCTACGATTTTCTTGAAGGAGACGTGGAATTTGTCCGCGCTCTTGCGGGCTGACAGCCGAAGAGTGCCGAATTGCTTTACTTTCAGTCACATAAGATGCTAGGCTGAGGACTATTGATGCGAACTGTTGACCTGATCCACCGCAAGCGGGACGGCGAAGAGCTGACGCCGGAAGAAATCAAGAAACTCGTCGATGGTTACACACGCGGCGAAATTCCGGATTACCAGATCTCCGCGTTTCTGATGGCGGTCTTCTTCTCGGGGATGTCCGACCGCGAGGTGAGCGCGCTCACTGAGAGTATGATGCGTTCCGGCGAAGTGCTCGACTTCTCCGATATTCATGGCGTGAAAGTGGACAAACATTCCACAGGCGGCGTGGGCGACAAAACCAGCCTGATCGCAGCGCCAATCGCGGCCGCGGCCGGCGCCATCGTCCCCATGATCTCCGGGCGCGCGCTGGGACATACCGGCGGCACCTTAGATAAATTAGAATCCATTCCCGGCTTCCGTACCGATCTCGGCGTCGCCGAATTCAAAGACCAGGTAGGCCGCCTGGGCCTTGCGTTTATCGGCCAGACACCGGAAATCGCTCCGGCCGACGGCAAGCTGTACTCTCTGCGGGACGCCACCGCAACCGTGGAATCGATTCCGCTGATCGCGTCGTCGATCATGTCGAAGAAGGTAGCCGTCGGATTGGACGCGCTGGTGTTGGACGTCAAAGTCGGGGCGGGCGCGTTCATGAAGAAGCAAGTGGAAGCGCGCCGGCTGGCGCAAATGATGGTCGGCATTGGACGCCGTCTGGATAAACGCGTCCAGGCGCTGATCACCGACATGAATCAGCCGCTGGGCTACGCCATCGGAAACGCGCTGGAAGTGATGGAAGTTTCGCAGACGTTGCAGAACGCCGGCCCGACGGATCTGACGCGCCTTTCGCTGGAACTGGCGGCGCGCATGATCTTTCTCGGCAAGATCACCAAGACGCTGGACGAAGCCCGCGAGATGGCGCAGAAGAAGCTGCTCGACGGCGCGGGGTATCGCAAGTTCAAGGAAGTGATCCAGGCGCAGGGCGGCAATCCCCAGGTGCTGGACCGGTTTGAGCTGCTGCCGAACGCGACGGGCGCGCGTGAGATTACGTCGCCGCGCGCGGGCTACATTCCGACCATCGACGCCGAGTATATCGGCCAGGCCTCGAACATGATCGGCGCCGGACGCGACACCAAGGAAGACGTGATCGACCCGGCGGTCGGCGTCATTCTCGAAGTGAAGATCGGCCACAAAGTGGATGCGGGCGCGGTTTTGTGCCGTCTCTACTACACGTCCGACGAGCACGTTGAAGAAGCGTCGCAGATGGTGGAAGACGCCTTCCGCATTTCCGGAACTCCGCCGGATGAACGCGAGCTGATCCTCGAAGTGGTAGGATAGCGGAATCCTCATGGACCGCTTCACAGGCCTGCTTGGGCTGGCCGTAATACTACTGGTGTGTTTTGTTTTCTCAAAACACCGGCGCGCCATCAAGCCGAGCATCGTGCTATGGGGCGTGTCGCTGCAGTTGGCCTTCGCGTTCCTCGTTCTGAAGACGCCGGTTGGGATAATTTTCAAGAAGGCCAGCGATGGCGTGAACGCGCTACTCGGCTACTCGGCCGCCGGCAGCAAGTTTGTGTTCGGAGATCAGCTCGGCGGCGGCTCGGCTCAGTTCGGAGTCATCTTCGCCTTTCAGGTTTTGCCGATCATTATCTTCATCGCGAGCCTGATGGCCATCCTTTACTACTTCGGCGTCATGCAGATTTTCGTGAAAGGCATGGCGGTGCTAATGCAAAAAGTGATGGGAGCGAGCGGGGCCGAATCGACGAACGTTGCGGCCAGCATCTTCATGGGGCAGACGGAAGCGCCGCTCACCATCCGGCCCTTTCTGGCAGGCCTGACGGAATCGGAATTGTTTACGATTATGACCAGCGGCATGGCGCACGTCTCGGGCGCAGTAATGGCAGCGTATGTCTTGATGGCGCATGTTTCCATCGAGCATTTGCTGACGGCCGTTATCATGACAGCGCCAGCCACCATCATGCTGGCGAAGATCCTGATTCCTGAAACCGGCCATCCAGCGACGGCGGGAACAGTGCAGATTCAAGTTGAGAAGCCGGGCGTGAACCTGATCGACGCGGCCGCGCGTGGGGCGAGCGACGGCATGCACTTGTGTCTGAATATCGCGGCAATGTTGATCGCGTTCCTGGCGCTGATCGCGTTGGTGAACGGCGTTCTGGGCAATTGGAATTTATCGATGCAGAAGATCTGCGGTTGGGTCTTTGCTCCAGTCGCGTGGCTTCTAGGGGTCAAGTGGAACGACTGTCAGGCAGTGGGCGATCTTTTGGGGATCCGTCTGATCTTGAATGAATTTATCGCATTTCAGCAGCTTGGTCCCATGAAGGGTCATTTGGATCCGCGGTCTTTCACTATTGCGACGTATGCTCTTTGCGGATTCGCCAACCTGAGTTCCATCGCGATTCAGATCGGCGGCATCGGGGCGTTAGCTCCGAGCCGCAAGTCCGATCTTGCGCGGTTGGGATTGAGGGCAGTGGCCGCGGGGACCATGGCGAACTTTATGTCGGCCTGTATTGCGGGGATGTTGTTGTGAGCGAAGCGGCGCGTTATATACGATCGGTCACGCAGGCAGCGCCGCGGATTGCGGTGGTGCTCGGCAGCGGGCTCGGCGCATTCGCGGACGAGCTGACGGATGCGTTGGCGATCCCTTACGCGAATATCCCCGGCTGGCCGCACTCCACCGCCATGGGCCACGCTGGCCGGTTAGTCATCGGCTCTTTGGACAGTTTGGAAATCGCGGTCATGTCGGGCCGCGCGCATTTCTACGAAGGCTACACTCCGCTCCAGGTCACCACTGGCGTGCGGGTGCTTGCGGAACTGGGCGTGAAGTCGTTCGTTTTTACAAATGCCGCGGGCGGCATCAATTTGTCCTATAAGCAAGGCGGACTCGTTCTGATTTCGGACCATATCAACTTACAGGGCATGAATCCGCTGATCGGCCCGAACGATGACGCACTGGGGCCGCGTTTCCCGGATCTGACCGATGCGTATTGCGCTGCCTATCGAGCCGTCGCGCACTCCGCGGCTCGCGAACTGCGAATCGACCTGCCAGAGGGCGTCTACGCGGCTTTGTCGGGTCCGAATTATGAGACTCCGGCTGAGATTCGGTTCCTGCGAACGATTGGCGCGGACCTGGTTGGAATGTCCACGGTTCCCGAAGTGGTCGTCGCGAATTATCTGGGATTGAGGGTGCTGGCAATTTCCTGCGTGACGAATATGGCCGCCGGGATTACGGCTCAGAAAATCAATCATGAGGAAGTGCTCGAGACGGGTCTCCGTGTGCGCGGCACGTTGGTGAAGCTTCTGAAAGCAGTGCTGCCGAGGCTCGCCAATGCCTGATCTGCTCGCAGCCGCGCTCGAAGTGCGGCTGAACGCGCATGCTCCATTTTCGAATTTCAAGGTGGGCGCGGCGATCGAGGATGAATCCGGCCGGGTCTTTACCGGCTGCAATGTGGAGAACGCCACGTATGGCCTGTCGGTCTGCGCCGAACGGGTCGCGGTATTCAAAGCGATCTCGGAAGGCGCGCGAAAATTTACTCGCGTTGCCGTTGCGGCCGACACCGATGTGCTCACGCCTCCCTGCGGTGCGTGCCGGCAGATCTTGTGGGAGTTTTGCGGCGACGTCGAAGTGACGCTGGTGAATCTACGCGGCAAGAGCGAAACGTTCCGGATGAAAGATCTATTTCCGAGGCCCTTCGATGCTTCGTTCCTTTAAAACAATCGTTGCGGTTTGCGTTTTTTTTGTTGCGGCCCGCGCGGAGCAGGCGGACGCGATTTATACGGCGCGTTATGTGGTCACAATGGACGCGTCGCGCCGCCTGATTGAGAATGGCGCGGTGGCAGTGCAAGGCGAACGCATCGCCGCCGTCGGGCCGCGCGCGGAGATCGAAAAGCAATATCAGGCCAGGCAGCACTTCGACCGTCCGGACGCTATTCTGATGCCGGGCCTGATCAATACGCATACGCACGCCGCGATGTCGTTGATGCGCGGCATCGCCGACGATCTCACGCTGCAGGACTGGCTTACAAAATTCATCTTCCCCGCCGAAGCGAAGAATGTCTCGCCGGATTTCGTGCTGTGGGGAACGCGTCTGGGGTGCCTCGAAATGATGCTCTCCGGGACCACCACGTTCGTCGACATGTATTACTTCGAGGATCGCGCGGCGCAAGCTACGAAGGAGGCTGGGATGCGCGGCGTGCTCGGTGAAACTGTTATTGGATTTCCATCGCCGGATTCGAAGACGGTCGCCGATGCTCTGAAATATACCGAGCGATTCATCCAGCAGTATAATAAAGATCCGCTGGTGGTTCCCGCCGTTGCGCCCCACGCGCTTTATACGAACAGCGATGCGGATCTGCGCGCCTGCCGCCGCCTGGCGAATCGCTACTCCGTTCCACTCGTGATTCATCTCTCCGAAACGAAGCATGAGAACGACGAGGCGGAAGCGAAGCGCGGCATGAGCCCGACGCAGGTGCTCGATGTGGTGGGGGTGCTGGACGGTCCGACGATCGCCGCGCACGGCGTGTGGCTGGACGACAAAGACATCGCGATTTTGAAACGGCATGGGACTGGAATCGCACACTGCCCGTCGAGCAACATGAAGCTCGCGAGCGGCGTGGCGCCCGTTTTGAAATTGTTAGCCGCGGGCGTTCCGGTCGGTGTCGGGACCGATGGGCCGGCGGGCAGTAATAACGATTTCGATCTGATGGAGGACATGAATCTCGCCTCCGATCTTCAGAAGGTCACCAGCGGCGATCCGCGCGCGTTGCCGGCGCTGCAGGCGATCGAGATGGCGACGATTAGGGGAGCGCGCGTGGTGGGTATGGAGAAGGAAATTGGATCGCTCGAAGCGGGCAAGCGCGCCGATTTTATTACGCTGCGGCTGGATCGTCCGCATGCCGTGCCGATGTACAACGTGTACTCGCAGATTGTGTATGCGTTAAAGGGATCGGATGTGCAGGATGTGACGGTGAATGGCAAACCGATCGTGCGGGATGGGCGCTCGTTGACGTTGAACGCAGTGGAAATTATGGCGAAGGCGAAGGAGTTTCAGCTTAAGATTGCGGCGTCGCTGCGCTAAGCTAAGGGCAACGGGAAATGGCAATCGACGAACGAATTCAGGCTCTCACGAAGAAAGTGGAACTCCTCACCCGCGATGTGGAAACGCTTCGCGCGACCGTGCAGATGGACGCGGAAAACATACGCGCCCTGTTGCGAACTGCGGAGAGCCGCGATCGTTAAATTTGGCCGCCGATCAACACCGATCAACGCCGATTCTTACATCGCTTAGCGATAGCCTGCGGCCTGCAGTTCGAACAACTCCGAATATCGCCCGCCAAGCGCCCGCAACTGTTCGTGCGTGCCTTGTTCCTGGATGATGCCGCCGGCCAGAACTAGAATCCGATCGGCCATGCGCACGGTAGAGAACCGATGAGAAATCAGGACAGCCATGCGGTCCCGCGTCAATTCGGTAAAGCGCAGGAACACCTCGTACTCGGCGCGCGCGTCGAGGCTGGCCGTCGGCTCATCGAGAATCAGGACCTGTGCATCGCGCATGTAGGCCCGCGCGAGCGCGATTTTCTGCCATTGGCCCGCCGAGAGGTCGACGCCCTCGTCGAAACGCCGTCCCAACATCTGATCGTAGCCGCCAGGAAGTGTCGCGATGAGCGGCTCGGCGAGGCTCTTGCGCGCCGCCCGCTCGATGCGCGTCAGATCGTCCATCTCGTCGATGCGGCCGACGCCGATGTTGTCGCGCGCCAGCATATCGTAGCGCATGTAATCCTGGAAAATCACGCCGATTTCGCGGCGCAGGTCTGCGACATTGTAATCGCGCAGATCGACGCCGTCGAGAAGAATCGCGCCTTCCGTAGGATCGTAGAGCCGGGCGAGAAGCTTGACGAGCGTCGTCTTACCGGCTCCATTTTCACCGATCAGGGCAATCCGTTCTCCGGCGTCGAAACGAAAGTCGATGCTATCGAGGACTTTCTTTTCCGAGCCCGCATAGGAGAATGACACGCCGCGAAATTCGAAG